>CALMZE010000090.1 GCA_937870585.1 uncultured Sphingomonadales bacterium | reverse complement strand
CACCGGTATTTTCGTGCTGACGGCTGAAGCCGCGCAAAAGGCCGGGCCGGGCATGTTGTGGAGCTTCATCATTGCAGGCTTTGTCTGCGCGGTGGCCGCGCTCTGCTATTCTGAACTCGCCTCAATGGTGCCCGTTTCAGGATCTGCCTATACCTATACCTATGCCGTGATGGGTGAATTGCTGGCCTGGATGGTCGGGTGGGCGCTGGTGCTGGAATATGCCGTGGCGGCCTCTGCCGTATGCGTGGGCTGGTCTGGCTATTTCGTTGGGTTGTTGAGGGATTATCTCCATATTGAAATACCGGTCGCGCTGGCCAACGGTCCCTTTGCCGGAGGCATTGTAAACCTGCCCGCGCTGGTGATCGGCCTTCTGGTCACCTGGTTGCTGATGATCGGCACGACCGAAAGCGCCCGCGTCAACGCCATATTGGTGGTGGTGAAGGTGGCTGCGCTCTCGCTATTCGTGGTGGCCACGATTGGTGTGATGAACGCTGATAATTTCACCCCGATGACACCGAACGGCTGGGGCACGATTGGCGTGGGCGGGGCTGCGGCCTCGATCTTCTTCGCCTATGTGGGCTTTGACGCGGTTTCGACCGCTGCCGAAGAAACCAAGAATCCGCAGCGCAACGTGCCGATTGGCCTGATCGGCTCGCTCGCCATCTGCACCATCTTCTACCTGCTGGTCGCCTCTGGCGCGATTGGCGCGATCGGCGCGCAGCCGGTCACGTCACTGACAGGCGAAGTCCTGTCCCCGGGCACGACTGCATTGGCCGAGCGTTGTAAGGAAATCGTGGCCTCTGGTGCGGTTGAACCCCTGTCATGCTCCAAGGAAGCGTTGGCGCATGTGCTCAAGACGATTGGCTGGCAGAAGCTGGGCGGCGTCATCGGCCTCGCAGCCGGGCTCGCTCTGCCCTCGGTCATCCTGATGATGCTATATGGCCAGACGCGCATCTTCTTCGTGATGGCGCGTGATGGTCTGCTGCCCGAGCGGCTGGCAGACATTCATCCCAAGTGGAAAACCCCGCACATCGTGACCGCCATCACCGGCGTGTTCGTGGCGGCGGCGGCGGCCTTCCTGCCGGTTGGCAAGCTGGCTGACATTTCCAACTCCGGCACCCTGTTTGCCTTCTTCATGGTGTCCATCGCGGTGCTGCTGCTGCGCCGGTCTGATCCGGATCGGGAACGCCCGTTCCGCACGCCTTTGGTGTGGGTGGTCGCGCCGCTCGCCATTGTCGGCACGGCGGTGCTCTACTTCCTGCTGCCCTTCGAAGCGATGATGGTGCTGCCGGTATGGGGTGGAGTCGGGCTGATCATTTATTTCCTCTACAGCCGCAAGAACAGCCATGTGGGCCGTGGCCATGTGGAAGTGCATGAGGATGATCCGGACGCGCCGCACAACTCCGTGCCACCGGTTCCGGAACTCTAATTGGAAAACCTAGCAAAAAGGGGCGGCCTCCATATCGGAAGCCGCCCCTTCTTGTTTCAGCGTTTCAGCGCAGGATCAGGCGACGGTCGCCTTGATGATCTTGCCGGGTTCGCGCGGCGGCTCACCCTTGGGCAGCGCGTCGACGAATTCCATGCCCGATTCGACCACGCCCCATGCGGTATATTGCCGATCAAGGAAGGTCGCATCGTCAAAGCAGATGAAGAACTGGCTGTTGGCGCTGTTCGGGTTCTGCGAACGCGCCATCGAACAGACGCCGCGCACATGCGACAGATCGTTGAATTCGGCCGGAATGTTCGGACGCTGAGAGCCGCCCATGCCCGTGCCGGTGGGATCGCCGCCCTGCGCCATGAAGCCCGCAATCACGCGGTGAAACACCACGCCATCATAAAAGCCTTCGGACGCCAGACCGGTGATCTGCTCGACATGCTTGGGCGCGAGGTCCGGGCGCAGCTTGATGACGACATCGCCGCCGGAGGAAAGAGAGAGGGTGAGCGTTTCGGCCATCATATGTCCTTTGCGTGAATTGATGACGCGCCTTACGCGGCTTCGCGCACGCTTTCCAGTCCCCACGCTTCCGCCACCAGTTCATAGCTGCGGACGCGGGCGGCGTGATCGGGCATGATGTTGACGAGCATCAGTTCTTCCGCGCCGTAGAGCCGCACCACCTGATCCAGCTCTTCCTTCACCTCTGCACCGGTGCCCAGCACCGTGCGGCGATTGCGCGAGAAGACGGGCTTGCCCTCTGCCCATGCCAGAGCAGTTTCCACGCTCGGCACCGGGATCAGCTTGTTCTGGAGCAGATGCGCGAACATCATCCGCGCGGGCGTGGCCAGTTCTTCGGCGCGCTGGCGCGTTTCAGCGGCAATCGCCCATGTGGCGACCATCAGATAGGGCTTGTCGAGCCAGCGCGAGGGGCGGAAGTTGCGGCGGTAGAGTTCGGCCTGCGGCACGCCGTCCGAATTGATGAAGTCTGCGATGCAATAGGGCATGCCCACTTCGGCGGCCCAGGCTGCGCTGTCGGTGGAGGAGCCGAGCATCCACGGCACCACTTGCCCGCCGCCCGATGGCAGGCTGTGCTTCAGCGGCGCGAAGGGATGGTCTTCGGGCAGGCCATCGCCCAGATAGGCGAGGAGCTCAGCCAATTGCTGCGGGAAATCCTGCACCGCCATCTGGCGCGTGCGGTCTCGCTGGAGGGCATAGCTTGTCCGCCCGTCCGTCCCCGGTGCGCGGCCCAGCCCCAGATCAATCCGGTCCGGCGCAAGGGCGGCGAGCATGGAGAAGGTCTCGGCCACCTTGAACGGTGAATAATGCGGCAGCATGATCCCGCCAGAGCCCAGCCGGATGCGCTGGGTGCGCAGTGCGAGCGGGCCGATCAGGGCTTCGGGCGCACATCCGGCCAGCCCCACAGAGGCGTGATGCTCTGCCACCCAGTAGCGGTGATAGCCCAGCGCATCGCAACGCGCGGCGAGATCAAGGCTGTTGTACAGCGCTTGTGTGGCAGTCATCCCCTCGGCAATGGGGGATTGGTCGAGCACGGAAAGAGCGATGTTTGACATGGCGCAAAGGCTTGCAGCGGTTTGCGGTTACGCGCAAGAGATCAATATGAGCCATCCGCCAGACCAGATTGCCCCCGATGCCGCGCCCGTCCGCTACTCGGTGAATTTCGCCAGCGGATGCGAAGCGTTGCAGCCCTATCTGGGGGGCTATCACGGCTTTGGCACGCGCATTGGTGACGGCGTGGTTCACGAGGAAATGGTGTTGCCAAGCTGGACCAATATTCAGGTGCAGAGCGAGGGCGGCGACTGGCCGGTGCGCTTTGGCAAACAGCCCTATCAGATTGCGCCGCCCTGCGCTGTGTTTGGCCCCACCAGCAATGCCTTCACCTGTCAGGTGATCAATGGACACATCATCGGCGTTTATCTGATGCCGCGCGGCTGGGCGAGATTGGTGGGCAAGGATGCCAGCAAGTTCGCCGACCGGGTGGAGCCGATGAGCGCGATATTCGGTGCGGAGGACGCAGCGGCGATCCATCAGGGCGTACTCGATGCCAAAGGCGATTTTGATGCGCAGGTGGCGGCGTTTGAGCGGGTGTTGCTCAAGCGTCTGGAGGCGAGCAAGCCGGAGCCGCCCGAAATTGCTGTGATTGAAGCGATGCTGCTCGATCCTGATGTCCGCACCGTCGATCAGGCGATGGCGCGGGTCGGGATGGAAGACTGGAAGTTCGCGCGCTTCGTGCGCCGTCATTTCGGCTTCACGCCCAAAATGCTGATGCGCCGCGCGCGTTTCATCCGCTCGCTGCTCGCCATTCGGGACAATCCGGGGCAGGGCTGGGCTTCGGTGCTGGATGAAGCCTATGTCGATCAATCGCACTTCATCCGTGATTGCCGGGATTTCCTGAACATGACGCCGGGGCAGTTCGCCGCGCGCTATCAACCCGTCGCCAACGCTTCCTATAATGAGCGGACACGGATATTGGGCGATCCGCACCATGTGTTGCAGGACGCAGCCGGAGGAGATTGACATGACGGCCATCGGAATCATCGGCAGCGCGGGCCGCATGGGCAAGGAGCTCGCCATCGCCTGCGCAGAGGCCGGGCTGACGCTGGCGGGCGGCATTGATGTGGGCGGTGATCCGCTGGCGCTGGCCAAGAGCTGCGATGTGCTGATTGACTTCTCCTCGCCCAAGGCGCTCTCGGCCAATCTGGATGCGGCCATCGCCGCGCAGACGCCGATTGTGATCGGCACGACCGGGCTGGCCGAGGAGCACCATGCTGCGATAGATGCGGCTTCGGCCAAGGTGGCGATCCTCCAGACCGGCAACACCTCGCTGGGCGTCTCGATGCTGGCGTTCCTCGTGAAGGAAGCCGCTGCCCGGCTGGGCGTGGATTGGGATGTGGAGATTGTTGAGGCGCATCATCGCCACAAGGTCGATGCGCCGTCCGGCACGGCGCTGATGCTGGGGCAGGCGGCCGCTGACGGGCGCGGGATTGATCTGGCCAGCAACAGCGAACGCGGGCGCGATGGCGTCACTGGCGCGCGCAAGCCCGGCGCGATCGGCTTTGCGTCCTTGCGCGGTGGCAGCGTGATCGGTGATCATATGGTGATGCTCGCCACCGAACATGAACGGATCGAACTGCGCCATGTGGCGGAGAATCGTGCCCTCTTTGCGCGCGGTGCGATGAAGGCCGCCGCGTGGCTCGCGGGGCAGGGGTCGGGGCGCTATTCGATGAATGATATGCTGGGGCTGGGGTAGAACCTCTATCCAGAGAAAACGGATTTAGCCGAGCCGTCATTCCCGCGCAGGCGGGAACCCAAGAGCGCCTCAGGTCGAGGCACTGTCGCACATCTCGGAAACTTGGAGTCCATGGATTCCCGCCTGCGCGGGAATGACGAATTGAGCGGGAGGCTGAGTGACCGTCATGGCCTTACCCATTCCCAAACACCTCCTTCATTGTTTCCAGATAACGCACCCCGCTCTGCGTGAGCGGGCCAAGGCTGGCGCGCGCGACTTCTGTGGCGGTGTAAAAGCCGTTCGCATCGCGCTCTACCCAGCCCATGCTCACCAGCCGCTCCAGCTTGCGGCGCACGGTTTCGCGGGGGATGCCGCTATAATCGGCGATGGATTGCAGGTTGATCCGCTCCGTCCGCACGCTGTTCACGGGCACGCGCGCCCATTCGTCATAGCTGAGCGTGGGCGCATTGCGCGGTGTGAAGCTGCGTTCTCCGATGATGGTCAGCACCAGAAACAGGTCGAGATCGCCCCTGCACGCGCGGCGGCATTCGATCAGATGCCGCGCCAGCGCCGCAACATGCGTGGCGTGGAGGCGGCCATAATCATCCTGAAGCGTGCAGCGAGGCATGGCACCATCGTCGCCCAAAATGGGCGGCGGGCGCAACCCCTGTCAGAGGGGCTCGGCTAATAGGATCGCCAGCCCTGATAAAAGGATGAGGATCAATGGCCGTGCTGTCCAAGGATGTATTTTCCCCCGCCGCCTATACCGATGATGTCGAAGTCGCGCGCCGGTTCAAGGCGATGCGCGCCGAAGCGCCGATCCATTATATCGAGCAGGAGCCCTATCGCCCTTTCTGGGCCGTGCTGCGCAATTCGGACATCAAGCAGATCGAGCGTGATAACAAGACCTGGCTTGCCCAGCCCCGCCAGACGCTGATCCCGCGCGACATTGAAGACGCCATCATCGCGCAATATGGCGTGCGCACCGGCCCGGTCCGGACGCTGCTCGACATGGACGAGCCCGATCACCGCCAGCACCGCAACCTCACACAAAGCTGGTTCCATTCGCGCTTTCTGGAATCGCTCAAGGACCGGATGGCGACGCTCGCCAAGGATACGGTCGATCACCTCGCGGCACAGGGCGGCGCGTGCGATTTCATCGAGCAAGTCGCCACGCCCTATCCGCTGATCATGATCACCTCAATCCTGGGCCTGCCCGATTCAGACGCGCAACTGGTGCTGCGGCTCACGCAGGAATTGTTCGGCGCGCAAGATCCCGATCTGCAACGCAGCGGCCAATATGGGCAGGATGTGGCGATGGAGTTTTTCGGCTATCTCGCCGGGATCGTTGCCGAACGCCGCAAGGAACCGCGCGAGGATCTGATGTCGGTTGTCGCCAATGCGCAGATCGATGGTGCGCCGCTCACCGACATGGATACGCTCTCCTACGGCATGTTGCTGGCCGCTGCCGGGCATGACACGACAAGCTCCTCGGTTGGCGTTGGCATGATGCAACTGGCGCGGCATCCGGAGGAATTCGCCAAGATGCAGGCCAATCCGGAGATCATCCCGCTTACCATTCAGGAGATTTTCCGCTGGGCGACGCCCGTGCGTCACTTCCTGCGCACCGCTTCATGCGACACGGTGCTGGCGGGGCAGGCGATCAAGGCCGGGGAGTCGGTGTGCCTGATGTTCCTCTCCGGCAACCGCGACGAAGAGGCGTTTGAAGACCCGGACGTGTTCCGCGTTGATCGCGAGAATAATCGGCATGTCGCCTTTGGCTATGGCGCGCACCATTGTCTGGGGCGCATCCTCGCCGAAATGGAGATGGAAGCGCTGTTCCGCGAAATCGCAGCGCAGGTGGAAAGCGTGGAACTGGCCGGTACGCCCGAATGGGTGAAGACCAATCACACCGGCGGGCTCAAGCATCTGCCGATCCGGTATCGGATGTAGGCAGGCTGACGACCCTGTAGCAACCATTCGTCGTCACCCCCGCCTGCGCGGGGGCGACGAAGCGATAATGGGCTAGACCACCAACGAAAAAGGGCTCCGGATCGCTCCGAAGCCCCTTTTTGTATCTGATCAGGCGTGCTTAGCGCTTGTCGATTGCCACATAATCGCGCTGCACCGGGCCGGTGTAGAGCTGGCGCGGCCGGCCGATCTTCTGTTCGGGGTCGGAGATCATCTCGTTCCACTGCGCCACCCAGCCCACGGTGCGGGCCAGCGCGAAGAGCACGGTGAACATCTCGGTCGGGAAACCGACGGCAGAGAGGATCACGCCCGAATAGAAATCGACGTTCGGGAACAGCTTCTTCTCGATGAAATAGGGATCGTTCAGAGCCATTTCTTCGAGCTGGAGTGCGACTTCGAACACCGGATCCTTGAGCTTCAGGGCATCGAACACCTCACGCAGCGTCTGCTGCATCACGGTCGCGCGCGGATCGTAATTTTTGTAGACGCGGTGGCCGAAGCCCATCAGGCGGAACGGATCATTCTTGTCCTTGGCGCGCGCAATATAGT
>CALMZE010000089.1 GCA_937870585.1 uncultured Sphingomonadales bacterium | reverse complement strand
TGTCGGCACAAAAGACGCTGATCCTGCCCGCTATGGTCCGCTATGAAGTTGACCTTGCCAAGCTGAAACAGGCCGATCTGGATTGGGATGAGGCGACGAAGACGCTCTCAGTGACGCTCCCGCCGGTTGAAATCAGCGGGCCGGAATTCGATCTGACCGCCACGCAGGAATATGAAAGCGGCGCGGTGCTGATGGCGCTCACTGATGTCGAGCGGCTGCTTGATGCTGAAAACCGGAAAAAGGCGGAGATTGACGTGTTGCGGCAGGCCAAGGCGATGCCCACGCTACGCATGGCGCAGGATGCGACGATCCGCGCGGTTTCTGCGAGTTTTGCTATGCCGCTGGCCGCTGCCGGGATAGAGGCCAAGGTGAAAGTGGAGATGAAGCAATGAACGCACCCGTGACCAATCTTTCCGGCCTTGATCTGCGCGAGGAAATCCTCCGCCTGAAGAAGGAGCGCAAAGCGATCATCCTCGCGCATTATTATCAGCGCCCGGAATTGCAGGACATTGCGGACTTTGTGGGGGATTCGCTGGAGCTTTCCAAAAAGGCGCAGGCCTCTGACGCGGATGTGATCGCCTTTTGCGGCGTGCGCTTCATGGCCGAAACCGCCAAGATCCTCGCGCCCGAAAAGATCGTGGTGCTGCCCGATCTGGATGCCGGATGCAGCCTTGAGGATTCGTGCCCGCCAGACAAGTTCAAGGCCTTCCGCGAGGCGCACCCCGATCATATCGCGCTCACCTACATCAACTGCTCGACTGAGGTGAAGGCGCTCAGCGACATCATCGTCACCTCCTCGTCGGCCGAAAAAATTCTCGCGCAAATCCCGGAATCGCAACCGATCATTTTCGGTCCGGATCGGCATCTGGGCGGCTATCTCTCCCGCAAACTGGGGCGGGAGATGTTGCTCTGGCCGGGCGTATGCATCGTGCACGAAGCGTTCAGCGAAACCGAACTGGTTAAGCTGAAAGCGCAGCACCCCGGCGCGCCGGTCGCCGCCCATCCTGAATGCCCCGCGCACATTGTGGATCATGCCGATTATGTCGGATCGACCAGCGGCATCCTGCAATTTGCCAAGGATATGGACGGCGACACGCTGATCGTGGCGACCGAGCCGCACATCATCCACCAGATGGAAAAGGCGATGCCGGAGAAGACCTTCATCGGCGCACCGGGTGCAGACGGCAACTGCAACTGCAACATCTGCCCCTATATGGCGCTCAACACCATGGAAAAGCTCTATCTCTGCCTGCGCGATCTGGAACCGCAGGTTCACATTGAGGAAGGACTGCGCCTGGAAGCGAAGAAGTCGCTCGACCGGATGCTGGAGATGGCGGCTGGGACGGTTGGCAAAGGGGATTTGGGCGCGCGGGGGTGACCCCGTCGCGCGTCACGCGTGTTGGATAAGCCGAAATGCAGCCCTATGGTGCATCACTCCATTTGCGTGTGATGGATGCACGATCAAATGTTGCGCCCTCAAATCGTTGAGGTGACCAGCACAAAATCGCTCCATGTCGATTTCGATGTCAGATTGATTTCAAACTTTTGCTCGCTTGCTCAAACACATCCTTGCTGATCCCCGGCGTATCGAGAATCCGCTGCAATTCGGCACGCATCAACGCTTGACGGCCTTCATCAAAGCGCCGCCAGCGGCCCAAGGCAGGCACCTGTTTGGCGGCGACCTGCGGGTTGATGGCGTTGAGCGCAATGATCGTATCGGCAAGGAAGGCATAGCCCGCCCCGTCCTTCGCGTGGAAGCGCGGCTGGTTGGCCGCAAAGGCCCCGGCAAGCGAGCGGACGCGGTTGGGGTTGGTGAGGCTGTAGTCGGGATGGCGCGCCAGATCCTTCACTGACTCCAGCGTATCCGCACGGATCGAGAAGGCCTGGGTAGAGAACCATTTGTCCGTCACCAGCGCATCATGGCGATAGCGGTTGTAGAAAATGTCGAGCGCCGCCACCCGTTCAGCAGCGTTGGAGCTGGCAAGCGTGCCGAGTGCAGCAAGCCGGTCGGTCATATTGTCCGCCGCCTCGAACTGCGCGAAGGCGAGCGCGCCTGCATCACTGGCACCAGCCCCCATGATGTACCCCAGCGCAACGTTGCGCATCCGCCGCGCGCCCTTGGCCTCAGGCGTATAGGCATAGCCGCTCTGCGCGTGCGCCGCGTAGGCCGCACGCCATTCTCCTTCCAAACTGCGACCGAGATCGACGCGCAATGCCTCACGCGCGGTATGGATGGCATCGGGATCGACGGTAAGCATCTGATCGCCGATGAACGCCTCGCTCGGCAGCAACACGGCTTCGGCGATGAAGGCCGGGTCGAGCGCATTGTTGGTCAGCGTGTTGCGCACTGCTTTGATCACAGGCGCATGATCCGCCTTGCCAGTGGCGACGGCGGCCACCAGCGTATCGACCATCAACTGCTGCATCGCTTCATAGCGCCCGAACGGATCATCATCATGGGCGGAGAGGAAGGCGAGTTCCTCCGCATCGCGCGCGGCCTCGACAATGATGGGCGCTGAAAAGCCGCGATTGAGCGAGAGGATAGGCTTTTGCGTGAAACCGGGAACGCGCAGTTGCGTGGTCGCTTCGGTCAGCAGTTCCAGTCGCTCGCCTTCATGCGTGCCAGTCGCGCGATCAAACAGTGCGAGCTTGAGTGGAATCGCCATCGGCCCCTTGCCCGACTGGCTGGGCGTATCGGGCGCCGATTGGGTCAGCGTCAGCACCGCCTCTCCGCTGCCGGCATCGTGCGACAAATCGACCGCCACTTTGGGTGTGCCGGCATATTCATACCAGCGCCGGAATTGAGCCAGGTCGACGCCGCTCGCATCCTCCATCGCGCGCACGAAATCTTCGCAGGTGGCTGCTTCTCCATCGTGACGATCAAAGTAGAGATCGCTGCCCTTGCGGAACGCCTCCGCCCCCAGCAGCGTGTGGAGCATCCGGATCACCTCCGCGCCTTTGTTATAAATGGTCGCGGTGTAGAAATTGCCGATTTCAATGTAGGATTCCGGTCGGATCGGGTGCGCAAGCGGGCCTGAATCTTCCTGAAACTGGCTGCCGCGCAACAGGCGCACATCGCTGATCCGCTTGACCGCTGCCGAGCCTTGATCAGCGCTGAAGCACTGATCGCGAAAGACGGTGAAGCCCTCCTTCAGGCTCAGCTGGAACCAGTCGCGACAGGTGACGCGATTGCCGGACCAGTTGTGGAAATACTCATGCCCCACCACGCCCAGCACATTGTCAAAATCAATGTCAGTCGCGGTTTCAGGGTCGGCCAGCACATAAGCCGTGTTGAAGATGTTGAGCGACTTGTTCTCCATCGCCCCGAAGTTGAAATCCCCCACGGCAACGATGTGGAACTCGCCCAGATCATATTCGCGGCCATAAACCTGCTCGTCCCACGCCATGGACAGTTTGAGCGAGTCCATCGCGTGGCCGGTGCGCGGCAAGTCCTTCTCCGCCACCCACACGGCGAGCTTGACCTCTTTGCCGCTCATCGTGGTGAAGCTGTCGCGGTTGGCCTTCAGGTCTCCGGCGACCAGCGCGAACAGGTAGCAAGGCTTGGGGAAGGGATCGGCCCACTCCGCAAAATGCCGCCCGTCCGCCAGATCACCCGAGGCGGTGCAATCACCATTGGAGAGCAGCACCGGATAGGCCGCCTTGTCTGCTGCCATTCGCACGGTGTAGCGCGACAAGATGTCAGGCCGATCCGGGAAGAAGGTGATGCGACGGAAACCTTCCGCTTCACACTGGGTGCAGAGCAGCCCGCCGCTCGCGTAGAGCCCCATCAGTTGCGTGTTCTTTTCAGGCGTAATCTCGACTTCGGTCTCAACCGTCGCCGTGCTGCTCGATAAGGGCACGATCAGATCATCGCCCTCCATGCGCCAGTCGCGCGTTTCAACGCCATTGATACGGACGACAAGCGGGGTCAGCCCGTCGCCGTTCAAGCGCAAGGGACGATCATGCGCGCCATTGCGCGAGACTGAAAGGCCGGCCGTCACCCGCGTGCGGGCAGGATCAAGCGCGAAATCGAGCGCGACGGCAGGAATTAGCCAGTCAGGCGACTGATAATCACTGCGATGGATGGATTTCGGGGCGGCTGGGGCGTTCAGGGCATCAAGCATGGCTGCCACGGTAAAACGCGGGGCCAAAAAGTCCAAGCCTGTTTGTCTTGCCGAAAGCCCGCGTGCTCAGGCCAAAAGCCGGAGCACGCGGTGAGTCCGTCAAGAATCATCGCATATGGGCGGTCAGCTATATTTGAATTCCGCGCCATCCAGATCGATGTTCGGAATTTCTTCCTTTTCGCGCCAATAATCCTGATTGTGCCGCCATTCGGGCTTGTCGCCGCGCTTGGGCAGCTTGGCAAGGCCGCGCATCAGATAGCCGGGGTTGAAGTTTTCGGACTCGATCCACGGCATCAGCGGCATGTCCTTGTCTTCGGGGCGCAGCGCAACTTCGACCTTCTTCGTGCCCTGCGCGTCCATCTTGTTGAGCAGACGCCCCACAAAATCGCCGAGCATGTCCACACGCAGCGTCCAGCTCGCGCGGAAATAGCCGAACACCCAGATCATGTTGGGCACGCCGGTAAACATCATGCCGCGATAATTGACGGTATCGGCCCATCTCACATCCTTGCCATCGACGTTGAACGGAATATCGCCCAGCACCGAAAGGTTGAAGCCGGTGGCGGCCATGATGATGTCTGCTTCGATCAGGTCGCCGGACTTGGTGCGCACGCCTGTTTCGGTGAAGCAGTCAATCTCGTCAGTGAAGACGCTGAGCTTGCCTTCCACAGCGCATTTGAAAATATCGGCTTCAGGGCAGAAGGCCAAGCGCTGCTGCCACGGGCGATATTTCGGGATGAAATGCGGCTCAAACTGGAAGTCTTCGCCCACATAAGAGCGGATGAGCGCCTTCAACTCTTCGAACACCACATCGGGCTCGTCGATCGCGCGCTGCGTCAGCACCTGCTGGTCGAACATGATCTGCTGGCGCACTACGCGGTGAACCGTGGGCTCATCAATGCCGATCTGGCGCAGCCGGTCTGCCAGCTCATTCTGGTTGGGCGCGCAGAAGAAATAGGTGGGGGAGCGTTGCAGCATCGTCACCTGTGCGCCGGCATCGGCCAGCGCCGGAATGACGGTCGCGGCGGTGGCACCCGATCCGATCACCAGAACGCGCTTGCCCTTCACATCAATCTTGGGATCCCACAGCTGGGCGTGGATGAAGTGGCCCTTATAGTCGGAGACGCCCTTCCAGTCCGGAATGTAGGGCTTGTCATGATCATAATAGCCCTGGCACATCCACAGGAAGTTGCAGGTGAAGCTGTGCGATGCGCCATCCTTGCTGGTGGCCTCCACCGTCCAAAGATTGTTCGCGCTGGACCAGCTGCATTTTGTGATGCGGTGGCCATAGCGAATATGCTGATCGATCCCGTTTTCTTCGATCACTTCGCCCATATAGTCGAGAATCGCCTGAGCAGAGGCAATCGGCGTGCCCACCCATGGCTTGAAGCGATAGCCAAAGGTGTACAGGTCCGAGTCGGAGCGGACGCCGGGATATTTGTGCGTTTCCCAGGTGCCGCCAAATGTGTCCATCGATTCGAGAATGACATAGGTCTTGCCGGGGCATTGATCCTGCAAATGATAGGCGCTGCCGACGCCGGAAATGCCCGCGCCGACGATCAGCACGTCAAAATGGTTGGTGGATTGTGCCGCCTCCGGGCGCACGGCTTCCATCACGTCAGACATCTCATTCTCTCCCGTTTTCAATCGAAACTTTCTGAAAGCCTATCGCACTCTCTTCCTTGATCCAAGTCAACCCTGACCAGTGAGGAAATCGGGGCTTGCCACCGCGCCTCCTTTTTCCAATAGAACGCTGGTGCCAAGGGAGAGTGGAATGTCCGAGCAAGATCTGTTTCCGGTGCCTGCTGAGTGGGCGAAAAAGGCGCGGGTCAACGCCGCCAAATATCAGCAGCTTTACGGGCGCTCGATTGCCGATTCGGGCAGCTTCTGGCTGGAGCAGGCGCGGCGGCTGGACTGGATCAAGCGCCCCGAAATTGCCGGAGACTGGAGCTTTGATGCCACCACCTTCCATATCAGCTGGTTTTCGGACGGGAAGCTGAACGCCAGCGCCAACTGCATTGATCGCCACGCCAAGGCCACGCCGGACCGGACCGCAATCATCTGGGAACCCGATGTTCCGACCGAAGAGCCGCGCCGATTCACCTACAAGCAGTTGCTGGCCGAGGTCTCCCGCTTTGCCAATGTGCTCAAGGCCAATGGCGTTCAAAAGGGCGATCGCGTCACCATTTACATGCCGATGATCCCCGAAGCGGCGTTCGCGCTGCTCGCTTGTGCACGGATCGGGGCGATTCACTCGGTGATTTTCGGTGGCTTCTCGCCCGAGTCGATTGCGGGCCGCGTGATGGATTGCGATTCGAAGGTTGTCATTACGGCGGATGAAGGGCGGCGCGGCGGCAAGCATATCGCGCTCAAGACCAATGTGGATGAAGCGCTGCCGCACGCTCCAATCATCGAAAAGGTGATCGTGGTGAAGGCCACCGGCGCGGACATTCCGATGACGCCGGGCCGCGACGTCTGGTATCATGATGAAGCCGCGAGGGTGGACGCCATTTGCCCGCCCGAACCGATGATGGCGGAAGATCCGCTCTTCATCCTCTACACCTCAGGCTCCACCGGCAAGCCCAAGGGCGTGCTCCACACGACCGGCGGCTATCTCGTCTGGGCGAGCCTGACGCACGAGCTGTGCTTCGACTACCGCCCCGGAGACATTTTCTGGTGCGCGGCCGATATTGGCTGGGTGACCGGCCACAGCTACATTCTTTACGGCCCGCTTTCGAACGGCGCGACAACGCTGATGTATGAAGGCGTGCCCAATTGGCCGACCGCAAGCCGCATCTGGGAAGTGTGTGATCGCCACAATGTCCACACCGTCTTTACCGCACCCACCGTGCTGCGCAGCCTGATGCGTGAGGGCGATGGTCCGGTGAAGGCCACCAGCCGCCAGTCTCTGAAGCTGCTCGGCACCGTGGGTGAACCAATCAACCCGGAAGCGTGGCGCTGGTATCACTCGGTCGTGGGCGAAGGCCGTTGCCCGATCATCGACACCTGGTGGCAGACTGAAACCGGAGCGGCGATGATTGCGCCCATGCCGGGTGCCACCGACCTCAAACCCGGTTCGGCCACCAAGCCGATGCCGGGCGTCGATCCGCAACTGGTGGATGCCGAAGGGCAGGTGATCCATGGTGCTGCGAGCGGCAATCTGTGCATCACGCGCAGCTGGCCGGGGCAGATGCGCACCGTTTGGGGCGATCATCAGCGCTTCTTTGAAACCTATTTCACCACCTATCCCGGCAAATATTTCACCGGAGACGGCGCGCGACGCGACGAGGATGGCTATTGGTGGATCACGGGCCGCGTGGATGACGTCATCAACGTCTCTGGCCACCGCATGGGCACGGCGGAAGTCGAATCCGCGCTCGTGCTGCATGAGGATGTGGCAGAAGCGGCGGTCGTCGGCTTCCCACACGATATCAAGGGGCAGGGCATCTACGCCTATGTGACGCTGAAGGCAGGCGTGGAGGCCACCGAAGAGTTGCGTAAAACGCTTGTCCAATGGGTCCGCCACGAAATCGGCCCGATTGCTACGCCAGACGCCATCCAGTTCGCCCCGGGCCTCCCCAAAACGCGGTCCGGCAAGATCATGCGCCGAATCCTGCGCAAGATAGCAGAGGGCGATGTGAGCGCGCTCGGTGACACGACGACGCTGGCGGACCCGGCAGTGGTGGATGATCTGGTGGCGAACCGGGTGGGGTGACGATCTTGTCGGCCTGCCTTTCGTACAATATTCGGAATTTGGCCAATTTTTCCGGGCGGGACCGGCGAGGTCAGTTCTGGCCATATGCCGGGATTCTGTTTGGTGCGATGGTCTTGGGCTGGATGGCGGCCTTTGCTGTTATCGCCAATCCGGCCAGGATCGAAGTGGTTGACGGATCGTTGGAAGCCCTCTTCCGTGATCTGGTGGCGGCCATCGCGATCATCAGCGCCCTGTTCGTGCTATTGATCGCGGCATCGGTCACGCGCCGCCTGCATGATACGGGATGGCGGGGCATTTGGGCGCTTGTACCGGTTGTTTTGCTCCTCGCGGGGTTCGCCTTCATGGCGATGGTGCTTATGCCCAATATGCTGTCCACTCATGGGTCGCAGGCAGCCATGGACCTGCAAGTCCGCTCGCTTATGGCGGCCATGGCGATCAATGCGATCTATCTTTTCACACTGGGATTGCTGATCGCGCAATTGTGCCGCAGCGGAACGCCGGGGCCGAACCGGTTCGGCGGATAGCGTTCACACACGTCTCCCGCCGCTGTTTGTGCGGCGTGTTTCGGTTACCTCAATATGTGATCCGGTGCGGATGCGAACCGCTGCGGATGGAGGAACTTGGTGCTGGACCTCCTTACCTCCCGGCTGTCTGCGAAGGGAAGGCCTGACCCAGCCACGCCAATTTGTGCCACGCCGCGTTGGTTTGGCTGCGCTGCGTGGGCATTTGACGCGGTGCGACCTTCGGCGCCGTCCGCATTGGCCAGCGCCGACTGAACGCCGATCCTTCCGCCGTCACATCAATCAGATCAGGCCTTCATTGGTGAGGGGCTCTTGGACCCGACCAATGCGTCAAATGACCCTAAGCGAAGCCGCGAAGCAGCCTGATCTAGGCCGCCTTCACCGGCGGCTCCGCAAAGCTCGCTTTCTCCCAGATCACGTCGTCCGGCAGGCCCATTACGGTCTTGTAGGCCGCTTCGGGCATGGCAAGATGGGGCTTGGTGGGGTCTATGGGGGGCTGGGGGACGGAGCCGCCTTCGCCGCTATAATCGTCCGGGGCCATGTAGCGCGCGGCTTCATCATCATTGATGTCGAGCTTGGCGAGCACGGTGGGGTCGATCCAGAGTTTGGGGTCCAGCGCCTTGTCAGAGAAGGCGATTTCCAGCGCCATCTGTTCCGGCCCGGCGAAATAGATGGATTGGCACATGCCGTGGTTGATCGGGCCGAACACGTTCACGCCCTTCTTGCGGATGCGGTCGCGGATGGCGAGCAGCTGCTCCCGATTCGAAACCTTGAGCGCGAGATGCTGCATGGTGCCCGGCGCGGACGTGCCCGAGCCCGAACCGGCGTGCGTCACACCCAGCTGGATCGGCACGTCCTTTGCGCCCGGCAGCTGGACGAGCGAGAAGAGGCAATCATCGGCAAGGTGCAGAAAACCGTGCAAACCGCCGGGAACGCCGTGCATATCGAACAGGCCGATCAGGCGGCAGCCCAGCACATCGGTGAAAAATTCGATCTGCATCTTCATGTCTGCCGTCATGAAAGCGATATGGTGTACGCCGTTCGGTTTGATCATGGTCTTGCCTTTTTTGTCAATTTAGTAGACGAATTGTGCATCAAAACGAGAGAGGAATCTATATGGAAATCGTCCGTGAACCTTATGGGATCGCATATAAGGAAACCAGCGCGTTCAAGGACGTCTATGGCGGATCGACCGGCCATGTGTTTGTCGAATGTATGCGAATCAGGCCAAAGGAGTCGACGTCGCGCCGGGTGATCGTGTTCAGCCATCCGATTGGCGGCGGTTCCTTCCTGCCGCTGGTTTCGGCGCTGGCGCGGGGCGGGCACGATGTCATCTATGTGAACCCGCGTTACCGGGGCAATGACACCGCGCTGATCATGGAAAAATGCGTGGCCGATCTCGGGGCCGCGCTGAAGCATATGAAAGCCAAATTCGGTTATGAAGAGATCATTCTCGGCGGCTGGTCCGGCGGGGGCTCGCTTTCAATGTATTATCAGGATCAGGCGGAGAACCCCACAGTCACGCACACCCCGGCGGGTGATCCCTATGACCTGACAAAGCTGGAGCTGCCCCCCGTACAAGGCATCATGCTGCTCGCTGCGCATATCAGCCGCGCGATGACGCTGACAGAGTGGATCGATCCTTCGATCCTCGACGAATCAAAGCCGTTCGAGCGTGATCCCTCACTCAATATCTATGATCCCGCCTGCCCGGAAAAAGCGCCCTATAGCGCCGAATTCGTAGCAAAGTTCCGCGCTGGCCAGATCGCGCGCAACCGCCGTATCACCGCCTGGGTGAAGGAGGAGCTCGCCAAGATCCGCGCAAGCGATGAGCCCAACGCCGAACGCTGCTTTGCCGTGCAGGGCACGATGAGCGACGTGCGCTGGACCGATCCGACGCAAGACCCGTCAGATCGTCGGCCCTATGAATGCTATCTGGGCGAGCCCAAGGTGGCGAATGACGGGCCGGTGGGCCTCGCCCGCTTCACCACGCTGCGCAGCTGGCTTTCGCAGTGGAGCTATGATGACACCAACGCGACGGGGCTCGGCAATGCCGCGCGCATCACCTGCCCGGTGCTGGTGCTCAACAACACGGCAGATCTCGCCTGCACCCCCAGCCATGCGCGGCGGCTGTATGATGCGGTGGGGAGCCAGAACAAGGAATATCAGGACGTGCAGGGGGCCGATCACTATTATCAGGAAACCCCCGAACTGCTGCCGCAGGCGGTGGGGATTTGCTCGGACTGGATTGCAAGAACGTTTGGGTGAAAGCCGAGCGAATTATTGCATAAACACCGCTCGTGCTGAGCTCGTCGAAGCACTGTTCTTTCTTTTGACAAGTGTGCAAAGGCAGGACAGCCCTTCGACAGGCTCAGGGCGAGCGGTGTTAGGGTAAACTACCCCTCCCGGTGATAGGGATGCCCGGCAATGATGGTGGTCGCGCGGTAGAGCTGTTCGGTCAGCATCGCGCGCACCAGCATGTGCGGCCAGGTGACCTTGCCGAACGAAATCGCCCAATCGGCGGACATGCGCTCAGCCTTGGTCAGTCCGTCCGCCGCGCCGATCAGGAAGCGCGCTTCCTTGATGCCCTGATCGCGCCAGCGTTCGAGCAGGGCCGCCAGTTCAGCGGAGCCAATCTGTTCGCCGCCTTCATCCAGCGCGACATAACGCGTGGAGGGGCCAACCGGCACAGGCTTGCCGCCAGTATCGGGCAGTTCGGTGATGGCGAAGGGCCAGGTGATGCGCTTGGCGTAGCGATCAATCAGATCGGCTTCGGGGCCACGGCCCATCTTGCCGCGCGCAACAATGTGCAGTTTCAAGCGTCGGCCGGGGGGGCGTCTCCAAACGCCCACATGCGTTCCAGATTGTAGAAGCTGCGCACTTCGGGGCGGAACAGATGGACGATGATGTCGCCTGCGTCGAGCAGCACCCAATCGGCATTGGCCATGCCTTCCACGCGCGCCTTGCGCCCGGTTTCGGCCTTGATCTTTTCGGTCAGCTTCTGCGCCATCGAGGCGACCTGCCGCGTCGAGCGACCGCTGGCGATCACCATATAATCGGCGATGGAGGATTTGCCTTCCAGCGGGATGGAAACGGTTTCAACCGCCTGATCATCATCCAGTGATTTCAGAATCAGCTGATGAAGATATTCGACACTGTCGGCAGTGGGCGGGGGGGATTTCTTGGCAGCGGCGGACAAAAATTGATCCTCAATCGGTCATCCGGTGCGTCACCGGATCGCGCAGGGGGGCGGGGGAATAGGCACGGAACCAGTCCGGATGGGCGCGGCGCAGGGCAGTTGCCGAGGTTGAATCAGGGCGAAAGCGCAGCAGCACGAGGGCCGGTGGTCTCCATTGCGTCCAGTCATGCGAACGGCCTTGCGGCAGAACGCGACTCCGCAAGGTGGCATAGGCGCGGCTCGCCCGTGCAGGGCCTTCATAGCTCGGACGCGCCAAAACTGCAATCGGCATGGTTTGGGCGATGCGCCGCCAGTTTTTCCAGCGATGGAATTGCGCCAGATTGTCGCTGCCCATCAGCCAGATGAACTGCCTTTTGGGATAGCGGCGTTGCAGCGCGGCGAGCGTATCCACGGTGAAGCGCGTGCCAAGCGTGCGCTCAATCGTCGTCGCCCTGATCCGCGCGCGGCGGGCCATGGCGCGGGCGGAGCGTAGGCGGACGGGCAGGGGTGCCATGTCTTTCGCGGCGTCTTTCAACGGGTTGCCGGGGGAGACCAGCCACCACACTTCATCGAGCCCCAGCGCCTCTAGTGCGAACAGGCTGATCAACCGGTGGCCGCGATGGGCCGGGTTGAAGGAACCGCCAAGCAGGCCAATGCGGGTGGGGTGCGTCATGCGCGCCAGTCTTTGCGGGGAATGCGAGCGGCTGCAACTGGAATCAGGTCTTCGAAAGCCTTGCCTTTGGCGTCACCGCTTTGCATGAAGGGGCAAACAGGAGAGGAATGTCCCATGATCAAATCGCTCACCGGCGTCGCGCTGTCTGCTCTTATCGCCGCGCAAGCGGCGTCCGCACAGGAAAGCCCAAAGCCCGCCAGCCCGGCCACGATTGCTGCGCAGAAGGCGGCCAAGGCGGCACTGCCCAAAGAGGATGGCAAGGATCTGGAATTTGCCCGGCGCGGCTTTG
>CALMZE010000088.1 GCA_937870585.1 uncultured Sphingomonadales bacterium | reverse complement strand
GTTGTCGGCAATGGCATGACCCAGCTCAACCCGCCGCCGTGGAACGCCCAGGCCGAAACCGGTATCGCGCCGGTGCGGTTCGATCACGCGCTGCTTTACGGCCCCAACATGGCGGAAACGAAGAAGATCTTCATCGAGATTCTCGGCTTTTACCTTGTCGAGCGTGTGTTGGGTCCGGATGGTGAAAATGAATTGGGCATCTGGCTCTCTTGCGGCCAGAAGGTTCACGACATTGCCTTTGTCGAAAACCCCGAACCGGGCAAGCTGCACCATTGTTCCTTCCTGCTGGAAAGCTGGGAAAAGGTGATGCGCGCGGCGGACATCATGGCGATGAACAAAGTGCCGGTGGACATTGGCCCGACGCGTCATGGCGTGACGCGCGGCGGCACCATCTATGCGTGGGATCCTTCGGGCAATCGCTTTGAAACCTTCCAGGGCGGCTATCTGCCCTATCCCGATTATGAAACGCTGACTTGGGATTTCGAAGGCTTTGCGGATGGCGGCCTCGATTATCCGCAGCGCAAACTGCACGAAACCTTCCTCTCGGTTTACACCTAGTGGCCGCCGCCGCTGCACCCCTGCGCAAGCTCGTCCGCGTGACGGGTGAGCGCAACGGGATCATCGAGTTCGAATATGGTGTCGGTGATTTGTCACTCGCCATCGAACTGATGCTTCCGCCCGCCGCCTTCGAGGATTTCTGCCGCACCAATGCGGTGGAGATTGTCACCGAAAAGCGGGCGGAGGCGATCAGCGAGGAGGAGCGGGCGATGGGCTGGCTCCCCTCCGATGTGCAGCGGCGCATCTGACCCAAGCATTTTCACTCACAGGATAAACTGCCATGCAGATTGACCTCAAGACCGTAGCCATCGAGCCCAAGCGCAAGGCGTTTGATCACCTCGTCCGCCGCTTTGGCGACAAGGTGGCCTCGCGCTATCAGGAAGGCTCGTACGATATTCAGGCGACGGAGAACCTCCACTATCGCCCCACCTGGGCCCCTGAACAGCAGCTTTACGATCCCACGATCAGCAAGATCGTAATGGCGGATTGGCACGCGTTCAAAGACCCGCGCCAATATTATTACAGCAGCTATGTACTCGCCCGCGCGCGTCAGCAGGAAGCCGCAGAAGGCGCGTTCTCGCTTGTGGAAAGTCGCGCGCTTCATGCGACGATCCCCGATGATCTGCGTGCGTCGATCTTGTCCTTGCTCGTGCCGCTGCGCCATGCGGCGTGGGGCGGGAACCAGAATAATGTGCTGATCGCCGGATACGGCTTTGGCACGCCCTTCACCCAGCCCTGCCTGTATCACGGCATGGATAATCTGGCCGTCGCGCAATATCTCTCGCGCCTTGGGCTGTTGCTCGGCGGCACCGATGCGCTGGTGGCTGGGAAAGCCGCGTGGATGGAGGCCGAATGCTGGCAGCCGCTGCGTCGTCTGGTCGAAGACACACTCGTCGTCCGCGATCCGTTCGAGCTGTTCGTCGCGCAGAATGTCGTGATTGACGGATTGCTCTATCCGGCGGTGTTCGAGGCCGTGGTCGATGGCCGGTTCGCCATGACGGGGGCCGCGCCGGTTTCGATGCTGACCCAGTTCATCACGGACTGGAGCGGCGAAGCCCGCAAATGGGTCGATTCCGTGGTGAAGGTTGCCGCCTCAGAAAGCCCCGAAAATGCCGCAACTATCGCAGGCTGGGTCTCCGAATGGAGCGGGCGCGCGATGGCGGCGCTGCTGCCGCCGGTGGAGCAGGCGATTGGCAGCGATGCCGATGCGGTGCTCGGCCAGGTGCTGGCAGATTTGCAGGCGCGGCTCGCCAAAGCCGGCGTCAAGGCCTGAGGGAGAGCAATCATGTCGACCGTATTCATCGCCTTTCAGGCCAATGAGGAAACCCGCCCGATTATCGAGGCGATCCTGATCGATAATCCCGAAGCGCAGTCTGAAGACCAGCCTGCCATGGTCAAAATCTCCGCGCCGGACCGCATGGTCATCAACCGCGCGACGGTTGAAGAGCAGATCGGCCGCGATTTCGATCTGCAGGAACTGCACATCAACCTCATCACTTTGTCCGGTCACGTCGATGAAGACGATGACTGCCT
>CALMZE010000087.1 GCA_937870585.1 uncultured Sphingomonadales bacterium | reverse complement strand
ACAATGCGTATTTGACAGACGCAAATTGAGATAATAAACCTCTTTATCAAATGATGGAGAGAGAGATGGCCTTCACCCAATTGTCGCTTTCGGTTGAAAATGGATTGGCGCGGCTGACGCTCACCAATCCGGCCAAGGGCAATCCGATTGACGCCGTGCTGTGTGCCGAAGTCTGCGAGGCGGCGATCCAGCTCTCTGAAGACCCCGCTGTGCGTGCGGTGCTCTTCACAGCCGAGGGCAAATCGTTCAGCTTTGGCGGAGACATCAGCTCCTTCACCGGCGATCTCGACAATCTGCCCAAGAATATCAAGCGCTGGACGGCGTCGCTTCATAGCGGCCTTGCCCGGATGCAACGCATGGACGCGCCGATTGTCGCCGCCGTGCAGGGCGTGTGCGCTGGCGGCATGGCGGGTGTCGTTGCGGGCGCAGATATTGTCGTCGCAGCGGAGGATGCGCGTTTCGTTGCGGCCTTTGCCGGGATCGGCTTTTCCAACGATTCGGGCAGTTCGGTGATGTACACGCGGCGCATGGGCATTGGCCGCGCGCGCAAATTCCTGTTGCTCAATGAAACGCTGAATGCCGCCGAGGCGCTTGCTGTTGGCTTGGTTGACGAAGTGGTGCCCGCCGATCAGCTTCACACGCGCGCAGAAGCAATTGCCGCGCAACTCGCTGCTGGCCCCACCAAGGCGTTCGGCGAAATGCGGCGGCTGTTCACCAGCGTTGAAGATCAGCCGCTTGAAGCGCAGCTTGAGCTGGAAGCGCAGGCCCTCGCGCGCTGTGCCGCCACTGAGGATGCCCGTGAGGCGCTGACGGCATTCATCGAAAAACGAAAGCCCTTATTCAAAGGGCGATAAAGCAGCATCCGCAAGGATGCAGGGCCGGGTGTTTCCACGTCAACGGCGCTCGGCCCTGTTCGAGGAGAGATGAGCATGTGGGTTTACCCCGAAATCCGCACCTTGGGTGATTATCCCGCCTATTGGGCCAAGCATGATCCACAGCGGCTGGCCTTGCGCACGGCGGACCGTTCGGTCAGCTTTGCCGAGTTTGACCGTACCGCCAATCAAGCCGCGCATTTCCTGTTGAGCAAGGGCGCGGAGGCGGACCGCTTGATCGGCTATTGCGGCAAGAACAGCTTCGATTTCTATTTCGCCCTGTTCGGCTGTGCCCGCACGCGCGCGGGGCTCGTGGTGTTCAACTGGCGGCTGGCCGCACCCGAACTTGCTGCGCAGATGGCGGATAGCGAGGCCCGCTTCATCATCGCCGAGCGGGAGATGGAGCCGCTGCTGACCGCGGCCTTTGCGGATATGGAAAGCATCCCGGACATCCTGTGGATCGATGAAACTGACAGCTTTGAGGCGCAAATCGCGACCCAGCCGGACACGCGGCCCATTGTTGCGGTGAGCGAGGATGACACCGCCTTTCAGCTCTACACATCGGGCACTACGGGGCGTGCCAAGGGCGTGATGCTCGCGCATCGCGGCACCAACATGATGCGGCTCTCCGAACATTTCGAGCCGACCTATCACTGGGAGCGTGACGACAGTTTCATCAATGCGCTGCCCAATTTCCACCTGCTGCATTTGGGGATCACGCTGCAATGCTTGTATAATGGTGTGTCGATCACGGTGGTGAAGCAGTTTGACCCGGCGGCAGTGCTGAACACGATCAGCACGCTCCACCCGACGCTGCTGACGCTGACGCCGACCATGTTGCAAATGCTGCTCGATCATCCGGATGCGGCGCGCGCCGATTTCTCTTCTTTGCGGCTGACGCTCTATGCGGGCTCACCCATCTCGCTCGGCCTGATCAAGCGTGCCATTGCCGCGATGCCATGCCAGTTCATGCAATTTTATGGCTCCACCGAAGCCGGCGGCGCGTCTTCGATTCTGCGGCCGGGCGAGCATGATCTGGAGCATGAGGACAAGTTGCAAAGCTGTGGCCGACCGCTGCCGCTCATTGAATTCCGCATTGTCGATGGTGAAGGCAGGGACGTGCCCGATGGCGAACCCGGAGAACTCTTCATTCGCCAACCCGCGATCACCAAAGGATATTGGCGACAGCCCGAGAACACGGCGTCGGTGATCGATCAAGGCTGGTATCGCAGCGGAGACATTGCGAAGCGCGACGCCGAAGGGCTGTATTACATCGTTGATCGCGCCAAGGACATGATCGTTTCTGGCGGTGAAAATATCTATTCCGCCGAAGTGGAAAACGCGCTCTCGGTCCATCCCAAGGTGCGGGTGTGGCGGTGATCGGCGTGCCCGATCCGCGCTGGGGAGAGGCGGTGAAGGGCATCATCACCGCGCCCGGGCCCGTGGGAGAAAAGGAAATTGTCCCCCCGTGGCGCGGGCCGCCGGCGGGGGACAAGGGGGCCCAGAGCGTCGGTTTCTTGGGGAGCCTCCCCCCGGTGCCTTCGGGCAAAGTCTCCAAGAAGGAGTTGCGGGACCGCTATTGGGACAGTGAAGGGCGCGGGGTGGCGTAGATCATATCACCCGTCGCCCCGCGCTTGACGCGGGGCCTCGCTTCTTTACGGGCCGCAATGAAGACGGAAAGTTAGCCAAGCCCCGTGTCAAGCACGGGGCGACGTTGGTTTAAGCAATCAATCCGCCGCCATCCACAATGCTCACTTGGCCGGTCGTGTAGCCGGCGCGCATGAAATAGAGATAGGCCTCGGCGACTTCGCTCGGCAAGCCGGGGCGGGCGAGCGGGTAATGGGCTGTCACGCCCTGTTTCATTTCGTCAGACATACCAGCCCAGGCTTCCGTATCAATGAAACCTGCAGTCACCACATTCACCCGAATGGGGGCAAGGTCGATGGCGAGGCCCTTGATCAGATGTTCGGTTGCCCCGGTGAGCGCGGTCGTCAGGCTGGTGCCCTTGGCGGGGCGATGCGCGTAAAGGCCCGAGGTCAGCGTGATCGATCCGTTTGCGGCAAGCTGCGGCAGCGCGTGCTTGATCGTAAGCAGTGCGCCCCAGAAGCGCGTATCGAAACTGGCCTTGGCGTCTGCCAAATCAAATTTGGGGCCGATTTGCGTTTTGCCGCGTGCCCAATCTCCCGCTGAGAAGACCAGATGATCAAGCGGGCCGCTGCTGGCGAAGAACGCCTCTACAGCGGCTTCATCGCGCACATCAATCAGGCCGCCGCCAGCGCCGTCTCCCAGCCGGGCTAAAGCCGCGTCCAGTCGTTCGGCGGAACTGGACCCGATATGCACGGTCGCTCCAGCATCAAGCGCCGCGCGTGCGACGCCGCGCCCGATGCCCGAAGTGCCGCCGATGACGACGACGCGCTGTCCAGCGAGGCTCATGCGACTGTGCTCCCCAGATGCCGCTCGCGCACCACCAGATAGAGCGGGAAGGCAAAACAGGTGCCAAGGAAGGACAGGCCGATGAATATCCAGCCGGTCTTTGCGCCCAGCCCGACCTTTGCAGCATCGCCGACAACCCAGATCATGAAGGTCGCCCAGGCAATGGCGATATCCACCGTCAGAAAGGCGGCGGCACTGCCGGACTTGTAAGCGTCGATGAAGAAGCTCGGTAGATTGATGAGGTTGCCGCCATCTGCGATCCATTGCAGGCCGTGCATCCAGCACCAGACGAGGCCGGTCAGCGCCAGCGCAATGTAGATCAGGTGTTTCAGGTTCATTCTCTCTCTCCCACGTCGCCCCGTGCTTGACACGGGGCCTAGCTTCTTGAGTCGTCCGCCCTGTCGCAAGACAGCGGGACCCCGCGTCAAGCGCGGGGTGACGGAGGTGGGGGCTCGCCCACCGCTTATCACTTTCAGACCATCCCCATCCGCGCCTTCGCCGCAGCATAATCCTGCGCCAGCCATTCAATCCAGTCCCCCGCCGGTTCAGCGCGCTTGACCGCGCTTATCCCCTGCCCCGCGCTCCAGATTTCCTTCCACGCCTTGGCATTGTCGCCGCCACCATCGATGTTGATGCCCTTGCCATCGGCGCGCTTGAGGTTGGCCGGGTCTAGGCCGTGTTCCAGCAGCGAGGGCTTGAGAAAATTGGCGTCCACGCCGGTGAAGCAGTTGGTTGTCACCACGTCCGCAGCCTTCCCGTTCACCACCATCGTCTTGAACCCATCCTGCGTATTCGCTTCGGTCGAGGCGAGGAAGGGTGAGCCAATATAAGCGAGGTCCGCGCCCAGGACCTCGGCGGCGAGCACCGCGCGACCATTGGCAATGCAGCCGGAAAGCAGCAGCAGCCCGTCCCACCACTCCCGGATTTCCTGCACCAAAGCAAAGGGCGAGAGGTCTCCCGTATGCCCGCCCGCGCCAGCGCCGACCGCAATGATGCCATCAACGCCCAGTTCTGCGCATTTGCGCGCGTGGCGATCCTTGATGACATCCTGAAAGACGAGGCTGCCATTGGCTTGCAAGGTCTTGACCAGATCAGCATTGGCCGCCAGCGCCAGCACGACGATGGGCACCTTGTGCTTGAGCACCACTTCAAGGTCCGCCTCCAGCCGCGAGTTGCTGGCGTGCGCGACGAGGTTGATGGCGTAGGGCACATCCCCAACACTGGCGGCAATCCTCGCCACATCTTCGTCCAGCGCGGCGGTGCTGCGCGGGTTAAGTGCAGGCATCGAGCCGATAATCCCCGCCTTGCACTGCGCGATCACCAGATCAGCGGTGGAGGCAATGAACATCGGCCCGGCCATCACCGGCAGGCGGAGTTTGGCTTTCAGGTCAGCGGCGAGGCTCATACCGGCTCCCATGTGAACACGTCCGCCGAACGGTGCAGCGGGTAGAAATCATTGGCGAATTGATCGAAAACGCGCTCGGCCACCGTTTCGGGGGTCCAGCCATCCGCTGTGTGCGCGGTGCGGATCGGGCGGGGCTGTGAGAAGAGGAATATCTCATTGTTGCGGACAGCGAAAATTTGGCCAGTGACAGCCGCGCCCTGATCGCTGGTGAGTGCGACAACGAACGGCGCGATCTTCTCCGCCTCCAGCTTTTTCAACCCGTCGACACGCTTCTGCTGCTCGGGCGTGTCGGTGGGGATCGAATCGATCATCCGTGTCCAGGCGAAGGGCGCAACCGCGTTGGAGCGCACGCCGAACCGCTGCATATCGAGTGCGATGGACTTGGAAAGGCCCACGATGCCCAGCTTTGCAGCAGAATAATTCGCCTGCCCGAAATTGCCGATCAGCCCGCTGGTCGAAGTCATATGGACATAGGCCCCGCTGCCCTGTTCCTTGAAAAAGGGCGCGGCGGCGCGGCTGGTGTTGAAACTGCCCTTCAGATGGACGGCGA
>CALMZE010000086.1 GCA_937870585.1 uncultured Sphingomonadales bacterium | reverse complement strand
AGACGCGCTTTGCGATCTCCACGGAAGAAACGCGCTATTATCTGAACGGCATTTTCTTCCACGTCGCCAATGATGGCGAACCGGTGCTGAAGGCCGCCGCCACCGATGGCCACCGCCTCGCGCGCGTCACCGTGCCGCAACCGGCGGGCGCGGATTCGATGCCGGACATCATCGTGCCGCGCAAATGCGTGGGCGAACTGCGCAAGCTGCTCGATGAGGTCGATGGCGATGTCGGCATTTCGCTCTCTGGCAGCAAGATCCGGTTTGAGCTGGGCTATGCCGTGCTGACCTCCAAGCTGATCGACGGCACTTTCCCCGATTACAGCCGCGTCATTCCCACCGGCAATGACAAGCTGCTGCGTATCGATCCCAAGGCGCTGGTGCAGGGTGTGGACCGCGTGGCGACCATCGCCAGCGAAAAGACCCGCGCGGTCAAGATGGCTCTGGAAGCAGACAAGGTGACGCTCTCCGTCACCTCGCCGGAAAATGGCACGGCTGCTGAAGAAGTGTCTGGCGATTACAGCAATGACGCGATCGAAATCGGCTTCAACGCGCGCTACCTGATGGACATCTTGTCGCAGGTGGATAGCGATGTGGTGGAAGTCCATCTCGCCGACGCCGCCGCGCCGACGCTGATCCGAGAGAACGACAAGAGCGCCGCGCTCTATGTGCTGATGCCGATGCGGGTTTGAGGGCTTGGGGCACGCCGTGACGCGCGCTCTACCTGATCAAGCGAATTTCAACGTCCACATGGTCTGCCATCGCCGACCATGCCCGATCTGCCGTTAACACAAGTGCCTGCCGCTCCATCGCCAGCGAAAGGCACAGGCAATCCGCTTGAGACAGACCTTTCGCGCGGGCCTGCGCGCGAAGCGAGGCAGCCGTTAGGCTCTGAGGCCAATCTACTGGCACAGCTTCTATTTCAAGCGCATCAATCACCGCGCGCGCTTCGTCTGCCGTGCCGCCCGCGCGGATTAGCCATTGCGCGACTTCGCCCAGATTGATCACGCTGGCGCAGGCATCTGACAGCATCATTTCGACTGCATCCGCGCCTTTTTCCTCAGCGATCAGTGCAATCAAGGCTGAGGCATCGAGAACCACATGGCTCATCAGAAGCGTTCGGCTGCCGCGTCGGCCCGCTTGGCTTCAAGAAAGCGATCCACATTGTCCTTCGCGGCATCGCCTGCAAAGCGCCGGAACAGCGTTTGCGCCTTGCGCGCCCGCTCTGCGCCGCGTGTCAGATGGATGCCGAACTCATCCACTTCCAGAAACAGCCGCGTGCCATCTTCCAAGCCCAACTGCTTGCGGACGTCTGAAGGGATGACAATCCGGCCATTGGCGGCGAGTTTGACTTCAATGCTCATGGCGGAGTTTATTCCATCTGTCAGTTGTGCAATGAGATGACAGAATGGCCGATAGATGTCAATTCATGCGCCTAAGCGCCCACCGCAGCCTTCGCTGCGCCTTCGACCTTCCCGCGATCCGCCAGCATCAGCGTGCTCGATGCCTTGGCCAGCACCTTGCCTGCGCCGTCCAGCAAATGCCCTTCAAAGAAGCAGGTCGTGCGCCCGCGCTTTACCACCCAGCCTTCGGCAAAGACCGGGCCGGGGCGCGTCGGGGCGAAGAAGCTGATTTTCAGTTCGAGCGACATCGGCACCACGTCCGGCCCGCTCATGGCGATGCCCGCATGGGCCATTGCGGCGTCGATCCAGCCGGTCACGAACCCGCCTTGCACCACGCCGCCCGAATGGCACATGCGCGGCTGTGCGTCATATTCCAGCCGGGCACGGCCTTCGGGGTTCATCTCGACGATGCGGACAAGGCCGAGCGACTGGCTGAGTTCATCAATCGAGGGTGGGGGCGTGTCAGTCATGCAGGAAACTCGAATGTGTCGAGCCCGGTCTGGGGCTCTGCGAGGAAGATGGCGCGGGCGGTGGCGACCACAGTCTGCTCATCGCCCTGAACGGCGTCGGCTTCGATAATGCTCGCCTGCTTGCCGGCGCGGAGCGCCCGCGTGCGGATTGTGAGGGGCCGGTCTGCCCGCGTGGGCAGCAAATAGCGAATGTCGAAGTTGACCGGGTTGCGCTGGCCCGCGCGCAACCAGGCGGCGTGCTCCAGCGCCCCGGCGACAAAGCCGCCATGATAGGCGGGAATGGGCCGCGCGCCGATCATTTCCTCGCCCGGTGCGATCAGCCAGTCATCGCCCTGCGGCTCCATGCGGAGAGCGTCTTCAAAGCAGGCGGCTTGGGAGGGCACATCCTCCAGCACTTCGCCCTGCCATAACGCAGGCTTGCCCCCGGGAAAGGCCCCGATCAGGAATGAGGCATGGAGCGAGCCGATCAGCTGCGTCCGGTCTGCATAGATGCGCCCGCGCGTCAGTGAGAGGTTGCCCTGCCGCACGGCATCTTCAATCCGCACATCTATCCGCGACGCGGCGGGCATCGGCGCGTGCCAATCGACGCGCAGGTCGAGCGTCATCATCGGCCCATATTGATCGAGCGTGGCATAGCTGCCCACAGCGCCGGCCTGATCCGCAAGGATGAGCACAGCCCCCCGGCTCGCTAGTCCATCGCGTGTGCGGCAGACGGGCAAGGCGAGATCAAACCACGCCCCCACGCCTTCATCGCGCGAGGCATATTCGCGCATCCCGACGGCAATACAGGCTGGGATCGTCCGCACATGCATGGCGGTGCCGCCCATCGGGAAGCGGTGTTGCAGCGTTTCGGTATCGGGCAGTCCGGTCATGCAGGTTTCCCACCACACCAGCCGAGCAGTGCATCGGCCACGCGGTCCAGCGCATTGGCGACGGCCCCATGGACAGCCTCATTTGAGCGCCCTTGGACTGTTGCCATGAACAGGGTGCGGGAAAAGCTGCCGCGCAATGTCCGGTCAAACGGCCGGGCGAGATCGGCAGAGGTGATCCTGAACTTTACCGTCGCGTTGAAGGCGCCGTTGTACAGGTCAGACCAAAGCGTTGTCAGCGCCACGCCCATCGGATGATATTCGGGCGGTGCCTCGCCAAATCGCACATCGAACCCGCGCCGGTTGAGCCCTTCCATCATGGATTTGATCCACGCCGCCCGATCTGCAGGCGGCTGCAACTCATCTTCGAAAAACGTGCCCACCAGATCGGGCGTCTCGCGCTCGTCCTTCAGGCTGGTGAAGGTGATCTTGCACGAGACCGGAGCCGAAGCGACCGTTGCGGGAACCGGATCAATGAAGGTTGCGTCCATCATATGGTCTTTGGCGAACGCCGGTGTGGCGCAGGCGAGCAGCGCACAGGCGGAGAGAAAACGGATCATCATCAGGTCTCCAGCCTTACGGATTCGGCGCCGTGACGGCGCTCATGTGGAGGAAAAAGTCGGCCCAGACCAGCAGGCCATCGGTGTCAGGCTTCACCGTGGCTGACATGCGTACCAGTGCGTTGGACGTTGCGGGTGTGGCGATATTCTCACCGCCTTCAACGATGCGACCCTTGACGAAACCGGCAGTCGTCTTGGGTCTGTCTTTGGCGTTGAGGGAAAGCAAATCGACTGCTGTCAACGCCATGCTCCGCGCGGCGAGCTCTGCGGCCTTATTCAGAGCCTTGGACAGAACAGCGCGGGCCAATGCGCCGTCATTGGCGCCCCATTGTTTCTGCCGCTCCTCTTCTGTGGCGGCCATATTGGAGAGCGAAACAGAAACCGAAACGCTATTGCGATAGGAAAGGCGTTCGGGCAGCCACCGCTTTTCAGGAGTCTTGGCCTTGGGATTGTCCTTTGCGGCCATGGCGATGGTGGCAATTACGCTCGCCCCGGTATAGCCGGGATTGATCATATATTGGTAGGTCAGCGTGGCGGCATGGGCACCCGGCGCGCGGTCCAGCAGTGCGCTTCCGGCCCGCATCGTCGGATTTCGAGACGGCGCGCCATCGGCAATTTTCACCCATGGGAGTGCGCCAAAGGCCTTGCGCGTGGCCTCCATCGCCACCGGGTCAGCGCTGAAATCTTCCAGCGCGATGCGGATCGGCTCGGCGGCGTCCTGCACCTTTTTCTGTTTGGAGGCATCCATGGCGCCGACGATGAGCGCACCGACGATGCCACCCTGCGCCTCGCCGCCGCCGCCCGCGCCAGCAATCGGCAGTCGCACTTCGACCTGCGGGATGATGACCTGCACCAGAATCGGCTTGTCGGCCTGCCGGGCATCAGCGGGAACAATGCCAGCTGGATAGGCCAGCGCGGGGACGGGGGCCGCAAGCAAGGCCGCTGCGGCGATCAAATGACAGACCCGAATGACGCTCCGGCACGGGTTCACCCCGCTGCCGCTCCCTCTCCTTGAACCTTTAGACGTGATAGCAGTCATCCGGTTCGAGTAAAGCCGCGAAGTCAGGTGGGGGCCGTCTCCTTGAACCAAGTGCGTCCAATCCAAAGCGCGGCGTTAACGAGCAGGATCAGCACCGGCACCTCGACCAGCGGCCCGATGACAGCGGCAAAGGCAACCGGTGAGGCGAGCCCGAACGCCGCAATCGCCACGGCAATCGCCAGCTCGAAATTGTTGGAGGCCGCCGTGAAGGAGAGTGAGGTGGCGCGCGGGTAATCCGCCCCGAACAGCTTGGCGAGCGCGAAGCTGCTGAAGAACATCAACAGGAAGAAGATGACGAGCGGCACGCCGACGCGCAGCGCATCCATCGGCAACGCGAGCAATTCCCCGCCCTTCAGGCTGAACATGGCGACGATGGTGAAGAGGAGGGCGATCAGCGTGATCGGGCTGATCGCGGGCAGGAAACGGCTTGTGTACCAGTCTTCGCCGCGCTGGCTGATCAATGTGCGGCGCACGAGATAGCCTGCGGCAAAGGGCACACCCAGATAGGTGAACACTGCCTTGGCAATCATCCAGAAATCGACGTCAATCACTTGCCCTTCCAGCCCGAACAGCGGCGGCAGAACAGTGAGGTAAAACCATGCAAAAGGCGTGTAAAAGGCGATTTGGAACAGCGAATTGAACGCCACCAGTGCCGCGACATAGTGGGGGCTGCCGCCTGCCAGCTGGTTCCACACGAGCACCATGGCAATGCAGGGTGCGATGCCGATCAGGATCAGCCCGGTCATATAGTCGGGCTGATCGCGCAGGAAGATGAGGGCGAGCGCAAACATCAGCGCCGGGCCGACCACCCAGCATTGGAAGACCGAGAGGGCGAGAATCTTGCGGTCGCGAAACGCCTGCCCCAGCTCCTCATATCTCACCTTGGCGAGCGGCGGGAACATCATGAGGATCAAGCCGATGGCAATCGGGATGCTGGTGCCGCCCACAGACAGCGCATCAAGCGCCTTGGGAACGGCGGGAATGGCCGAACCGAGCGCAATGCCGAGTGCCATCGCTGCGAAGATCCAGAGCGTCAGATAGCGATCCAGGAAGGACAGGCGGCCGGTCATTGCGCGGCTCCCGACGTTGCGCCTGCTTCCTGCCCAATGGCTTTCAGGCGGGATTTGAGAGTCATCTCGTCGAGCGCGGCAATCGGAAGCGCGAGGAACAGATCAATGCGGCGACGCAGGAAACGTAGCGCCTGCGTGAAGGCTTCGCGCTGGCCGTCGCCTTCAACAGCAGCGGGGTCTTCAATGCCCCAATGCGCAGTCATGGGATGGCCCGGCCAGATCGGGCAGGTCTCGCCCGCCGCATTGTCGCACACGGTGAAGATGAAATCGATGGGCGGCGCGTCAGAGCCGGAAAACTCATCCCAGCTCTTGGAGCGGAAGCCCGTGTGCGGAAACCCCAGCCCTTCCAGCACCGAAAGCGCCATGGGGTGGACTTCGCCCTTGGGGAAACTCCCCGCACTAAAGGCGTTGAAGCGGCCTGCTCCGTCTTTGGCCAGGATCGATTCAGCGAGAATCGAACGCGCCGAATTTCCGGTGCACAGAAACAGGACGTTGTAGATGCGATCAGACATGGGGCCTCAGCAGCAGGATGTTTGACGGGCAGGGGTGATGGCGGGCGCGCAGCACTGGCCCTCTGCCGCATTGGCTGAGGCGAGCGCGGAGAGGTCCGGCGCATCGCCATAGCTGGTGGATTCGCCCTGTGTCAGAAAGGCTTCCCACACCACGCCATCGGGATCTGCGATCCAGCTCTTTTCAGAGCGGGCATAGCAGCAGGTGGTGGCCCCTTCTTCCAGAACAGGGGCCTGAGCGGCCTTCAGGCGGCCATAAACTTCAGCGAGTTCGGCGGCATCTTCCACCTGAACGCCCACATGCTCAATGCCTTTCGCCGCGCCCTCCCGCTGGGAAATGGCAAAGTTGATGCGGGGATCGTCCAGCATCCATTTGGCATAATCGGGCTTGGTGACGGTGGGTGCTTCGCCAAACAGCCCGGAATAGAAATTGATCGAGGCATCAAGATCGGCAACGCCGACATGGACATGGAACCGCTTCATGCGACTTTCCTTTCGGTTGGAAGGGCTTGGCAGGATTGATCGGGCGCGCAGGCCGCTCCCCCGCAGCAATTTTCGGTGAGATAGGCCATGAGGCCGTTCATCGCAGCATAGTCTGCTGCGTAAATCAGTGAGCGGCTCTGGCGGCGCTGGGTGATGAGGCCCGCATGGGTGAGCTGCGCCAGATGGAAGCTCATCGAGGAGGGCGGCACGCCCAAGGCCTCGGCCAAGGCGCCTGCCGCCATACCCTCCGGCCCGGCCTGAACCAGCAGGCGGAAGGCCGCGAGCCGATGCTCTTGTGCCAGTGCGCCCAAGGCGCGGATGGTGTCGTCTGCGGTCATTTAGTCATTCCACGATTCGATAAATGTGGAAATATCAAATCATGGAAAAGCGATCAAGCCCTGCCCACAAAAAGAAGCCCGGCGGAACGAAGCCGCCGGGCAGTGGGTTCTTCGCAGGAGGAACCTGGTGAGGGGAAGGTCTCTTGGGTGGACCCTGCCCAATCTCGTGAGGAAGTTGATGGGAGGCCGCTGCGGGGAGGAGGAGGAGGGTGCAGCGGCCTCCCAAACTGGTCAGTAGTTGTAGGCGCGTTCCCCATGTTCGGTGAGATCGAGCCCTTCGCGTTCTGCATCCGCATCGGGACGGAGACCGATGGTCTTGTCGAGGATGAAGAACAGGACGGCGGAACCAATGCCGGACCAGAGGAGCGTGATCGCCACGGCCTTGATCTGGGTGAGCACCTGGCCTGCCATGTCGTAAGTGCCGGGCACGGCGGGGAAGACAGTGTAGTCAATCCAGCCCTGACCGCCGAGCGCCGGGTCTGCGACGATGCCGGTGGCGATGGCACCCACGATGCCGCCGATGCAGTGCACGCCGAACACGTCGAGCGTATCGTCATACTTCAGCTTGTTCTTCACGACCGCCACGAAGAGGTAGCAGATCGGGGAGACGGCCAGACCGAGCAGGATCGAGGTCATCGGAGCCGCAAAGCCGGAGGCCGGGGTGATGGCGACGAGCCCTGCAACCGCACCCGTGGCTGCACCCAGCATGGAGGGCTTGCCGTGGTGGATCTGCTCGACGATGCACCAGGCAACGGCGGCAGCAGCAGTGGCGACGAAGGTGTTGATGAAGGCGACAGCGGCAACGCCATTGGCTTCAAGGTTGGAGCCCGCGTTGAAGCCGAACCAGCCCACCCACAGCAGCGAAGCGCCGATCATGGTCATGGTCAGGCTGTGCGGCGGCGTGGCTTCCTTGCCATAGCCGATGCGCTTGCCGATCATGAGGCAGCCGACCAGACCTGCGATCCCGGCGTTGATATGCACCACAGTGCCGCCAGCGAAGTCGAGTGCGCCCATGCCCCAAAGCAGGCCGAAATCGTCCTTGGCGTCGACGAGGAAGTCTGGGCCAGCCCAGTACCACACCATGTGGGCGATCGGGAAATAGACCACCGTCAACCAGGCGACCGTAAACAGCATCAGCGGCGTGAACTTGATGCGTTCAGCAAACGCACCCACGATCAGCGCCGGGGTGATGCAGGCAAAGGTCATCTGGAAAATGACGAAGGCATATTCGGGCAGATAGACATTGTTGCTGAATGTCGCGGCGTAGGTGGAGGCCGAAACGCCCTCAAGGAACAGCTTGGATGTGCCGCCGATGAAGGCGCTGCCGCTGGTGAAGGCCAGGCTATAGCCCCAGCTGACCCAAACGAGCGCGGCCACGCTGACGATCATGAAGACCTGCATCAGCACGCTGAGCATATTCTTGGTGCGGACAAGGCCGCCATAGAAGAGCGCGAGCGCAGGGATGGACATGAGCAGGACCAGAACAGAGCTGATCAAAATCCATGTTGTATCGCCCTTATTGACCATGCCGGCCATTTGCTCGGCAGTCGGGGCCTTGATCGGGCCATCGGCCCAGGCGGGGGCTGCGGCGAGCAGTGCTGCCCCGGCACCGGCCATTCGAGTGAGAAGCGTTTTCATCTTTCCTCCTGTTGTCAGGTGTCAGAGCGCGACCGCGCCGGTTTCTCCCGTGCGAATGCGCACGGCCTGTTCGACGTCGGTTACGAAGATTTTCCCGTCGCCAATGGCGCCGGTGTGGGCGGCTTGCTGAATGGCCTCGACGGCCCGTTCGGCGATGTCGTCATTGGTCGCAATCTCGACCTTCACCTTGGGCACCATATTGGTGGAATATTCGGCCCCACGGTAAATTTCGGTTTGCCCCTTCTGGCGACCGAAGCCCTTCACTTCGGTCACCGTCATGCCGGTTACGGACAGGTCCATCAGGGCCTCCCGCACATCGTCCAGCTTGAACGGTTTGATGATGGCAGTGATCAGCTTCATTCTGGTCCTTTCGCTGCAGTGCACATGTTGCGCTGCAACAGGCGTGCCAGTTTCAGGATTCGGCTGAATTCAGGGGATGTGCGGCGGCATGACGTCAGATGCAGGGCGGCAAGGCGCTGAAAATTCAGGCAGAAGGCAGGCGGTGCCTAAAAAATGGGCAGGCGCTTTGCCCGTTGGCGTTGCACTGCTAAAAGGCAGGCAAAGGAGTATTCATGTCCACCACCACCCGTCTCGCCGCCCTGCGCGCCGAACTCGCCCGCCAGAATCTGCACGGTTTCGTCATCCCCATCTGTGATGAACATATGAGCGAATATGTCGGGGCCTATGCGCAGCGGCTGGGCTGGCTGACGGGCTTTGGCGGTTCGGCGGGCACGGCGGTGGTGCTGGCGGACAAGGCGGCGATCTTTGTTGATGGGCGCTATACGCTTCAGGTGCGCGAACAGGTGGATGGCAGCCTGTTCGACTATCAGTCCGTGCCCGAAACCAGCCCGGCGGAATGGATCATCGCGCAGGCGTCTGCCGGGCAGCGGATCGGCTATGATCCCTGGCTCCACACTAAGGGCTGGGCAGAGGGCACGCGCGCCAATCTGGAGGCCAAGGGGGCTGAGCTGGTCGCCGTCGCCTCCAATCCCGTGGACGCAGTGTGGACGGATCAGCCCGCGCGCTCGGACGCGGTGCTTCAGGTGCATGAGGATCAGTATTCCGGGCAAAGCTCTGCCGCCAAGCGCGCGGAAGTTGCGGATTGGCTCAAGGGACAGGATCTAGACGCGGCGGTGATTGCAGCGCTCGATTCGGTTGCCTGGCTGTTCAATGTGCGGGGCAGCGATGTGGATTGCACGCCGGTCGCGCTCTCCTTCGCGCTGGCGCATGCCGATGGTACGGCGGACCTGTTCGTCGCGCCGGACAAGCTGGATGACGCCGTGCGGGCGCATCTTGGCAATGCGGTGCGGACGCGTCCTTACAAGGCATTCAGCGCCGCGCTGGAGGCGCTGGGTGGCAAGCGCGTGGCGGTGGACCCGGACCGCTCGGTCGATGCCATTTTCGGCGCGCTGGCGAAGGGCGGCGCGCATGTATCTGAAAAGCGCGATCCGGTGGTGCTGCCCAAAGCGCGCAAAAATCTGGTCGAACAGGCCGGGCACCGCGCCGCGCAGAAGCGGGACGGCGCGGCTCTGACGCGGTTTCTGCACTGGATGGCGGTTGAAGCGCCCAAGGGCGGGCTGACCGAACTGGATGCGGCTGCCAAGCTGCTGGAGTTCCGAACGGCAACGGGGTTGTTGCGTGATCTGTCATTCGACACGATTTCGGCGGCCGGGGGCAATGCTGCCAGCCCGCACTATCGCGTGGATGAAGCCAGCAACCTTCGGATCGAGCCGAATTCGATCTATCTTGTCGACTCAGGCGGCCAGTATCGCGATGGCACCACCGATGTAACGCGCACGATCTGGGCGGGGCCGGGTGAACCCGATTCCGAGCGCAAGGATCGCTTCACCCGCGTGCTCAAGGGGCATATTGCGCTCGCCCGCGCTGTCTTCCCGGCGGGCACGCGCGGCAGCCAGCTCGATACGCTCGCGCGGATGCACTTGTGGCAGGCGGGCGTCGATTATGCCCATGGCACAGGGCACGGCGTTGGCAGCTTCCTTTCGGTCCATGAAGGGCCGCAACGCATCGCCAAGAGTGCGGGCGGGCAAGCCGGGACGGAGCAGGAATTGTTTGCGGGCATGATCCTCTCCAACGAACCCGGCTATTACAAGCCCGGCGCGTTCGGCATCCGCACCGAAAATCTGGTGCTGGTCGAAGAGCGGGAAATTGAAGGCGCGGAAGGCGTGTATTTCGGCTTCGAAACGCTCACCTTCGCGCCGATTGACCGCGCGCTGGTGGAGACAGACCTGATGACGCGCGACGAACTGCGCTGGTGGGATGAGTATCACGCGCGGGTGCTAGAGGTGGTTGGCCCGCAACTGGAGGGTGATGCGAAAGCGTGGCTGGAACAGGCTTGCGCGCCGCTGGGGCGGGGGTGAGGGCGTTTCCCACCAACTCCGCTCGTGCTGAGCCTGTCGGGGCCGAAGGCGTTGCGAAGCAACAACCACTGTCCTTCTCTGTGACAACCAAGGCAAAGACAATGCTTCGACAAGCTCAGCATGAACGGAGTTGGATGTTCGCCGTACTCCTCCTTTTCTCCACCCCGGCTCATGCCAAACCCAAACAGCCCGCCGACCAGCCGCCCATTGTGAAGATGAAGAGGCCGGGCGTGAAACCCTATTGGCTGCAAGTGTTTGATGTCGACGCCAAGGATGTTGACCTCATGGAACTCAGCATCGCGGCACGATATTATAGCTGGCAGCGGCGGACGCCGGATGCCGCGCCGATGACCGTGACTGTCGATTGCGATGTGGATGTTGCATATGGCGTGCATCCTTGTCTCAATCGGTCAATTCCTCCCAATGATAGAACACAGACAAAGGTTGCGGTGAACCAGATTTTTAGCCGCGCCGTTAAGTTTCCATCTGTTCCGGAGCTACGCGAAGACCAAAAAAAGTGGCTGCCCGATCCGCTCAAGCCGGGCGAACCCGCGCTCCGCCGCGTCGCGCGCTTCAGCTACCGGATTGAACCTCCGCCGGAACGCGCCATTGATCCAGCCTTGGGGCCGCTCGTGGAAAGTCCGAACCTACCCCAAATCAGGGGCATGAGAGGACCGGTTGATTATCCCGCTCACCTTGCGCGGTTGGGCGAAGGGCAGACCGCCGTTGTTACGGTGGAATGCCAAGTGCAATCCGATCTGTCCGTCATCTGTGACAAAGGCACGGTCACTCCGCCCGAAAATGCCAATTGGTTTGCCAATCCGTTTAAGACCATGCCCTCTTCATGGCGCAGCGCCCCCAAACTCCCCGATGGCCGAGACGCGCGGGGCGTGCGGTTCCGCAAGACAATCCGTTATATGTGGGGCGGCTAACGCCTCAATGCCCTCAAAAATGGACGGCCACCGTGTCGCTATGCTGCACTTCAGGGGGCTGGACGAAGAACGGTCCGGCATGGCCGCGCCAGACCTGAAAATCATCGGACTGGCGGAAATCCACCAGATGATCGTCCACACTCTCCCACAGCACGCGCAGCCAATATTTGGAGGGGTCTTCAATGCCGCGCTCCAGGCTCATGCCATGGCAGCCCTTGGCGCGCTTGAACACGGGGGCGGCGAGGGCGACGGCGGCTTCAAACTCCGCAGCTTTGGCGGGGTCGATGGTGATAAGGGCGATTTCGGTGATCATGGTTTCAGTGCGCCCCGGGAGAGGCTGTCCTTTGCTGTTCAGTCTTGCGGGCATCGCGCGGGGTGATGCCAAAGCGTTCGACATGCCAGCGGGTGAATGCGCTTTGCGATGAATAGCCGAGCATGGTCGCAATGTCTCCCAGCCGCAATCGCTGGTCGGCAAAATGGCGGGGCAGTTCTTCCGAACGGATCATGTTGACCACTTCACCAAAGCTGGTGCCTGCTGCCACAAGATGGCGCTGGAGCGTGCGGGGGGCCATGCCGAGCGTATCCGCGCAATTGGCCAAAGTCGCGCGCCCGGATGGCAGGCCCATCCGCGCCAATTGCCCGAGCTGTTCAACCAACGCGTCGGACTTTGCCGAACGTTCGACGGCTTCGGCGGGCGCGGTTTTCCGCACCTCTTCCATCCGCTTTCTCCTCAATTCCTTATGGGAGCGGATGCTTGCGCCAAATCCCCCGCAACGCAAGCGGGAAATAGACCAAAAGAGGCTGAACCGTCAGTAAACCGAGTCAAAAGCCGCAGACAGGCGGGCGAGGCTGGCGGATACATCCTTCAATTTGTCGAGCCCGAACAGACCGATGCGGAATGAGCGATAGTCAGCGCCTTCATCCACCATCAACGGCACGCCCGCCGCAATCTGAAGCCCCTGCGCTGCGAATTTCTTTCCATTCTGCACGTCTGGATCGTCTGTGTAAGACACGACGACGCCCGGCGCGCCAAAGCCGTCTGCCGCCACCGACTGGATGCCGCGTGCAGCGAGCATGGCGCGTACAGCGTTGCCTTGTTCCCATTGCGCAGCGCGCAGCGTGTCAAAGCCGATGGCTTTCGTTTCCATCATCGCACCATGGAAGGCACGCAGGGCATCGGTCGGCATGGTCGCGTGATAGGCGTGGCCGCCGTTCAGATAGGCTTCTATGATCGTCAGCCATTTGCCCAGATCGGCAGCGAAGCTGGTCGATTGAGACGCGCGGCAGCGTTCCAGCGCGACCGCGTTCATCATCACCAGACCGGCCGTGGGCGGGGCGGACCAGCCCTTCTGCGGGGCAGAGATCAGCACATCGACGCCCGCCTGTGCCATATCCACCCAGACGCAGCCCGACGCGATGCAATCCAGCACGAACAGGCCTGCCACTTCATGCACGGCATCGGCCACCGCGCGGAGATAGTCATCAGGCAGGATGATGCCCGACGCGGTTTCAACATGTGGGGCAAAGAGAAGTTCAGGCTTTTCGGCGCGGATCGCGGCGACAACCTCGTCAAGTGGCGGTGGCGCGAAGGGGGCCGTCGGGCCTTCACTCAAGCGCCGCGCCTTGAGCACCGTTTCAGAAGCGGGGATTGAGCCCGCTTCGAAAATCTGGCTCCAGCGATAGGAGAAGAAGCCGTTGCGGATCACCATCACGCGCTTGCCGGTGGCGAACTGGCGCGCGACGGCTTCCATCGCATAGGTGCCACCGCCCGGCACCACCACCGCGCGTTCGGCCTTGTACACGTCACACAAGGTCGCGTGAATCTCACGCATCACTTGCTGGAAAGACTGGCTCATATGGTTGAGCGAGCGGTCCGTGAAGACCACCGAATATTCGAGCAGTCCGTTGGGATCGATATCGGGGCGAAGGCCGGGCATGGAGTTCTCCTTGGGAAGGAGGCTCCGTTATCCGATGGTGGGGGCGTGGGTCAAACCGGTTAGGTCTATTGCGTTCCTAACACCGCTCGTCCTGAGCCTGTCGAAGGACTGCTTTTTTCTTCGTTGCTCTGCCAGAAGAAAGGACAGTCCTTCGACGAGCTCAGGACGAGCGGTGCTATTTGGAAAATCGACCCCTGAGCCTACCCCCGCAATCGCATCGGAAGGCTCTTCATCGCGCCAACAAAGTTGGAGCGGATGTAGCGCGGCTCTTCCAGTATCTCGTAGTCGGGAAAGGCCTTCAGGAACGCCTCCAGGATGATCCCCAATTGCATCTGCGCCAGCCGGTTTCCAATGCAGTGATGGACGCCAAAGCCGAAGGTGATGTGGCGATTGGCGTTGGGGCGCGACAGGTCCAGCCGGTGCGGGTCTTCAAACATGGCGGGGTCATGATTGCCCGCGCCATAGAGCATCGCCAGTTTTTCGCCCTTGCGGATGGTTTCGCCGCCAATCGCCACATCTTCCAGCGCGGTGCGCGCCATCTGGAAGACCGGGCTGAACCAGCGTAGCAATTCATTCACGGCGGCCGGGATCAGCGATGGATCGTCCACCAGCTTGCGGCGTTCGTCGGGGAAGAGAGACAAGGCCCAGAGCGCGCCAGCAAACGAGCTGCGCGTGGTTTCATTGCCCGCTGAAATCATGTTGGAGAAGAAGCTCTTCTGCTCAATCTCATCGAGCGGACGCCCGCCTACCGTGCCGTGCGCGATGCGGGTGAGCAGATCCTCGCGCGGGTTGCGGCGACGCTCTTCGAGCAGAGACCAGCCATAATCGAAAATCGCCAGATAGCGTTCATTCGCCACCTCCAGCGACGGGGCATAGTCCGGATCGTCGGTGCCGAACACGGCGTTGGTGAATTCGAACACACGCCATTCATCCTCTGGCGGCACGCCCATCACAGCGCAAACCGTCTGGATTGGCACCTTGGCCCCGATTTCAGAGACGAACTCGGCCGTTTCGCGGCCCTCCAGCCCCGAAATGAGCTTCGCCACATTGGCGCGGATCATCGGTTCGGCAGCGGCAATGCCTGATGGCAGAAAGGCAGAGGCAACCAGCCCCCGGAAGTCGCTATGCTCTGGCTCGTCCATCGCCAGCATGAAGCGGCGCAGCACTGCGCCAATCGCGGGGTCCATCGCAGCGCGCGTGTCGGTCGCCACGCGAAAGCCTTCGGTGGAGGTGAAGCGCGTCTTGTCCATGGAGACGGACTTGATGTCTTCATGGCGGGTCAGCAGCCAGAAGGGGGGCTGTGTGGCAGACGCTTCATGCCGACACACCGGGGCAGTCGCGCGGATTTCATCATAGGCCGCATGTGGATGGCCGTGCGCGAAACTGTCTGGATCAGACAGGTTGAAGCCGTGGGGCAGGGCCATGGCTCAGATCAGGTCCGCAGGCGTGGTGGGATGGCCCATCGCCACCTTGCCGACAAGGATCGCCGTCCGGTCCCAATCGAACATCACATGGCCGCGCATCGTTTGCAGATCACGCAAGTGGCGCTGGATGGGGGAGAAGAGGAAGGAGGCGCTGGCGCCTGCTGCATTCGCCATGATGTCCACGGCCTGCGTGCTGAGCCGCACAACATTGGCGGCGGCGATGCGCAGCCCAACCAGCGCCTCAATGTCTGCGGTCGCGCCATTTGGTCCTTCAGCCTCCAGTGCACGGACGGCATCATCCCACACCAGACGCGCCATGCGGACGGTCGCCATCGCTTCGCCGATGCGGAGATGGGTGCTGGGCATATCGGCCTGCTTGGCCCCGCCACTAAACGCCTGTGTTTTGGCGCGCATCCGCTCCAGAAACGCCTTGAGCGCGCCTTCCGCTGCGCCCAGAGCAGGTGTGGCCGCCACCAGCGCGAGCCCGGCGCGCAGGGGGAAGGTCAGCGTCGAATCGGGATGCAGAGCATCACCGGGCGAGGCGCCTGCGGCCATCTGCATCGCGGGCAGCGTGAGATATTCAGGCACGATCTTGTCGGTCACGCGGACGGCATGGCTGCCCGTCGCCGCCATGCCAGAGACGTGCCACACATCCTCCACTTCAACATCGCCGATGCGGAACGCGCAGAAGCGCGGCATCATCGTGTCCTTTTCCAGCGCGTTGACCAGAACCCAATCCGAATGATTGACGCCAGTCGCCCATTCCCAGCGGCCATTGACGCGGTATCCGCCCTCCACTTTCTCGGCAAAGCCTGTGGGTGCGAGCGGGGCGGGGCAGAGCGGCATCTTCCCGTCCTTGTAAAATTCGGCCTGCGCCTCCGCACCGAATTTCGCGAGCATCCATGCGTGGAGCGAGAGGAAAGAGAGCGACCAGGCGCTCGATGGGCACCCTTGCGCCATGCGGCGGACAACATCCACAAACGTGCCAAAGCTCAGCCCCTGACCACCGGTGCCGACCGGGGCAATCATGCCGAAAAAGCCTGCTTTCAGGGCCTCGTCAAATGATTCAGGCAGGACGGTGCGCTGGCGCTCTGCCTCTTGCGCGCGCTCCATCAAGCGCACGGCAAAATTATCGGCCCAGTCGGTCCAGCTCTCTCCGGTTGCGGTCAGTCCGTTGGCGGTGGCCATGATGCACTCTCCCTTATGCTGTTCGTCCGTGTAGATCATCTGGCAAGATATATGTCAATTAAATTTACAATATGAGAGCGGATCGCAACGCGCTCGTTCGCGCATTGGCACTTGCAGACTGCAAGGGGTTTCATCATGGTGCGCCGTCCGCTTTGGGGGTGGACGGTTAAGAATGGACTGGCGGGCACTTCATGCGTTCACCCTATTTGATGGTTCCCCTGTTGCAGGGATTTTACTGGTTCGATTCCGGTCTCCAGAGTTTCCTGCGTGAACGCGGCTGGCCCACGCTGACCCATTCGCAATCCATGGTGATGATGAATGTCACCACCGGCACGACGCGCCCGGTCGAGATCGCCCGCAATGTCGGCGTCAGTCGTCAGGCGGTGCATGTCACGCTGATGCAGATGCAGAAACTAGGGATGATCGAGTTCCGCGATGACCCGTCCGACCGGCGCTCCAAGATTGTGGTGCTCACCGAAATCGGTGAGCCCATGCGGCGCGATGCGCAGTTGGCCGTCACCATCATGACTCAGCGATTGAGCGAACGCATCGGCAAAGCTCAGGTTTCGGCGCTGGTTTCCGCCTTTGGGGTGGATTGGGGCGACCCGATTGATTTTGAGGCTGAAGCCGCTGGGGGGTAGCGTCGATACGACAACCAGCACGAACGGCGCTTTGAACATTGCGCATCAAACCCGCCGCGTGCGCCCTTCCCAATGCGGCGCGCGCAGATCGGCTTTCAGGATCTTTCCAATGGCGCTGCGGGGGAGGGGATCGGTGCGATGCTCCCAGCTCTTGGGGCATTTATAGCGTGCGATATGGCTCGCGACATGGTCGCGTAGCGCGGCTTCATCCAGCCTGGCACCGGGATTGGGGACGATGATGGCGTGAACACGTTCGCCCCATTTTTCATCGGGCACGCCGATCACAGCACTTTCGCGCACGTCCGGATGGAGATTGAGCGCGTTTTCGACCTCAACTGAATAGACATTCTCGGCGCCGGAGACGATCATGTCCTTCATCCGGTCCGTGATGTGGACGTAGCCGTCCTCATCCATGAAGCCCGCATCCTGAGAGTGCATCCAGCCGTTGCGGAGCGCCTGTGCGGTCTCTTCTGGTCGGTTCCAGTAACCGGCCATCACGCACGGCCCGCGCCCGACAATCTCCCCGATCGTGCCGCGGGGGACCTCCTGGTCATCAGCATCAACTACCCGGATTTCATAGCCATAACCGGGGATGCCAACCGAGCGCAGCTTGGGGCCGCCGGGCCGATGATCTTCGGGCAGGAGGTAAGTGATGGAAGGCATTTCGGTCATGCCGAAACCCTGCACAAACTCCATGCCGGGAAAGCGCGCTTCGGCGCGTGCCAGCGTTGCTTCGGGCATGGGCGAGCCGCCATAGCCGAGCATCACGAGCGAGCTGAGATCATGCTGCCCGGCTTCTGTGCGGGCCAGCGTGTCGATCACGGCGGGCACGGTGAAGACGTGCGTCACCTTATGTGCCTCCACCAGCCGCATGATCGTGTCTGCATCCAGATGTGGGGCGAACACATGCGTTCCCGCCGTCATCGTCACCGTAAACAGGCCGATATCCGCCAGATGGAACATCGGCGCGCAGTGCAAATTCACGCACGCGGGGCTGAACCGGATCATCATTATCAGATTGTCCGCCACAGACGTCAGGTTGCGGTGCGTCAGCATCACGCCCTTGGGCCGGCCGGTGGTGCCGCCGGTGTAGAAGATGCCCGCCACATCCTGATCCGCGCGATTGGCGTCTTCGGGCATGGCACAGCTGGCTATGCGCGCGCGGAGTGTGCCCGCCGCTTCGCCAAAGGCCAGCCCTTTGAGCGCTGGAAACTGCGCGTGCAGCGCCGCCGCACTGTCCTCAAACCCGTCGCCATGGATCAGAAGCGCCGCGCCGACATCGCCGATCTGGAAGGCGAGTTCAGCCACAGAGAGCCGCGTGTTGAGCGGAACTATGATCGCGCCTGCCCAGAAGATCGCGAAATAGGCGTCGTAAAAATGGTCACTGTTCTGCGCCAGAACCGCCACGCGGTCGCCCGCCTTGATCCCGGTTTCCACCAGCAGGCCTGCAAAGCGCATGACATCACGGCGCACCTCTGCCCAGGTGCGGATACGGCTGCCGTCAATTGTCGCGATGGCAGACGGACGAACCCGTGCGGCGCGATGTAAACCCTGTGTCAGTTGCACTCTTCTGGCGGCCCCTCATGCCGGAATTTCGGCATCGTCCTTGCTAGGCAAGGGTGGCAGGACTGTCAATGTATTTGACTGAAATCAATCCCGAGTCGCCCCTCTCATGACATGATCTCTCCACTCGGGATGCGCAGATGAGCGCCCCAACAGCAGAAGGATGACGGACATGGGTGAAGGAAGCTGCCTCGACAAGATCAAAGGTATTCATCACGCGGCCTATCGCTGCATTGATGCCGAACAGACGCGCTGGTTCTACGAAGACGTAATCGGCCTGAAGTTTGCGGGCATCGTGATGCAAACGGGCATTGCAGGCACCTATGTCACGCAGGAATATATGCACCTGTTTTTTGAACTGGGGGATGGCAATTTCCTCGCCTTTTTTGATGAGCCGACCGGCGCGAACCCGCAATCGGGCGCGCGCAAGGACAGTTTTGATGTGCACATTGCCATCGAAGCCAAGTCAGAAGCAGACATGATCGCCCTCCAGGAACGGATGCGGCGGCATGGCAAATCGTGCCACGGCCCGGTGGATCACGGCTTTGTGAAGTCTGTTTACATGTATGATCCCAATGGCCTGCAAGTCGAATTCACCTGTCGCATGGCCAATCATGACGAACTGCTGGCCGAGGAATGCAAGACCGCGCGCGCCCGGCTTGCAGACTGGACGGAGCGTACGCGCGCCGCCAAGCTGGAGCTGTTCGGTGCGGATGCGATTGCCGTGCCCGTCGCTCAGGCGGCTTGAGGGACAAAGAAAAGCCCGGTCGGACAATCCGGCCGGGCCAAAGTCTGGGCGATGGATCAAAGGAGCGGCCCCGCATTCAGGGCCGCTCCTTTTTTCGCATCAGAAGTTCTTGCGGATACCGAAGGTGAACTGGCGCGGCTCGTTGAGGCCGCCGACCTGACCCATGCCCACAGGGCTGCCGAAGATGAAGGTGCGATACACTTCCTTCGTCAGGTTGGATGCGTTGATGAACACCGCCAGATCGAGCGGCTTGTAGGTCAGCTGGACGCGGGCGCTGACCAGATCATAGGGCAGGCTCCAGTTATCGCCCGGCGCAGAGGCCGGTTGATGAAGCAGGCTGCCCGAATGCACCCACTGCACAAAGCCACCAAGGCCGATATCTTCAGACGCATCGGCGTTGAAGCGCGCGCCCAGCGTGTGCGAAATGCGCGGCGCGCGCTGCATCCGTTCGCCATTGGCGAGCTTCGCCTTAGGGTTCCAGGCTAGGTTACCATAGGCGGTCAGCCAGTCGGTCAGCTTGAACTGGCCTTCCATTTCCATGCCGCTGCTCTTCGCATCGAGCGAACGCACCTGGAAGGCGCGCGCCGCGGAATTGTAAAAGCTGTCCTGGAAGTTCTTGATGTCCATCTTGTACGCAGCGAGCGACACATAAGCGCGGCCATCAAGGAAGCGGCCCTTCACGCCCACTTCATAGGTGCGCACGCGTTCCAGCGGCACCATGAACGTGGTGGGAGTAGGGGCTGCCAGCGCCGCCTGATTGACGAAGCCCGAACCCTTATTGCCCTGACCCGCCGAGATATAGAGCGTCGAGCTTTCGGTGGGGTTGTAGCTGAGCGTGCCGGAGAAATCGAAGGTATCATCCTTCACTTTCTTGGCGGTGCTGGAGCCGGTAGTCAGCAACGAAACGAGGTTGGTGGGCTTGCCCAGATTGTCCAGCAGGCTCTTTGCGTAATTAGCGCTCTTCTTGTCCGAGGTGACACGCCCGCCGACATTGAGTTGCAGCGCATCGGTCATGTGCCACGTCGCCTGGCCAAAGCCTGCAAACGTGTTTTCCACCTGATTGAACTTTTGCGAGGTAGTGCCAAACAAGCCGCCCAGAACCGGGAAGCCGTTGTAATAGCTCACATAATTATAATTCACTTTGGAGTGGAGGTAGAAACCGCCGACGATGAATTCCAGCGCCTTGCCCGAGGGCGAGGTGAGGCGGACTTCCTGTGTGAACTGGTTGAAATCCTCATTGAAGTTGGAGAGAAGATAGGCGGTCGGCGTCGAATCTGAATCGAAGGCGTTGCGGAATTTGAAATCCGTATGGCCGGTGAGCGAGGTCAGCGTGAAGCCGTTGCCCAGTTCAAAATTCACGTCCAGCGACTGATCGACACCCTTCTGGTAATCAAACGCGTCGCCTGCTGCGCCGGTGAATTCATATTTGGTGTAATTGGGCACGCCACCATCGAGCACGCCAAGCGCTGTCAGCCCGGCGACATTCTGGTTCGCCACGAACTCGAACGTGTTGCCGGTCTGGTCGAGCTTGCTGGTCTGTGCCTTGTAGCGCACCTTGACCGCGTCAGTCGGATCCCAATCGAGCACCAGACGCAGCGCGAAACGGTCACCGCGCGGTTCATAGCGGTTCTGCGAGATGTTGCGGACGAAGCCCTTTTCCTTCTCGTACAGGCCGGCCACGCGCACCTTCACGCGGTCGCTGGCCACCACGTCCAGCGCGCCTTCCACGGCCCAATCGCCATAGTCCGCCACAACCGAGCCTTGTAGATAGCCGCCTGTTTCGCTGCCCGCACCCTTGGAGATGACCGAGACAGCACCCACGCTGGTATTCTTGCCGAACAGCACGCCCTGGCTGCCCTTCACGACTTCGACGCGCTCAACATCGAACAGCGCATCGCGATACTGGCGCGAACGGGGGTGATAAATGCCATCGACAAACAGGCCGACCGACTGTTCGAACACCTGGCTGCCCGCCGACGTGCCGACACCGCGGATCGCGACGCCGCTCAGCCCGCCGGGCGATTCATTGAGCGTCAGGCCCGGAACCTTGGCGGCCAGCCCCTTGATTTCGCCAATCCCCTGCGCGGCAACCAGATCGCCGGAAACGACGTTGATCGTCATCGGCGTTTTTTCCAGCTTGGTTTCGCGCTTTTGTGCGGTGACGATGATGTCATCCAGACCCTCGCCGGAATCGGCATCCTGTGCAAAGGCCGGGGCACCCAGCAACAATGCCGGGACAAGCGCCGTGCAGGCGCAAAGCGTAAAGCGTTTCATGATGGCTTCCTCCCTAAGATGGTGCGACGCAGCGCACCCGAATTTTCCGGCTGACAGGCTAAACGACCCGCAAAAGATGTCAATAAAATTGTCAATCGAATGTGTTGCATAGCAACTTGCAGGGGCCTGTCAGGCAAAAATCGGCAGATTCTGGTCTTTGACTTTCCTGCCAGAAGAGCGGCTTCCTGCCAGTAAATTGACAAAGCCTCCTTTCGCGAATGGCGTGCATTCCCGCTTGCGCATATTTGATGTTCGAATTATGTTCCATGTTCGGTTGAAAAATGGAGAAACTGCCATGAGCCTGTCAGGAGGATGCCATTGTGGAGCCGTGCGCTATGAGGTGGCGGGGGAGCCGATCCATGCTGCGCTGTGCCACTGCACCGATTGCCGCAAGAGTGCTGGCGCGCCGATGGTGGGGTGGGCGGCTTTCACCGAAGAAAATTTCCGCGTGACGCAGGGCGAGGCGGTGACGCACAACAGTTCTGGTGCGTCATTGCGCAGCTTCTGTCCGCGCTGTGGCACCGGGCTGTGGTTTCGCAATGCCGAAAATCTGCCCGGCATCGTCGATATCCAGTCCGCCACGCTCGATGATCCAGACGCACTCCCGCCCGGCGCGCATATCCAGACGGCAGAGCGGATCGGCTGGATGGCGGATGCGCACAGCCTGCCGGAGTTCAAGCGCTTTCCGGGGATGTAATCGGCTGTTGCGCATCAGCCCTCCAACCCGCTGAAATTCCTCACCTGCAAAAATAGTCACCGCCGCGTTAACCATTTTTTAGGCGGGCGCGAACAAACCTGTCCCCAACAGCAAAGCGTAACGAAAAAGGGGCCGGGTCATGGCAAATAGTCTGAACAGTGCGATGTTCCTCATCGAATCCCGTCTGGCCGATGCGGCAGAGGGCGATGCGGATGCACTTTATGAACTGGGCATCGTCTATTCATCCGGCCTGAACGGCGTCGAGATTGACCTGATCCAGGCGCATAAGTGGTTCAACCTCTCCGCCATGGCCGGCATCGAACGCGGCCATGAATGCCGCGCTGAAGTGGCCGACGAAATGACCGCCCGCGAAATTGCAGAGGCCCAGCGTCAGGCCCGCGCCTGGATCATGGAAACGCGCCGTCAGGCGGCCTGAGGCACTCAGCCTCTGGATTATGGGGATTCAGGTAGAACACCCTGTTCCTGTCAATCCCGTCTTTGCGGGCATGGCGGGCGTTCAGAGAGCCCCCGCACCCGCTATAGCAAACTCCCCTGCCGCCCCTTGCCCACATCTTCGCGGGCGGCCTTCTTGTAAGCGGCCTGCCTGTCGAGCAGCGGCACCTTTGGGCGCAATCCGGCGAAATATTCGGCGAGCGTATAGAGTTGCAGGCGGGGATAGGTGCGCCCGTCCGCCCCTTCATACACGCCCGCTGCCGCCGCCTCCCGCTCCATCTCACGCGTGGGGTTCACCGCGCAGATGAAGATGCCGATCGGCGCTTTCTCCCGCTCTATCACACCCTTTAGATCGCGCACCATGGCCACGCCCACATTGCGCCCGGCCTTGACGCTGATGATCGCGGCTTCGGTCTTGCGGTCATGTCCGGTGAAATAGAGATAGCCATCAATCCCGCGATCCGCGCCCTTGCGGCCCCCTTGATAGGGCTGGCCATCCACGGCCTGCGTGATCCAGTATTGAAACTGGTGCGGCTCTTCTGCGGCGAGCTTTAGCGCGGAATCCAGATCATTGGGCGTGCCGATGACTTCGTAGGAGAGGGCAAACTCCTCCCCGGAACGGGGAGGTGGCAGCCCGTCAGGGCTGACGGAGGGGGCGGTGTCCGCTTGGCCGGCTTTGGAACGTGTGACACCCGGCCCCTCCACCGCTGCGCGGTCCCCCTCCCCGTTCCGGGGAGGATTTGCGGTGTCTGGCCCGTTCCGGGGAGGATTTTTCGCCCCCTTTGCTCCCAAATTCGGCCCATAACGATCCTGCAAGCGCCGCTCGATCAGGCCGATGGAAAGATGCGTCACATCAATGCCGATCCATTGGCGGCCCAATTTCTGCGCGGCATCCACCGCCGTGCCGCACCCGCAAAACGGATCAAGCACCACATCGCCGGGATTGGAGGAGGCGTTGAGGATGCGTTCGAGAAGGCCGAGCGGCTTTTGCGTAGGGTAGCCAAGCTTTTCATCAGTTGAGTCGAGCCATTTCACGTCCTCATCAATTCCGTCTGGCGTCCCTCGCAAGATTCCCCTCGTGCCAGGTTGATAGGCCCATATATCCTGAAATAGCGTGCCTTCTGAAGTGTCAAGGTATTGCTTATAGCGAGGAATCGAATCTTCTGATTTTGGATGCAAAATTAGACCTCGTGCATCCAAGAGGCTCAGGATGTCCTGTACTGTAGAGGCATCAGGCACATCTACGTCATCCAGTAGCTTCTTGGGTATTGCCCAATGTCTACCCTTCTTGGTGGGATCATATTGAAGCCAAGGCTGGCCACTCTCTCCTTTTCGCGTTCCTGCGCCAGTCAATACATTGGATTGGTAGCATCCCCTCTCATCATTATAGGGAAATGAATTATCAACATAGGACTGCGGGTAAGGACTCCGACCGGGATGAAATTCCATGTTCTCCGTTCGAGAGTAGAACAAAATTGTATCATGGATCGGGCCATACGGACGTGATAACTTGTTGTGAGCATTAGTCCTACGCCAGACAATTTCATTTCTGAAATTCGTCGGCCCAAACACCCCATCCAGCAACAGCTTGAGATAATGGCTCGCGGTCGGATCGCAGTGCAAATACAGGCTGCCGGTGGGTTTGAGCACGCGGTGGAGCTCAATCAGCCGCACCGCCATCATGGCCAGATAGGCCATCATGTCATTCTCTTTCAGGAAGCCCCGCATCGCGCGCAGCAGTTCCGCCACATCGGTGTTGCCGCTCACCATCACATCATGAAACGCGGCCTCAGCCTTGTCGTTCCAGTGCCATGTATCCTCAAACGCCTCGATCTGGCTGTCTGCGCTTTTGCCCGCCGGGGATTTGAACAATATGTTGTAATTGGCGTTGCTGTTGAACGGCGGGTCCAGATAGATCAGGTCCACGCTCTCGTCGCCAATGTGCGTGCGCAGCACATCCAGATTGTCGCCATAGTAAAGCCGGTTGGTCATCCCCCGCTTGTGCCGGGTGCGTCGCATCGGTGCAAGGGGTCGATCCTCCCAATCCTCCCCCACCGGGGGAGGTGGCATCGCGCAGCGATGACGGAGGGGACGAGCGCGCAGCGCTCGCTTCGCTCGCGGCCCCTCCACCACCCTGCGGGCAGTCCCCCTCCCCCGGTGGGGGAGGATTTTTCCTTTCAGCCCTCCCGCCAAAAATCTTGACATTGTTCACAATATGTTCTATTGGGGAAGAATCCCTCAAAAATCGCAGGCAATTTTCGAAATCGCATCCGCACGTCCTGTGAAAATATCCGCTCCGCAGTGTGAACTTGTTCGGAAATCCGCCATTTCTCGTCTCCCGACTCACCCCGCCCTTGCCCCGGCCCCCGCTCCCCGGCTAGGGGAGGGGGATGAGCATTGTTCCTGATACCTTGTCGCTGATTGGTAACACGCCGCTGGTGAAGCTGGCTGGCCCTTCGGCGGAAACGGGCTGCACCATTTTGGGCAAGGCCGAATATGCCAACCCCGGCGCTTCGGTGAAGGACCGCGCGGCGCTCTTCATTGTTCAGGACGCAGAGGAGCGCGGCACGCTCAAGCCCGGTGGCACCATTGTGGAGGGCACGGCGGGCAATACCGGCATTGGCATTGCGCTCGTGGCCAATGCGCGCGGGTACAAGACGATCATCGTCATGCCAGACAGCCAGTCCAAGGAAAAGATGGATACGCTGCGCGCGCTGGGCGCAGAGCTTGTGCTCGTGCCCCCCGCGCCGTTCGCCAACCCCGGCCATTTCGTCCACACCTCGCGCCGGATTGCGGAAGAGACGCCGGGGGCGGTCTGGGCCAATCAGTTTGACAATATCGCCAACCGCCGCGCGCATATCGTCGGCACGGCGGAAGAGATTTGGGCGCAGACCGGCGGGCGGCTCGATGGCTTTACCTGTGCGGCGGGCACCGGCGGCACCATCGCAGGGGTAGGGCTCGGGCTGAAGGCGAAGGATGAGCGGATCACCATCGCTTTGACCGATCCTTATGGCGCGGCGCTCTATAATTATTATGCGCATGGCGAGCTGAAGGCCGAAGGTTCTTCGGTGGCAGAAGGCATCGGGCAGGGGCGGATTACCGCCAATCTGGACGGCGCGCCGATTGATACGCAGTTCCGTGTTCCAGATGAAGAGGGGCTTTATTGGGTCGCGCGGCTGCTGCGGGAAGAGGGGCTGTGTCTGGGGCTTTCGACCGGCATCAACGTGGCGGGCGCGGTGGCGCTGGCCAAGCAGATGGGGCCGGGGCACACCATTGCAACAATCCTGTGCGATACCGGATTCCGTTATCTTTCCACGCTTTACAACGCGGAATGGCTTGCATCCAAAGGCCTTCCGGTGTTTGATTGGCTGAAGACAAAAGCATGATCATCAGGGAGCCCATTGATCCAGCGGGGGCAAAGGACAAGGGTTGGGGATGAGTGACGAAAAAGGGCCGCTCGCAGAGGGCGGTCGCGATGATCGTATGCAGCGCATCCGCGTGGGCCTGACCGGGCTGGCGGTGGTGCTCGTGCTTGTCATGCTGGCAACGGCTGTGCTCACGCGGATTACGCCTGATATGCCGGGGAATGTGGCGTCCGTATCTACGGGGGATGAGCCGCTCGCTGATCTTGGCGTAGCCCCCGGCGCGCCGGAAAACCTCTCCAACGCTGTTGCGCCCGCCGGGGTCACACCCTGAGATTGCGCCGATGCCTTGCGGGCGGGCTCGCGACCCTGCTCGCTGCGTGTGGCGCGCCCAAGGCAGAAGCGCCGCGCCAATCTGTCACCATCATGTCTGCGCTGCCGCTGTTCTGGGGGGATGGCGATGCGGACCCCAAGGCCGTACTCTCCAATCCGGATCACCGCGCGCCTGTTATCCTCGCTCTGCTGGAGGCGTATCGCGTCCGTCCGGTCGATGTGATCGACGCAGCGGCCTTTGCAGGCACGGACCTGTTGATCGTCGCGCAGCCGCGTATCCTTCAGGCACAGGAGCTGGTTGATCTGGATGGCTGGGTGCGGCGTGGCGGTCGCGTGCTGATCTTTGCTGATCCCGATCTGGTCTGGCCCGGCACTCTGGCACCAGGAGATCCGCGCCGCGCGCCGCCGGTGACGCTGCTCGATCCGCTCTTCACGCATTGGGGCATGGCCTTGTCTGCGGACGGGCCGCCGGGAGATGTGGCGGTCAACGGCGCGCCGCTCGTTCCGCTTAGGGGCGGGCGCTGGGCGTCCACCGATCCGCGCTGTTCGGCGCAGGCTGACGCGCTGGTGCTCACCTGCGGTATCGGGAAGGGGCAGGCCGTGCTGGTGGCTGATGCCGATCTGCTCGACATGCGCGACAATGAGGAAAATCACGAAGGCCTGATGGCCTTGCTTGCGCACGCTTTGCGGTGAGTCGGGCGTGTTGCTGCGAGTCGCGGGTCGAGGGGCTTGCACAATGCGAAGATAGAACATATAATGATCAATGAAGAACGCAAGGCAAACGATTTCAAAAAATCTGCGCCGGGCAGTGAGATTTTTGGGGAAGAATTGCCTCTAGAGCGACTAGAAATTGAATTTCACCCAAAAAGTGGTGTGATTTACCCATTGTTTACCCAAATGCCTCTGGCTATACCATGGCCAGACGAGATGGGGCTGGTCTGTCCTGCACATGGTGATCGTGTGGCTTGGTAGCGTGTGCGCTTCCGAGCGTGGAAAGGCTTTGCCGGTTTCGTCGCAAGCGACGAACGAGGCTAAAACAAGGTGGGCGACAGGGAGCCATACACAGGCAACAGCATGGCAGGCGTGGACGGCAAGTCCCGCGTCGGCGTGCCTGCTCACCTGCGCCATGCTCTCGAAAAAAATGGCGATGGCCGCGTTCTCTCCATCGCGCTGCACCCGCGGGATCGCTGCCTGATTGCCTTTGATAGCGGCTGGAACCGCGCCATGGTCGCCCGCCTGCGCGAAGATGAAGCGGCGGATCGCGCATCGGGCGGTGTGTTTGACCGCGCCAACACCAATCGCCTTGCTTATGGCGCGCTGGAAGAGGTGGCCTATGATGCCAATGGCCGCTTCATCCTGCCCGGCTTTTTCAAGCATGAGGCAGGCATCGGCCAGCACGCCCTGTTTATCGGCACGGGGGACGTATTCGAAATCTGGGATCCCTCCACGCTGATTGCCGAGCCGGGGGTCGATCCCCGCCTGAAGCGCCTTGCGCAATATCATCTGGATAATCCGCGCGGCGGAAAGAAGGGGGGCGAATGACCGACGCGTCCGCTCCCCATATTCCCGTCCTGCTTGATGAGGTCGTGACCGCCATGGCGGCGCAGCCCGGCGACGTGCATGTGGATGGCACGTTCGGCGCGGGCGGCTATACCCGCGCGCTGCTGGCGGCGGGTGCACATGTGCACGCCTTTGACCGCGATCCCGATGCGATAGCCGGTGGCGCGGCGATGGTGGGGGAGGCCGCAGGCGCACTGAGCCTGCACCATCGCTGCTATTCGGAAATGGATCGCGCCGGGCTGCCTCCGGTCGATGGGGTCGTGCTCGATATCGGCGTGTCGTCCATGCAGTTTGATCAGGTGGAGCGTGGCTTTTCCTACGCGATGGATGCGCTGCCCGACATGCGGATGGCGCAGGATGGCGAGAGCGCGGCAGACTTTCTCAACACCGCTGACGAAGAGGTGATTGCCAACATCATCTATCGGTATGGCGAAGAGCCCAAGTCCCGCCGCGTCGCCCGTGCCATTGTTGAGGCGCGTCCGATTGGCAGCACGACTGAACTGGCACGGATCATCCGCCGCGCGACCGGCTGGCGCGAAGGCATGAAGAAAGACCCCGCGCCGCGCGTGTTTCAGGCGTTTCGCATCCATGTGAACCGTGAACTGGAAGAGCTGGAAGACGGGCTGGACGCCGCAGAACGCATTCTGAAACCCGGTGGGCGGCTGGCGATCGTCACCTTCCATTCGCTGGAGGATCGCATCGTCAAGCGCTTCATGCGCGAGCGCAGCGGCTCCAACCCCGGTGGATCACGCCATATGCCCGAAGCCACGGCACAGGCCGCGCCCAGCTTTGCCCATGTCGCCAAGGCGGTGCGCCCCGGCGCTGCCGAACTGGACCGAAACCCCCGCGCGCGCTCTGCCACATTGCGCGTCGCCATCCGGACAGAGGCCTCTGCCTGGTCCGCTGCCCGAACAGGAGAGCCCCGATGATCACACAGCGTTTCCGCCCGATTGGCTGGGTTGTCGGCATCGCGGCGGCGATCATGCTGCTCTATGTCATCCAGTTGCGCGTTGCCAATGAGCGCGGCAAGCTCAACGAGGTGGATGCAGAGATTGCGATCCTGCGCAAGGATATCCGTCGCCTCAATACTGAATTCAACACGCGCGCTTCCATGCGCCAGCTGGAACGCTGGAACGGCGCCGATGAGCAATTGGCTCTGGCGACGCCGCAGGCCCGGCAATTTGTGGCGAGCGAAGACGCGATTTCGGAGATCGGTGCAGAACGGTTTGAAGGCCATGGGGTAGCCCCGCCGCCTGCCATGATGCAGGCCTCCGTCTCTCACGCGCCTGAGGTCGTAACAGTCAGTGAACCCGTGGTGCAGACGGCAGGACTGGCTCCGGTCGTCAAGTCCCGGCCTGCTGCAAAGCCAGCCGCTGCCATTCTGGAAGACAAGAGCAAACCCGAACCCCGGCTGACGGCACATGACCGGCAGGCGCAGCGCGAACTTTCCGGTCGCCCGGCGGTGCACCTGTCGTCGCTCAAGCCGGAGAAACTGGCGAGCGTCACCAAGAAGAGCCTGCTCGACAATTCCACGATGAAACTGCTCGACAAGGGTGCGAAGGCTGAGGCCGCCCAGACCAAGAGGAAATCCCAATGAGTTCGGCAGTCATCCGGCCCCATAACCTGCCCAAGGCGGACCAGCGGCGTGATGACATCGTGACCGCGCATCAGCGCCTCATGTCGATTCTGCTGATGGCAGGATTGGGCGTGGCGGCGATCTGCGTCCAACTCTCGGCGCAAACACTCGCCGTGTGGGCGGACGGTACGCCGGTCGTGGCCTCAGGCCTCAGCGGTCGTGCTGATATTGTGGATCGCAATGGGCAGGTTCTGGCGCGGACCATTGAAGCGCGGACGGTCGGTGTGCATCCAAACAAGCTGCTGAGCTCGCCCGAAGAACTGGCGCCGAAGCTGGCAGCGTTGATGCCCGAGCGGACGGAAGCGCAATATCTGGCGATCCTGAAATCGGGCAAGCCTTTCGTCTATCTCCGCCGCCGCGCGCTGCCGGAACTGGTGGCACAGGTCAACGCGCTGGGCGAACCGGCGATGTCCTATGATCCGGAGCCCGAACGGCTTTACCCGCAGATCACGCTCGCTGCCCATGTGCTGGGCTATACTGATCTTGACGGGCGCGGCATCATGGGCATGGAACGTGTGCTGGACCGCCAGTTGCGCGATCCGGTGCTGAAGGGCGCACCGGCTGCGCTCTCGCTCGATATGCGCGTGCAGGCAGCAATGGAAAGCGAATTGTCCGCCGCAATGACCGACCTTCAGGCCGAAGGTGCTACTGGGCTGGTGCTTGATGTCCACACCGGAGAAGTGATTTCGATGGTGTCTCTGCCTGTGTTCAACCCCAACAATGTGGGGCAGGCGAACCCTGAAGCGCTCCGCAACAACGGGACGCAAAGCGTGTATGAACTCGGCTCGATCTTCAAGCCGCTGACCATGGCGAACGCGATCAATTCGGGCGTGGTGAGCAATTTGGGTCGGCGTTATGATGCGACCGAGCCAGTCAAGGTCGGCCCGTTCACGATCAAGGATGATCACCCGCAGAACCGCTGGCTCAACGTGCCCGAAGCGCTTGTCCATTCCTCCAATATCGTGACCGCCAAGATTGCCGACGAATTGGGCCGGGAGCGGTCTGAAGCCTTTTTCACTCAACTCGGTTTCCGCGAACCGGCGCATATCGAGCTGAAGGAGCGTGGCGGCACCTTGTGGCCTTCAAGCTGGGGCCGCGCGACAACGATGACGGCCGCATATGGCCATGGCATTGCGGTCAGCCCGCTGCATCTGGCGAGTGCCTATGCAGCCATCGTCAATGGCGGCATTTGGCGTCCGGCAACGTTGATGAAGGTGGAAAAGGGGAAGGCGGCTGCGGGCCGTCGTGTCATCACTGATTCCACCAGCGCCACAATGCGCAAATTGCTGCGCCTCATCGTGACGGACGGCACGGGCAAGATTGCCAATGTGCCGGGCTACCGTGTGGGTGGGAAAACCGGCACGGCAGAGAAATCCCAGGCGGGCGGATATAACAAGAATTCCAACGTCTCGACCTTTGTGGGCGTCTTCCCGATGGATGCGCCGCGCTACGTTGTCATTGCGATGCTCGATGCGCCCAAGGGCAGCGCCACTTCGTTCGGCCAGACGACCGCAGCCTACACCGCAGCGCCGGTCGTGGCCAAGGTGATTGCGCGCACCGGCCCGATGCTTGGCGTCTATCCGGATCAATCGATCGAAGCGCCAATTGGCGATGTGTCGCCGTTGCTCTGGAAGCCCAAGGGAGAGCGCGGATGAAGCTGGGCGCGCTGACGGGACATGGTGAAACCGATGAGGTGACGGGGTTCGTCATCGACAACCGCAAGGCAGCACAAGGCTCTGTCTTCGGGGCCTTTCCCGGTGCGCGCTTCAATGGCGAGGATTTCATTCCAGATGCGATCCGGGCCGGGGCTGTTGCGGTCGTCGCGCGGCCCGAAGTGGTGGTGGACGGCGCGGTCCATATTGCGGACGCCAATCCGCGCAAGGCCTTCGCCCGGCTGGCGACGCTCTTCTATGGACCGTTTCCGCAGACCATCGTTGCCGTGACGGGCACCAATGGGAAGACAAGCAATGTTGAGCTGGTGCGCCAATTGTGGCGCATGGCGGGTTTTCAGGCGGCGTCGATCGGCACGCTTGGCATCACCACCGCGCAGGATCAGGTGACGACCGGGCTGACCACGCCAGACGTGGGCACGTTCCTCTCCACCATGGCCGGGTTGGAGCGCGAAGGCGTGACGCATGTCGCGTTTGAGGCATCCAGCCACGGCCTCGATCAATATCGCTCCGAAGGCCCGCGCGTCTGTGCTGCCGCCTTCACCAACCTGTCGCGCGATCATCTCGATTATCATGGCACGATGGAGGCCTATCTGGCCGCCAAGATGCGGCTGTTCACAGAGGTTGTCGCAGAGGATGGCGCGGTGGTGCTCTGGACAGATGATGACGCGTCTGACCGCGTGGCAGAGGCGGCGCGCGCACGCGGCGTACGCCTGTTCAGCGTGGGCGAGCGCGGGGCCGATCTCAAGCTGATCTCCCGCACGCCAACGCAATTGGGGCAGGTCTTGGAAATTGAGGCAGAAGGCAGCGTCCACAAGGTGCAGCTGCCGCTGATCGGGGCCTATCAGGCTGCCAATGCGCTGACAGCGGCGGGGCTGGTGATGGTCACAGGCGGTGATCTGAAGGGCACGCTGGCCAATCTGGCGCGCGTGCAGGGTGTGCGCGGGCGGCTGGAACGCGCCGTCATCGCAAAAAGCGGCGCGCCGGTTTACGTCGATTATGCCCATACGCCCGATGCGCTGGAGGCCGCGATTGCGGCGCTGCGTCCGCACTGCAAGGGGCGCATCCTGTTGGTGTTCGGCGCTGGTGGAGACCGGGATACCGGCAAGCGCGCTGAAATGGGCGTTGTTGCGGTGCGAGACGCGGATGTGGTGATCGTCACCGATGACAATCCCCGCAGCGAAGCGCCGGAGGTCATCCGCGCCATGGTGCTGGAGGGCGCGACGGGCGCGACCGAAATCGGAGATCGCCGCGCGGCCATTGCGGAGGCGATCCGCCTTTCCGCAGGCGATGATGTCGTGTTGGTTGCGGGCAAGGGCCATGAACAGGGGCAGATTGTGGGCGACAGGGTTTTGCCCTTTGATGATGTGGCCGTCGCCCGGGAATGTGCGGCATGAGCGCGCTGTGGACATCCGATGAGATTGCCGCAGCGGTCGGTGGCGTGGCGTACGGCGCGTTCTCTGCGACGTCCGTCACCTTTGACTCGCGTGAGGTGGAGGCAGGCAGCCTGTTCATCGCGCTCAAGGGCGATGTGACGGACGGCCACCGTTTCGTTGCCAAGGCGTTTGAAGCGGGCGCAGCAGGCGCACTTGTTTCAGAACCAGTCGATGGCCCGCACGTGCTTGTTGAAGATAGCATGGCCGCGCTCAATGCGCTGGCGGTGGCTTCACGGCTGCGCTCGTCTGCCAAGCGGATTGGCGTGACGGGCTCGGTAGGCAAAACTGGCACAAAAGAGGCCCTGGCCGACGCACTGGCGCGCGCCAACAGGGGCTTGGTCCATCGTTCGGTCAAGAGCTACAATAACCATACAGGCGTGCCGCTCAGTGAATGCAGGATGCCGCGTGAGGCTGTATTCGGCGTGTTTGAAATGGGCATGAACCATTTTGGTGAATTGGCTGAACTGACACAACTGGTTCGGCCGCACGTTGCGCTCGTCACCACCATCGCGCCTGCCCATATCGAATATTTCGGCACCGAAGAGCGGATTGCCGACGCAAAAGGCGAAATTTTCAGCGGGCTGGAGCCCGGTGGCGTCGCTGTCATCCCCTATGACAGTCCGCACCGTGAGCGCCTGATCGCGGCTGCGCGGCACTATGCTGCGCGGATCGTGACGTTCGGGCGCGCTGCCGAAGCCGATGTGACCGCGCTCGAAGTCATTCCCAAGGCGCAAGGCACGCACATCTTGGCGCGGCTGCCGGGGGCCGAACTTTCCTTCACACTGTCTCAACCGGGCGATCACTGGGTTTCCAACGCGCTCGGCGTGCTGGCGGCGGTGCAGGCGGTGGGTGGCGATCTGGCGGCGGCTGGGCTCGCGCTGGCCGATATGGCGGGCCTTGCCGGTCGCGGGGCGCGGCATAGCATCACGCTGGCGGATGGCGGCACGGCGACCCTGCTCGACGAAAGCTACAACGCCAATTCGGCCTCGATGCGCGCAACCCTTTCTGTGCTCGCTACTTTGCCCGCTGAGCGCCGCATTGCCGTGTTGGGTGAGATGCGCGAACTGGGCTCGGCTTCGGAGCAGCTTCACGCCGAATTGGCCGGTCCTGTTGTGGATGCAGGCGTTGCATTGGCGATCCTTGTGGGGGAGGGCATGGCCCCGCTCGCTCGGGCGCTTGCAGGCCAATGCGAAACCGTTCATGTGGCGACGGCGGAAGCCGCTCACGAGACGCTCAAAGGCGCGATACGGGGCGGCGATGCACTTCTCATCAAAGGTTCGAACGCGGTCGGCCTCAGCCGTATCGTGAACGCGCTGACAAGCGGGTCGTAAGCAATGTTGTATTGGTTGGCTTCACTTTTTGCGTTTGAGGGCGGGTTTAACCTGTTTCGCTACCTCACGTTCCGCACCGGCGGGGCGATCATGACGGCGTTGATCATCGGGCTGATCATCGGCCCGAAATTCATCGGCTGGCTGCGCATTCGGCAGGGCAAGGGGCAGCCGATCCGATCAGACGGCCCGCAGACGCACCTGGCCAAGGTTGGCACACCGACGATGGGCGGGCTGATGATCCTCACCTCGGTCTTCGTCTCGATGCTGCTCTGGATGAATCTGGCTAACCCGTTCGTCTGGGCGTGCCTGCTCGTCATGGCGGGCTTTGGCGTAGTCGGCTTCATGGACGATTATGACAAGGTGAAGAAGCGCAGCCACAAGGGACTTTCGGGCAAGGTCCGGCTGATGTTCGAATTCCTAATTGCGGGTGTGGCGGTCGCCATCATCATCATTCAGGATGCAGGTGGACTCGCCAATGTGATGCAGAACGGCATGAGCGCTCCACTCTATATGCCCTTCGTCAAGGGGCCGGTTGCGGATCTGGGCTGGTTCTACATTGCGTTCGGGGCCTTCGTCATTGTGGCGTTCGGCAATTCTGTGAACCTGACCGACGGACTGGACGGGTTGGCAACGATGCCGGTGATTATCGCGTGTCTGGCCTTCATGGTCATCGCCTATCTGGCGGGCAACGCCAAATTCGCTGACTATCTCGGCATTCCGCACATTCCGGGCGCAGGCGATCTGGCGATGCTGTGCGGCGCGATCATGGGCGCGGGCTTTGCCTTCCTCTGGTTCAACGCGCCGCCTGCTGCGGTGTTCATGGGCGATACCGGCAGTCTGGCGCTGGGCGGTGTGCTGGGCACGATTTCGGTTGTGGCACATCATGAATTCGTGCTCGCGATCATCGGCGGGCTGTTTGTGGTGGAGGCGCTGTCCGTTATCATTCAGGTCTTCTGGTTCAAGCGCACGGGGCGGCGGATTTTCCGCATGGCGCCGATCCACCACCATTTCGAGCAATTGGGCTGGGCGGAGACGACAGTTGTCATCCGCTTCTGGATCATCTCCTTCGTGCTGGCGCTGGTCGGCCTATCGACGTTGAAGCTGCGGTGATCGCTTCAGCGGCCTTTCGCGGTAAACGCTATGCGGTGCTCGGTCTGGCAAGATCGGGCCATGCGACTGTTCGGGCGCTTGTGGCGAGTGGCGCTGAGGTGGTGGCGTGGGACAGCAAAGATGAAGCGCGGGCGGCGGTCGGCGAAGGCGTCACGCTGGCTGATCCCCTCACCATCGACCTGACGGGCTTTGACGGTATCATCGTCTCGCCGGGCGTGCCGATCAATCGCCACCCGATCGCCGATGCCGCGCACGCTGCACATGTGCCGCTGATCGGCGATATCGAGCTGTTCTCGCAGGCGCGCTCTGGTTTGCCCGCGCACAAGGTGGTTGGCATTACTGGCACCAATGGCAAATCGACCACGACCGCGCTGATCCATCACATCCTCACCAATGCAGGCATTCCGGCGATGCTGGGCGGGAATATCGGTCTGCCGATTCTGGGGCAGGAGCCACTGGGCGAAGGCGGCATCTATGTTTTGGAACTCTCCAGCTATCAGGTCGATCTGTCGCATGGCCTCGATTGCGATGTGGCGATCCTCACCAACATCACGCCGGATCATCTAGACCGCTATATCGACTTTGCAGACTATGCCTCCGCCAAGGAACGGCTGTTCACCATGCAGCATGTGGACAAGGTGGCGGTGATCGCGTGCGATGATAATCCCAGCCGGATGATCGCCAGCCGCATCAACCACCGCTTGCACCGGGTTCATGCGGCGGACGTGAAAGATCAGTCGCGCTGGCCATCGCTGCAAGGCCCGCACAATGCACAGAATGTGGCGTGCGCCATCGCCGCCTGCACAGCGCTGGGTCTGAATGATGCGCAGATCGAAGCGGGGCTGGCCTCCTATCCCGGCCTGTCTCATCGCATGGAGCGTATCCGCGAACTGGATGGCGTGCTTTGGGTGAATGACAGCAAGGCAACCAACGCCACATCGTCCGCGCCTGCGCTCGCCGCTTATCCTGTGGTCCACTGGATTTTGGGCGGGCAGGCCAAAACCGATGATCTGGATGCCTGCGCCCCGCATTTCGGCCATGTGAAGGCCGCCTATGTGATCGGGGATGCGGCAGATTTGTTTGAGCGGCTGCTGAGCCCGCACATGCCCGTGACGAACGCAGGCACGCTGGAGGCTGCTGTGGTAGCTGCACGCGCCGCCGCCAAGTCAGGGGAGACCGTGCTGCTCTCGCCCGCCTGCGCATCCTTTGATCAATTCCGCGATTTCGAAGCCCGGGGCGATGCGTTCCGGGCTCTGGTGGAGAAGCTGGCATGAGCGTGATCGCCCGCACCAAAGCCGTCAAGCCGCGGCTCGGCCGGTCTGATCGGACCTGGTATTCGCTCTGGTTCTGGGAGATTGACCGCGTCTTGCTGCTGCTCGGGCTGGTTCTGATTTCGATCGGGCTGATCGCGGTCGCAGCGGGGTCTCCGGCAGGGGCCTATCGCCTGTCGGGCGGAAGCTTTAAGATGGAGCCGCTCTTCTTCTTCTGGCGTCAGCTCGGCTGGGTGGCTGCCGGTCTGCCGGTGATGATCCTGTTTTCCATGGTGCCGCCGCGCAACATGCGGCGCTTTGCGCTGGGGGCTGCGGCCTTCTTCAGCGTGCTGCTGGTCGCAGTGCCGCTGATGGGCGTGGAAAAAAATGGCGCGATGCGCTGGATCAGTCTGGGCGTGGGGCAATTGCAGCCGTCAGAATTTCTGAAGCCCTTCTATTTCGTGACGCTCGCCTGGCTGCTGTCTTTGCGGCAGCAGGACCGGGATTTGCCGGTCTTCGTGCTGACCGGGTTGATGACGGCGCTGATTGGCGGATTGCTGATGCTCCAGCCTGATTTTGGCCAGACGGTCATTTTCGTGAGCGTGTGGCTCGCAATGGTGACGGTCGCCGGGCTTCCGCTGCGCCGGATTGGCACGCTGATGGGGCTGGGCGTGGTTGGCGTGCTGCTCGCCTATCTCTTCTATCCGGTGGCGACAACGCGCATCAACGGCTTCCTCTTTTCTGATGGCGATACCACGCAGGTGGATCGCGCGCGCGAAACCATCACCTCGGGCGGGCTGTTCGGAGCGGGGCCGGGGGCAGGGGAGCATAAATTCCATCTGCCCGAAGCGCATACCGATTATATCTTCTCCGTCGTGGGCGAAGAATTCGGGATTTTTGCCTGCATGGCAATTGCCGTGCTGTTTCTGGCCATCACGATGCGCGTGTTCCGCAAGATGATTGATGAGGAAGACAGCTTCACCATCCTCGCCTGCACCGGGCTGGTGTGCCAGCTGATGCTGCAAGCGTTGATCAACATGGCGGTGAATGTGGGCATTGCGCCGTCCAAGGGGATGACCTTGCCGTTCATCAGCTATGGCGGCTCGTCCATGATCGCCTTGTGCGCGGCCTTTGGCATGTTGCTCACCTTTACGCGGCGCAACCCGTATCTGTTGCGCTCGCCCTATATCGTGAAGTGGAATGACCGATGAGCGTCACCCGTCATTATGTCCTCGCGGCAGGCGGCACCGGCGGGCACATGATGCCTGCGCACGCGCTGGCGGCTGAACTGCGGCGGCGCGGCCATCATGTTGCGCTCATCACCGATGAACGCGGCGCGAAGATTCCGGGGCTGTTTGAGGATGTGCCCGTTCATCAGATGCCTGCCGGGAGGCTCGGCGGTGGGCCGCTTGGCTGGCTGCGTGCGGCCCGCTCAATCTGGGAGGGGCGCGGCATGGCGCTGCGCCTGTATGACACGTTCAAGCCCGCTGCCGTGATCGGCTTTGGCGGCTATCCGGCACTTCCCGCGCTGCTTGCTGCCAAGAAGGCGGGGATTGCCACCGTAATTCATGAACAGAATGCCGTGCTGGGCCGGGTGAACCGCTTCGTCTCCGGACAGGTGACGGCGATTGCGCTGGCCACGCCAGACACGCAGCGGCTTTCTGCCAAGGCTCAGGGGAAGGCGCATGTTGTCGGCAATCCGGTCCGGGATGAAGTGATGGCGCTCCGCGACCAGCCTTACCCGGTGATCGATGGAGACAGTGTGTTCCGCGTGCTGGTGATCGGCGGATCGCAAGGCGCGCAAATCCTGTCTGACATCGTGCCCGATGGTCTGGCGATGCTGCCGCCCAATCTGCGCCGCCGCCTGCAAGTGACGCAGCAATGCCGCGCAGAGGATATTGACCGGGTGCGCGAACGTTATGCTGAACTCGGCATTCCGGCAGACCTTGCCACATATATGACCGATCTGCCCGAACGACTCGCCTGGACGCATCTGGTCATCGCGCGCTCGGGCGCGTCAACGCTGGCGGAACTGACGGCGGCGGGCCGCCCCGCCATCCTGATCCCGCTACCCGGCGCAACCGACGATCATCAGACCGCGAACTGCGCCGAGCTGGTGAAGGCCGGTGGCGCGCGGATGATTGCGCAATCGCAATTCACGCCTGCTGAACTCGCCAAGCAGATGCAGAAACTGGGTCTTGAACCCGAAGGCCTGATCGCCGCTGCCAAGCGCGCCTGGACCTGCGGTCGCCCGCATGCGGCCAAGGATCTGGCTGATCTCGTTGAAAATCTGGGCAAGCCGCCGGTGATGGACGGCGTGTCTGCCAAGGATGAAGTCTGGGCGGGTGAACCCGCTGCTGCCGGAGGTGCCGCATGAAAGCCGTTCCCACGAGTATCGGAACGATCCACTTTGTCGGCATTGGCGGCATCGGCATGTCTGGCATTGCAGAGGTGATGCACAATCTGGGCTATTCGGTGCAGGGCAGCGACATTGCCGAAAGCTATGTGGTGGAGGGCCTGCGCAAAAAGGGCATTCCCGTGCTGATCGGCCATGATGCGGCCAATCTGGGCGACGCGCAGGTGATCGTGACCTCAACCGCCGTGAAGCGCGGCAATCCCGAAGTGGAAGCCGCGCTGGAACGCCGCATCCCGTTGGTGCGCCGCGCCGAAATGCTCGCCGAACTGATGCGGCTGAAGAGCACGGTCGCGGTTGCTGGCACGCACGGCAAGACGACCACGACCAGCATGATCGCGGCGATGCTGGATGCGGGCGGGATTGATCCGACCGTCATCAATGGCGGCATCATCAACAATTACGGCTCCAACGCGCGGCTGGGTGACAGCGAGTGGATGGTGGTCGAAGCCGACGAGAGCGATGGCAGCTTCCTGCGGCTCGATGGCACGATTGCGGTCGTCACCAACATTGATCCCGAACATCTCGACCATTATGGCGATTTTGATCGCGCCAAGGCGGCCTATATCGAGTTTATCGAGAATGTGCCCTTCTATGGCCTCGCCATTCTCTGCCTCGATCATCCCGAAGTGCAGGCGATCATCCCGCGCATCCGTGACCGGCGGATCATGACCTATGGCTTTGCCGCGCAAGCTGATGTGCGCGCGGAAAATGTCGTGTCTTTCCCCGGTGGCAACCGCTTCGATGTGGTGGTGCGGTCGCGCGATGGCGAGCAGCGCACGATTGCTGGCGTGGAAATGCCCATGCCGGGCCGCCACAACGTCCAGAATGCGCTCGCTGCCATCGCGGTTGGCCTCGAAATGGGGATGAGCGACGATCAGGTGCAATCGGGCTTTGCCAAGTTCGGCGGCGTCAAGCGGCGCTTCACCAAGGTGGGCGAAGTGGGTGGCGTGACGGTGATCGACGATTACGCGCACCATCCGGTTGAGATCAAAGCCGTGTTGTCTGCCGCGCGGGAAGGGGCGACGGGACGCGTGATCGCAGTATGCCAGCCGCACCGCTATTCGCGCCTTGGCAATCTGATGGAAGAGTTTGCCTCCTGCTTCAACGATGCCGACATGGTCTATGTCGCGCCGGTTTATGCGGCCGGTGAGCAACCGGTCGAAGGCGTGAGCGCGGCTGATCTGGTCGGCAAGATCAAGCGGCGTGGCCACCACAGCGCGGCGGAAATCGCCGATGCGGCGGCGCTGGCCGAAGAAATGGCGCGTGTGGCGAAGGACGGCGACATGATCGTCTGCCTCGGCGCGGGCGACATCACCAAATGGGCCGCCGGGCTTGCTGATGCGATCAAGGGGGTGCGGGGGTGAGCCTTGCAACCATCCCTGATGTTGCGGGTAAGCTGACCCCCCATGCGCCGCTTGCGCCACTGGTGTGGTTCAAGTCGGGCGGCGCAGCGGACTGGCTGTTTGAGCCCAAGGATCTGGCTGATTTGCAGAATTTTCTGCGCGCGCTCGATCCGTCCGTGCCGGTGATGGCGCTGGGGCTCGGCTCCAACATGATTGTGCGCGATGGGGGTGTTCCCGGTGTGGTCGTGCGGCTGGGCAAGGCCTTTGCGCAGGTCAATGTCTTGCGTCACCCCCGCGAAGGCGGGGGCCGGATTGAGGCAGGGGCACTCAATGCGGACAGCGATCCCCGCCTGCGCGGGGATGACGACCTGATCTTGACCTGCGGCGGCGGCGCGTCTGGTATTCTCGTCTCCTCAACGGCGCGCGATGCGGGCATTGCGGGCATGGAATTCCTCCGCTCAATCCCCG
>CALMZE010000085.1 GCA_937870585.1 uncultured Sphingomonadales bacterium | reverse complement strand
ATTGAAGATATCTGCGAAGAGCTGATGGACAGCTGATTGCAAAACCGGTGAGTGAGGGGGGGCTAGGACTTGCGGGTTTGCGCTCCCCTGCTGCCGCCGGCAGGTGGAATTCAACAGGGGACCGCTGGGGGGCGTTGATTTCGGCATACTGTGTGCTGGTCTATGTCGCGGCGATCACATCGGTGCCCGATCTTTGCCGAAGCCGCCTCCCGCTTCATGGCAGATAACGTTCCGGTTTCCCGGCTTGCGGCGATCAGCTGCGCCTGTTTCTTATCGTCCAATCCTGCCGCCTAAATATGTCGCGCCGCCAATGACCGGCAAGCTCCGAGAGAAATCATGCAGTTTATCGCTCCTACCGCAGACCAGATTTTGGCCATCAAGGCCAACGCGGGGATGGCCGAGATTGCCGCATATGATCGCTTTGCGGCGGCCAGCGCTGATCTGGTCGAGGCGATTGTCGAGGGCATCGGCGCGTTCGCTGCCGGTGAATGGGCGCCGCTCAATCGTATTGGCGATGTCGAAGGCGCTCGGCTGGCCAATGGCGCCATCGCTTTGCCTGATGGCTTTGACCGAGCTTATCGCAGTTTTGTTGAACAAGGCTGGAGCGCGGTTTCCGGCGATGTCGACTTTGGTGGGCAGGGCTTGCCGTTTACGCTGTCGGCCAATGTGCTTGAAAATCTTGGTACCGCCAACATGGCGTTCGGGCTGCTGCCGATGCTGACGGTTGGCGCCATCGAGGCACTGGCCCATCATGGCAGCCCTGCGCAAAATGCGGTTTATCTGCACAAGCTGGTTAGCGGCGAATGGTCGGGCACGATGACCCTGACAGAGCCGCAGGCCGGTTCGGACGTCGGTGCCCTCCGGACCACTGCGGTCCCTATCACCGCCGGGCCGCATGCAGGCCGCTACAAGATCAACGGCACCAAAATCTATATTACATGGGGTGAGCATGATCTGGCGGCCAATATCATCCACCTTGTGCTAGCGCGCATCCCGGGCGCACCGCAAGGCAGCAGGGGCATCTCGTTGTTCATCGTTCCGAAGTTCCATGTCGCTGCCGATGGCGCGCTTGGCTTGCGCAACGATGTCCGCTGCGTGGCGATTGAACACAAGCTGGGCATAAACGCCTCGCCCACTTGCGTGATGAGTTTTGGTGACAACGATGATTGCATAGGTGAACTGGTAGGCCCCGAAAACGGCGGGCTGCAGGCGATGTTCACGATGATGAACTCCGCGCGGATAAACGTCGGCAGTCAGGGCGTGCAAATTGCCGAACGCGCGCTGCAACAGGCACAATACTATGCCCGCGAGCGTGTTCAGTCGGCCCGTGCCAGTTCGCCCGTCAAGGACCCGGTTGCCATTATCGAACATCCCGATGTCCGGCGCATGATCCTGCGAATGCGCGCGCTGACCGAAGGCGCTCGGGCGCTGCTGTATTATACCGCCGGACAAGTGGATCGCGCGACACTGGGGATTGAAGGCGCGCAGATGCGGGCTGATGTGCTGGTGCCTCTGATCAAGGCCTGGGGCACCGATATTGGCTGCGAAGTGGCGAGTATCGGCGTGCAAATCCATGGTGGCATGGGCTTTGTCGAAGAAACCGGCGCGGCGCAGCATTATCGCGATGCGCGGATTGCCCCAATTTATGAAGGCACGAACGGGATTCAGGCGGCCGACCTCGTCACCCGCAAGCTGGGCTACGCAGGCGGGGATGTGCTGCTTGCATTGCTGGCCGATGTCGTCGCGCGGGCGGACAAAGCGGCGCCGGTGTTGCGAGGGCTGGCCAAGGATTGCATCGCGGTCGCGCGTTGGATGTCACGCGATGCTGCCCTGGATGACAAGCTGGCGGGCAGCGTCCCGTTCTGTACGATGTGTGCAGTGGCGGTGGCCGGGTGGCAACTGCTACGCCAGGTTGATGTGGCGGAAGGCGCACTGGCAGCAACGAAACCAGTGATCGCGCGCTATTTTATGGAGCATATCGTGCCTGAGGCACGGGGGCTGAAGGCTGCGGCAACTGCCGGGGCGGGCCTGCTGTATGCGCTGGATGCCAAGGCACTGGTCGGCTGAGTGAAGCGCGCTGTGGTGCATCAAAAGCTACAGGCACCAGAGAGGTGTCAGTCTGATGCGAAACGTTCTCTGCCGGTCAAAGGCCCCCTTACCAGTGCAGCACCTCAGGCCATGAGGTTTTGCCACTCGGCCAGGGCGGCCGAGCGACTTCGCGGCGGGTCTCATTGCCCAGCTCGCGCATCGCGGCAGGGTAGGATTTTAAACCGTTGGTGACGATCGTCACGGCCCTGCCATGGCGCTTCAAGGCCTTGCGCATGAATCGCAAAGCCGCGGATTTATCTCGGGTTTTTGTGACGTAGCTCTCCAGCACCTCGCCGTTGATCTTTACGTAGACCTCATCAAGATGCCAGCGCCAGTGTCGGAAGCCCCGCATCTGGTGGACCCGTTGCCGCCGGATATCGGCGGCGAACAGCGGCCCGAACCGGTTCCACCAAAGCCGCACTGTCTCATGGCACAGGTCGATGCCGCGTTCGAACAGCAGGTCCTCGACGTTCCGCAGGGACAGTGGGAAGCGGACATACATCATCACCACGAGGCGGATCACCTCGGGCGACGAGTGGAAATACCGGAATGGATTGGCGGGTTGGCGAGGGCGGGGCATAGCCTCACTTCACCCGTCGCGCCGCTCCATCGCTAGCGGTGCAATTCCTTTGACACCGCCCGGGTGTTCGACTGATCACTGACCTATTGTTCCAGGTTGGCGAGGATCTCGGCATAGCGTCGTGTCGCCCAAGGGTTCAGGCTACTCTTCCGGCAGAGCGAGAGTGAGTACAGTTCCCGCTTGCCGTGTTCGACGATCACCTGCCCATACACTAGCTTGTCCCGAAGCGCACCCAGGGCTTCGCCAAATGCCGCATGCCGCCGTGCGGGAGGATAAAAGGACAGCACGTAGACATAGAAGAACAGGTTGTAGCGGAACATCGGGAACTCGACCTGCATGAACCGGCTCCCGATCCCGTAGCGGCAGGGCCCGAGAGGGCGGCGCACCGCCCAGTGCTCCAGCAGTGTGTTCACGGCCCGCTCGGCCTCGGGGGATGAAACCAGCGGTAACCGAAACCGGGGTCTGAGTAGCAACGGAACAGAAAACCTACACAAGGATCTGGGTCACGCATCGTCGATCCCGATGGCGTTCGGATCGCGCAGCGGCCTGAGTTCTCCCCGCGCCACGGTCTCGGGGAGCGTAAAGGCGTAGCGGCCGAGCATGTTGATGTGCTTGAAGCCGAGAGGGGACAGCCGGGCGACGTCCTCGGGCCGGACGTCGAAGGCATCAGCCCGGAGGAGATCGAGCGCGGCGTCCATGTAGATCGTGTTCCACAGGACGACGAGGTTGACGACGAGACCAAGCGCGCCGAGCTGGTCTTCCTGTCCTTCCCGATAGCGCTGTCGCAATTCCCCGCGCTTGCCGTGGAAGATGATCCGCGCCAGCTGGTGGCGACCTTCTCCTCGGTTGAGCTGGACGAGGATGCGGCGGCGGTAGCTCTCATCGTCAATGAAGCGCAGCATATAGGGGTCCTCGTAACCGTGGTGCAAAAAGTGCCGCTAAGCAAGTTACTGAAATATCGAGTTTACCCTACGTGCGTAGATCGTAACCTATTGATATAAATAGAACCGGAGGTTTCTCGACCTTTTGCCAGCGCTGTGTAGGCTCAGTCTTGGGAGGATCGAGTCGTGGACGCTCCACTTCAACAATACCTTGGTTGGGAGCGGTTCCCGGACGATTTGACCGACCCTGAAATTGCGTATTTCTTCTCGCTTGCCGAAGAGGAACAGCGGACTGTCGATCGCAGACGGAGGCCGTTGAACCGATTGGGTGTGGCGCTGCAGATCGGTTTTCTGCGGCTCACCGGAACGCCGCTCAATTCCGTTGAGATGATTCCGCCGCGTGTGCTGGCTCATATAGGCGTTGAACTCGGAATTGCGCCGCCCCGCCTCGCCTCGATACGCGCACTGTATCGCCGACGTCGAACGCTGTTCGAGCATCAGGAGGCGGCCAAGCGGACGCTGGGCTTGCGCGACCTCACCGAACATGGTCAGCGCGCGCTGAACGGCTTTCTGCGACGCGAGGCTGGCGACAAATTCCTGGTGGGCGACTTGGAACACGCGGCGCGCGATTGGCTCGGTGACCATCATTATATTCAACTGCCTTCGCGGCGCCTGAGGAGTTCTGCGTCAGCTGCCCGGCGCCACTATGATGCAGGGCTGTTGGCCGGAGTGATGGCCGCAGTCGGTGAAACGGAGGCGAAGGCATGGCTGTCGGAGCTGTCGGAAACAATGGCCAACGGAAAAACCCGGCTGGAATGGCTCCGGGATGCCCCCGCCTCGCGCAAAACCAAGGGCCTTGCCGACCATATCGCGAAGATTGAATTCTTGAAGAAGCTAGGCGCCGACAAGCTCGAACTTGGTTTGTCGACAGGGATGCTGAAGGCCCAAGCGCGATCAATGCTATACCGCAAACCAGCGATGCTGAAGCGTTTGCGTGGTGAGCGCAAAAATCTCGAGCTGGCGTGCTTCCTGCGATTGCAGCTGTTGCGTCTCACTGACGACGGCTTGGGAATGATCGATCATCGGATCGCAGATCTCTGGAGACAGGCCCGGACCCGCGCCGAGGCGGCAGCGACCGACGAACTTCGCCGCCATCAAATGCTCATATCAAAACTGGCAGTGCTTGCCGACGATGAAAGCGCGTCCGACGCCGACGTTCGCGATCGAATGCGCGCCTTGCTGGCACCGTTCCTACCGATTGGCGCGCACGGTCCGTCCACAATGGTCGGCCGGGTCCGGCGGGAACTGGCTACAGCTGGCAAAGGAGCGACCGAGCTACTGGATGCTGCTACGACGATCAGCCTGAATCTGACAGCTACACACCCGCTTGCCCAAGCCATTGAAACGCTGGGGGCGGTGGCCGCGTCGGGGAAGCGGCAATTACCGGAGGGCACCAACAACCCCTTCGGCCAGACTTGGGCATCCCTCGTCGATCAGCCCGATCGTGAAGCTGCATTTGGTGGCTACAAAGCGGCAACGCTGATGTTACTCAAACGATCGCTTCGCAACGGACAAGCATCTGTCGCCCACAGCCTTGAACACCGCGCGCCTAAAGACCGGCTGATTCCCAACGGACAATGGCTGAAAGAGCGTGCGCGGTTCGTGCGAAGCCTCGCCGTTTCGGCCAAGCCAGAACCGACAATTCGGTGGATCAAGGACGAGCTCGATATCGCCCTCAAGGCCCTCGATGCGGCATTGTCCAGGGGTGATATCCGGATAGAGAATAGCCGGTTGGTCGTGCCGAAGCTCAAGGCAGAGCCCGAGGACGAAAATCTCAAGAGTGTTCGCCGCACGCTGTTCGCGGGCGTAGGCAAGATCCAGTTGCCGGACCTGCTGGTCGAGATCGACGCAGCAACACGTTTTTCGTGGGCGCTGCTCGGAAGGGTGCCGCGGAGCGAACTGTCAGTCGTCAGAACATTCGGCACAACTCGCGGCGTAGATTAGCGGAGTGCGGGCCTCG
>CALMZE010000084.1 GCA_937870585.1 uncultured Sphingomonadales bacterium | reverse complement strand
CTGGTTCACCGCCTCCACAATCGCCTCTTCCACATCGGGCACCACGCGCACTTCGCGCAAACGGATGCCTTGCAGGTTCAGCCACAGCGCGATCTGGCTGATATTCTTGTCCTGCGTGCGACCAGAGAGGATTTCATCCCCGATCACACACAGCGCGGCGGTAAAGATACGGTCAGTCGTCATGCGAATTTCCTAGGCCTGACAAAGAGGCGTGGAAAGCGCAAATTTGCGTTACGGGTTCAGCACCGGTTGCGTGATGGCCAGCTTCAACGGCAGCCCCGGCCCAATATCCCCATCCACCTGCACCGGATGCCCAACTGGACCGCTGATGCCAAGCGCCGTGCACGTGCGCAGCATGACGTTCCCGCCCTCCTGCACACGCCCGGTCAGCATCCGCAGCAGGAACGCCACAAAATCCCTCCGCCTTGCGCGTTTGAGCAGCACCAGATGCAGGTCAGGGGCAGAGAGCCGTGCGGCAGGCGCAAACTGCCACGGTCCAGCGAAGTAGCGGCCCTTGGCCACATAGACGGCCTCACATGCAATTTGCTCGCCATTTACGTCCACCACCAGCGCAGGCCGCACCCAGTTGAGCGCGACCTTCAGCAGCGCCGCGCCATAGGCGAGCCGCCCGATTTTGGCCTTTAAGGGCTCTGAAACGGCCGCGACGGCACGCGCATCCGGACCAATGCTCAGGCAGGCGACGAAATGCGTGTCATTGAGCGCAACTGGATGAAGCCGCCGCGCCGCGCCCTCTTGCGCAACATGGTGCGCGAAGGCTGAGGGGTCAGTCGGGGCCTGCCATTCGCGCGCGACCAGATTGATCGTGCCTGCCGGATAGATACTGAACCCCGGAGCCCGGCTCGCCTTCACCAGCGCAGAAACAACGTGCCGCACCGTCCCGTCCCCGCCCGCCACGCACACATGCGCAGCATCTTCCAGAAGGGCGAAGGGATGCGTGGGCGATGAATGCGTGGCCGTCACAGCAAAACCCTGCCCCTCCAGCGCCTCTGCCAGAGCCGCGATCCGCGCGGGATCGTGATTGCCCGAGGCCGGATTGTGGACGAGTTGGAGCAACGGACGATCAACCATGCCGCGCACCATAGTCTGACAGGCCCGCCGGACAAGTCACCCCGCATTATGGAACCGGGGACGCAGCTGCCCGATAATGGCAGGCCAAGGTCACGCCACCCTCATTCTTGTAAGCGCGGGTGACTTGCAGCCAATTCCCGTTCGGCAAATCGAAATTGCAGGTATGGGTCCGCCCAGCAGGGCTTGCGAATGTTTGTGAGCATTGGTTCGGCACGACTTTGTCTTTCCGCACCGTCCTGACCACTTTTTCAAAGCGCGGCTTGGGCGTCAGAAAAATCCAGAGCAGCGGCGATCCAAAGAGCCGGGCGTCCAGCTTTCGCACTTTATAGCCAAAGGCACGCAAGCGAGGATCGGTGAACAGCAGATGGTCATTGGGCTCAATCGCCGCATTTTCGAGTTGCGAAGCGAGGAAAGTCCGCGCCGCTTCCGGAGCCATGCGACAGTTCAACAATGCCTTCCATGCCTTGCGCGGAGAAGCGGCATTGGCAGGCACAGCCACCAATCCGGACAGAGCCACGAACAACGGCAACATCCACGTCATGCGCATCCCTCGCAAAATCAAACTGGCCGTGATATGCGCGCGCCATGACCGATTATCAAACCGTGACCGACGCCGACACCCCTACCCGCACCGGGGCCATCAAACTCCATGGGCCGGAGGGCTTTGAAGGAATGCGCAAGGCCGGGCGTCTGGCCGCTGAAACGCTCGATGCACTGGTGCCGTTCATCGTGCCCGGTATCACAACCGAAGAGATTGATGATCTGGTTCGCAAGATGACGCTGGATGCAGGCGCCATCCCCGCCACGCTCAACTATCGCGGCTATACGCATAGCTGTTGCACGTCGATCAACCATGTCGTCTGTCATGGCATTCCAGGGCCGAAAAAGCTTCAGGAAGGCGATATTGTGAATGTGGATGTCACGCCCATCGTCGATGGATGGCACGGCGATAGCAATCGCACCTATCTGGTTGGCAATGTGCCGATCAAGGCGCGGCGGCTGGTGGAAGTCACCTATGAAGCGATGATGCGCGGCATTGAACAGGCCAAGCCCGGCAACCGGCTGGGCGATATTGCGCACGCCATCCAGAGCTTTGCAGAAAAGCACCGCTATGGCGTGGTGCGCGATTTCTGCGGCCATGGCATTGGCCGCCTGTTTCACGATGCGCCCGAAGTCATCCACGCTGGTCGCCCCGGCACCGGCCCGGAGCTGCGCCCCGGCATGTTCTTCACAATCGAACCGATGATCAACATTGGCCGTGCCGACACCAAGGTGTTGGACGATGGCTGGACGGCAGTGACGCGGGATCGCTCGCTCTCTGCGCAGTTCGAGCACACCATCGGCATCACCGAAGGCGGCTATGAGATCTTCACAGCCAGCCCCAAGGGCCTGCACTGCCCGCCCTGGCAATAGCCACCTGTCATCGCGAATCTTTCGCAAGTGCAGCATACATGTTGCGCCGCATCCCTGCACCATGCTAGGGCCTGTCCATTCTGGACAGAAAGAGCTTTGAGCCATGGGACGGACGCGCAAAAAGGGTGAGGCGGGAGCCCCCGTAGTCATCAAGAAGTACGCCAATCGCAGGCTCTACAACACGGAAACCTCCAGCTACATCACGCTCGACAATCTGGCAGCCATGGTGCGCGAAGGTCGCGAATTTGTGGTGCAGGATGCCAAGAGCGGCGAAGACATCACCCACAGCGTGCTGACCCAGATTATCGTGGACAGCGAATCGCGCGGGCAGACGATGCTGCCGGCTGGCTTCCTGCGCCAGATTATTTCGCTCTATGGCGATGCGATGCAGCCCTCCGTGCCGCATTATCTGGAAGCGGCGATGCAATCCTTCCGCGCCAATCAGGGCCAGTTTCGCCAGATGGTGGACAAGGCGCTGGACGTTTCCCCCTTTGGTGAAATGGCCAAGCAGCAGCTTCACATGATCGAAGGCGCGTTTCGCGGTCTGGTGCCCGGCGCACCGGAAACGGCGAAACCCAAGCCTGCGGACAAGGACGATCTGGCCTCGCTCAAGGCCGAGATGGCCGCGCTCAAGGCCAAGCTCGACCGGCTGGACGATTGACGCCCCGCGCCTTGTAAAACGCTGCGTTCACCTTTGTTGGCGGCCTGTTAACCCGCCTCAAGATTTGCCTAACGCGCTGTAAACTAGGTTTTTACGCCCTTCCTATAGAGACAGTCTCCACCATGGCTCTATTCAGCGGATGCCATGCGCAAAGGGACTTTGATGAGCGCGATTGCAAAACAGACGGCCGAAGGGGCCAATGCCACCAACCTTGTGGCCGCACTTGTGCGCGCAGAAGGGTCTTCCAGCCACGCCTATACGGGCTCTTTTGACTTGCTGGCGGGCAAACATGCCTCGCGCAATCTGGCAGACGCGGTGCATCACATCTGCATCCTGCATGGCCGCCACCCCGGAGTGGCTGATCATGCGGCGAATCGCACCACGCATGATGATGCCCGCAGTTGGCTGATCGACACAGTGGATGGCTTCATTCGCGAACGCACCTTCCTCACACGCCTCGTGGTCGCCGCAGGTCCGCTGCCGAGCACGCCAGCGCAATCAGAGGCCGAAGCCGCCGTCAACGGCCAACGCCATGCCATCGACATGCTGGCGCAATCAGATCGCGTGGGCTGTGCCCTGGGGGCCGCACTGGCACTGGTGCTCGATTGGCATTCGATTCGCGGCATCGTGGAAGTGGCCGCAGGCCGCTTCGGCATCGAAGCCCCGACGCTCGCCATGCCTTCAATTCAGGAAAGCGTCGATCTGGCGAACAAGGTCGCCACATCGCTTCCCGTCGAGCGCGCCATGTCCTTTGGGGCGCAGCAATTGCTCGCCCAGCATCGCGGCCTATGGGATCTGCTCGAAGCCCGTCAAATGGCGCGCGGCGAATACTGATCGATCAGCGTTTGGCGGCTTGATCCGCCGTGACCAGCATCTCCGCCTCCCGCCCTTTTGCAGCAGCGATAAGGCCGGGAATGAGTTCTGCCTCTGGCAAGTTTTTCCAGTAACGCCGGGGCAATTCCTTCACCATAGCCGCAACCTTGAGTCGCGCCGGGTTAAAGATCGACGCGTAATAGCGCGTCCATAGCTGCTCAATACCGTCATCATTCAAGTCGGGTCGCTCAGCCAGACCTGCACTTTCAGTCACGCGCTCGCCATCCCAATGGATGCACAAATCCGGCGTCAGGATTGACCAGCGCATCGCCGCGAAACGCCGCACGAAAAAGCCTGCATTGGCGCGCACGATCAGATGATCCGGTTCGAACCACGCCACGAAACGCGCGGTATCGCCCTCTCTCACCTCACGGAATCGTACGAAGGCGCGCATCTTGTGGATATCCCGCCCCACCGCCTTGGCTATATGAGCCGCGCGGACCACATCCGCATCGGACAGGTCAGCCATGCGCAACCGGCCGTAGCGCAGCCGCCAGGCAATTCGGTAAAGCAGTCCAAACTTTTCCGACTGTCGATGCATCAGCACAGTTTCTGCCAGCCGTACGAAGGATTTGGGCAGAACAAGCGCATCGCTGGGCGGGGCCAGCGTCGGGCTGGATTCAAACAAGGTAGGCGCCTGCCCATCAGACCAGACCAGCCATTCGGGCGGCACATCTTCAGCGAGCAAAGCCCGCACGGTGCCGCGCCATGCTTCCGGTACTTCCAGCCCTTGGATCGGGATCGTCCGCATCATGTGAACAACTCCAACTGTGCAGGGGCCGCGCGCGCGATGTGCGGACGCAGGTCTGCCGCATCCGCCAGTTGCACCGGCCGCCAGTCCGCTGCGACAATGAAGGGCCTGATCTTGCGCACAGAGACGGTGAGCCGCCCCACATCCTCCAGCCTTAGCGTGCGGTGCCGCCGCGCGCGGATGATGGCGTCCACCGCCCGCACACCCAAACCCGGCACACGCAGCAGCATCTCACGCGGCGCGCGGTTCACGTCCACAGGGAACCGGTCTCGAAACGCCAACGCCCAGGCGAGTTTGGGGTCCATGTCGAGCGGCAGCATCCCGTCCTTGTCCGCCGCCTGCTGCACCTCATCCGGCGCAAAGCCATAAAAGCGCATCAGCCAGTCAGACTGGTAGAGGCGGTGTTCGCGCATCATCGGCGGGCGAATGAGCGGCAGACGAGAGGACGCATCGGGAATCGGACTGAACGCTGAATAATAGACGCGGCGCAGCCGGTATTCGCCATAAAGGCGGCTGGCGCGCGCGATGATCTGCCGGTCGTCCGCACCATCCGCCCCCACGATCATCTGCGTCGATTGCCCGGCGGGCGCGAAACGCGGCGCAGAGCGGAAGCGCTTGCGCGCATCCTTGGTGGCGACGATCTCCTGCCCGATCCCCGCCATCGCCGTTTCAATCCGGCGCGCAGATTTTTCCGGCGCAAATCGGGCCAGCCCCTCCTCGGTCGGCAATTCGACATTGATGGACAGGCGATCAGCATATCGGCCTGCGGCTTCGATCAACGCCGGATCGGCATCGGGAATGGTTTTCATATGAATATAGCCGCGAAAGCCATGATCCTCGCGCAGCGCTCGCGCTACCTCCACAATCTGTTCCATCGTGAAATCGGATGATCGGATAATGCCGGAAGACAGGAACAGCCCCTCGATATAATTGCGCCGATAGAAATCGAGCGTGAGGTCAACCACTTCCTTGGGCGTGAAGCGCGCGCGACGCACGTTCGAGCTCTTGCGGTTGATGCAATAATGGCAATCGAAGATGCAGCTGTTGGTCAGCAAAATCTTGAGCAGAGAAATGCAGCGCCCATCTGGCGCATAGGAATGGCATATCCCCATGCCCTCGGTCGAACCGATCCTCTTGCCATCTCGGCTGTTGCGTTTGGTGGTGCCCGAGGATGCGCAGGACGCATCATATTTCGCGGCATCGGCCAAAACGGCCAATTTGTCTGACAAGGTCATCTGCGCCATATGATCCTGATATGTTCCATTTCTGACTTTGTCCAGTCAGCAGGCGCAAACCAACAGAGCGTGGCGCGCAATTTTTCATCAAGGATTGGAATTGCCCGGCGCCATCCCTGCCCGCCTATCAAAGGCGCAAAGGATGGTGACCCTACGGGAATCACGCATGGGATATAACGCATTGAAATAATTAGAGCTTTTCTCGATAGAATCTCATTGTACCATCATATGTACCCGCAGGGATTGTGAGAATCGGCTGGGCACGTCTCGCCGAAAACGGGGACGTTTGACCATTCGGGCTGCTGCACTGAGAGCCGCCCTCAGATCATTAGAGCCATCACGACCACACTTCGAAAGTTTTCGGACTAGCTGCTTGTGGACGCAAATAAACCAAAGTAACCCGCCGCATGTCAAAATTGCTGAATGCTAACAAGCTTAGTTTCGTTGATTTTCATTCCACTGGCTAGGCGGCGTGGACAAATTTGAGCCAGTATTTGGCGGCGGCGATATGGACCA
>CALMZE010000083.1 GCA_937870585.1 uncultured Sphingomonadales bacterium | reverse complement strand
TGGGCGCCTCCCGGCGAGGGTGCCGCGCCGGACGGGCCGCCTGCAGTTGTCGCGATTCGTGAGCTGCCCGCCCGGACTGAGCGCGCGAGAGCGGTCGCTTCGGGCCCATCGAAATATCAACCGTCCAACATACGCTTTTCATAGACGGTGCTGACGCTGCTGCCGTCCCAGACATAGGTGAGATGGCGTTCCTGACGGCAATTGGACAGGAGCCGGGGTCGGAATACGGCTGCACATTCGCCGCCTGCATCACGGACACTCTCATAGACGATACCGTTTGCGCCTTCCTCCCGAAGGCGGCGTGCGGTCCCCTGAGACACAGCATAACTATCGGGATGGTAGAGCGCGGGCAGGGCCGCGAATATCATGCAATGGCGCGTCAAGGTCGACGGCATAGACGCGCATGTCGAGTTCCTGCGCTGGCTCATCTGTCGCTGCGAGGAATTTGGCCCTGTGATGCCGCGTTTCCGCAATCGCGGTGGCAAGTGTGAGCCCGGCATAGAACACGCCGTAGGTCCCGTCGGTGAACCTGTCGCCTTCGGGGTTCAGATGGGTAAAGGCCGCCATGATCGGGGACGTGCCCGGCCCGGATATGCGGTCTTCAGGCGGCACCAGTGCGAGGTCGCCGGCTTCCTCGCGAAGCCGGTCGTTGGTCATCGCTTCGATCTGGAAAACAGCCTCCAGATCGGCCGGATCGGCCACCGCTTCAAACAGCGCGATCGGGGGAAAACGGCTCGGGATGATCCGGTAGCACGGCTGCCACCGCACCTGAGTTACAGGAATGTCCACGGATCAGCCGCGCTGTCCATCGACATATTGCCGCACGACATAGAGGTCTGCGACATTGCCCGACATCATGCGATCAAGCGCCGAAGCGCCGCCAAAGACCCGCGCCTTGTTGGGCTTGCGGACCCATTCGTCGGCCGTTTTGGGCAAAAGAATATGAAGCCCTTTGTAGATCCCCATGACATAGGAAATCCGCTCGAGCGCATCCTTCGGGAGAGCGGCAATCGCGCCCCGCTTCCAGGATTGATAGGTCGAACGACTGTCCAGCCCGAGCAGACGCATCTGTTCCTGCTCCTTGAGACCCCAGGCTTCAGCAATGCGGAAAAAGGTCCTGAGTGCCGGACCGGTCAGATCCTTGCGATCGGTCGCCTTGGCTTCGCTGACGTTCATGGCTCCTCCTTTCACAGCGGTGATATGATTATAAATCTACCGAAAGTCAATGATGCGTCAGAATCTGAACATGGCGTCGCTCTTGGAAGGTTTCGTCTGGCGTGCATCTCGGTCGATCCGATGGCTGACCGCGATGAGCAGGCTCGCGCCTTGGAGCGAAGGGAATGAGTTTGGTCCATGGGGCCACTGAAGCGCGCGCCGAAGTCGCTGGCCTCCGCTGGGAGCTTGGTGCCGACTCTGCTCCTGATCGTGCGTGAACCACCCCTTCCTTGTCGCCTGTCTGCGGGTCTCGTCAGCCTCATGCCGTCAACCCCGTGCGGGGTTCGCCCTCGCGCGCTGCGCTCGGTGACGCCAGCAGCCGGACCCTTTGGTGGGCGCCATCGGGGATGGTCCCCGACAATCGAAGGAGAATTTTCATGGCTACCATCGCTAACCTGACCGTGAAGGCCGACGACAGCTTCGAGGGCACGCTGGCGACGCTGACGGTCTCCGCGCCGATCGCGATCATCCCCAACAACCGCAAGGCGAAGGAATCCGAGCCCGATTATCGCATCGTGAGCCGCAAGAACGGCTTCGAGCTGGGCGCAGGCTGGAAGCGCTTCTCG
>CALMZE010000082.1 GCA_937870585.1 uncultured Sphingomonadales bacterium | reverse complement strand
CTTGATGCGGACAAGGCGCTGGCAGAGGGTTATCGCCGCAACAATGCAGGCAATTATGCCGAGGCCTCTGAATTTTTCGACACCCTCCAGCAGAAGATGGAGGGGTCGCCCGGCTCGCGCGATCTGCGCTCCGAATATCTCGTCAATCAGGCGCTGCAAAAATCCAATCTGGGCGATTTCGCAGAGGCCGATGCGCTGTTTGCTCAGCTCAAGGACTACCCCACGGCAGACCGGGTGCAGGTGCGGCTGCGGCGCAACTATGCCGCGCTCCATTTGCTCAACCAGAAACGCTATGCCGAGGCACTGGAGCGCATTCGCGAGCCCGTTGCCCCGATACCGCCGCCCGTCAAATTGCCGGGAAGTGCGATTGAGATCGGCGCGCAGGTGGCCGCTGAAATCAACGCCGGAATGCCCGTTAGCCAGCGTATTGGCGCGACTGACATTGCCAGTCTGACACCGGACGAGCGCGCGCTGTTCCTCGATGCGCAGGCCAGCGGCATTCAGGGTACGCTGTTGCGCCTGACCGGCCAGCCTGCACAGGGCCGCGCGTTGCTGGAAGGTGCACAGGCCACCATGGCCGAAATCCGCAACGGGCGCGTCGTCTCGATCATCCGGCTCCGCTCTCAGGTGACGGCGGAAATCGGGCTGGCGCTGGAGGATGAAGGCAATTTGTCCGGCGCGGAATCGCATCTGCGTGAAGCCGTCTCGCTGCTCGAAACCCGCTATCCTGAAACGGCGGCGGTGAACGGTGCGCGCGCACGGCTGGCGGCCTATCTGGCGCGGCACGGCAATACGCAGGGCGCGCTCACCGAATATCGCCAGCTGGTCGCCAGCGCTGTCGCCAACCAGACTCCGACAACGGGCATGGGCAATCTGCTCGCCCCATATTTCAACATTCTGGCCGGTGACGGCAGCGCAGCAGATGCGGCAGCGGCAGAAATGCTGGTGGCTGCGCAAACGCTGGTCCGCCCCGGCGTTGCTGATACACAGGCGATTCTGGCGCGCGAACTGTCTGAATCGAACAGCGAAACCGCCCGCCTGTTCCGCCAGTCGCGCAGTCTGGCTCGGGAGATTGAGCGCAGCCGGATTGAACTCGCCACGCTGGTGAACCAGCCGAACCAGACGGCGGATATCCGTCAGGCTGCGGCATCGGTGCAGGCCGATATTGAGAGCCTGCAAAAGCAGCAGGCGGCCACGCAGGCGCAACTCTCCGAATTCTCGCAATTCCGCGCCATTGCCAACCGCTCGGTCTCGGCTGATGAACTCAAGGCGCAGCTCGCGCCGGGAGAAGCCTATTTCAAGCTGACTGTGGCTGGCCCGATGGTCTTCGGCCTGCTTGTCGATCAGCAGGGCGCAACGGCCTGGAAACTGCCGATTTCAGGCGATGCGATGCAATCCGCTGTCGATCAGATCCGGGACAGCATTGCTGCCGATGAAGGCGGGCAGATCGTCACCTATGCCTATGATGTTGATGCCGCGCGCAAGCTGTTCATCGATCTCACCGGCCCGGCTGGAGAGCGGGTCAAGGCGGCCAAGCACATCATCTTCGAACCCGATGGCGCCATGCTGCAATTGCCGCTCAACCTGCTCATCACCGATCAGGCGGGCGTGGATACCTATCATGCGCGCGTGGCAAAGGGGGGCGGGGTCGAGTTTGATTTTAGCGGCGTCGCGTGGCTGGGGCGCGGGCGCAGCGTGAGCACGGCGGTTTCGCTGCGTTCGTTCCGCGATGCCCGCACCGTGCCAGCCTCCAAAGCGCGCCGCCAATATGTTGGTCTTGGCGAAAATCTGGCCGTGGGGCGCAACCGCCCTGCTTTGTCCAGCGCGGCATTGGGCCGGGCACCCGGTCTGGATTGCTCTTGGCCAGCGGCGGTCTGGAACCGGCCCGTCTCTGCGCTTGAACTCAATGAGGCGAGCCGCGTGATCGGGGCCGCCAATTCCGAATTGCTCATAGGCGCGGGCTTTACTGACAGTGCCATTCGCGCGCGTCAGGATCTGGCGGACTTCCGCATCGTCCATTTCGCGACGCACGGCCTTGTCACCGCACCGCGCCCGGAATGCCCGGCCCGGCCTGCGCTGGTGACATCCTTTGCCAATGACACGGCATCGGATGGGCTGCTGACCTTCCGCGAAATCTTCGATCTCAAGCTCGATGCTGATTTGATCATCCTTTCGGCCTGCGACACAGCGGGCAAGGCGAGCGTGGCGGCCACGCGCGAAGCCGGGGTGACGAGCGGCGGCGGCAGTGCGCTCGACGGTCTTGTGCGCGCGTTCATCGGCGCAGGCGGGCGCTCGGTCATCGCCAGCCATTGGCCCGCACCCGATGATTTCAACGCCACGCAGCGGTTGATCACCGGCCTGTTCAAGGCCGGAAGCGGAACCAGCGTCGGCGCGGCGCTCAGTCAGGCGCAGACCTTATTGATGGATGATGCCCAAACCTCCCATCCCTATTACTGGGCGGGCTTTGCCATCATCGGAGATGCCAATCGCAGCCTGATCGCCACACAATGACGGATCGGGCCGCCAGCGCTGGATCATCTGTTCTGCGTCAGGCAGCGATAGCGCTGGGCCAGCTGGGGCGCGGACGGGCTGCGCTCACTCTATTAGCCCTCGCCTTGGCCGTTGTGCTGGGCGTGATGGGCTGGAAAATCCCGTTGATGGTCGATGCAGAACGCCCGATCTTCGATCTGCGCCAAAGCCTGACTGCGCCCGTAGTGGAGAGCGATGATCGCATCGTGATGGTGGTCTATACCGATGAAACACTCGAAAAGACCGGGCAGCGCTCGCCCGTGGATCGCGGCATCCTGGCCAAGGCCCTCAAACGCATCGACGCGATGGGCGCAAAGGCCATCGGTATCGATATCCTGATCGACCAGAAACAGCCGCAGGATGAGGAACTGATCGCCGCCTTCCGGAGCATGAAGACTCCAGTCGCGCTCGCCCATGCATCCTCGCGCGTGGCGATGGACAAGATTGAACCTTGGCAGCAGGCCTTTCTGGAAGAGTTTCACGCCCGCATCGGCAACCCCAAGGTGGAACTCGCCAGCATCATCCTTCAGGAAGATCGCGATGGGAAAGTGCGCGTCTGGGGCGAGAAAAGTGCAGCTTCACGCACGCGCCTGCCCAACGCCATGGTGCCCGAGGCCAAGGACTTTGCCGATTATACCGGCAGCATCGCCTTCCGCTTTCCCAAGTTCAAAGACCGGCCAATCTTTGCAGACCTGCCGATCGACACCTTTGCCGATGATACGCTGTTCTCCATTCCAGAGATGCAGGCCGGGCTCGAAGCGCAGGTGCGCGGGCGCTATGTATTCATTGGCGGGCACATCAACGATCTCGACGTGTTCAAGACACCCATGGCGCTCGTCCAGAAGGGCGACACATGGGGTGTGGATGTGCTCGGCCATATGGTTGCGCAGCAACTGGATGGCCGCAAGCTGACCCCAATTCCGCCGCTGACCTACTGGTTTGCCGCGCTGCTGATCGTGGCGTTTGCATCCTATACCGGGTTCAGCAACACCAGCACCAGCCTGCTGGCCGGACTGGCTGTGGTGCAACTGGCGGCGATCCTTGGCATTCCCTTCCTGCTCGCCAATGCGGGGTTCGACACTTATGGCCTGCCTGCCTTTGGCTGGCTCGCCGCCTGGTTTCTGGCTTTTGCGATGAGCGAAACCGCAGCGCGCGCGCTTGGCACCGAACAGCGCAAATTCGCGCAATCCGCGCTCGGCAAATATCTGCCGAGAGACATTGCGGCGCAAATCATGAAAGACCCGGCCTCACTGTCGCTCAGCGGTGAAAAGCGCGAGATTTTCGTGCTGTTTACGGATCTGGAAGGCTTCACCAAATTGTCGCACGCGATTCAGCCGGAAATGGTCGCGTCTTTGCTCAACCGTTATCTGGACCTGCTGAGCGATGTGGTGCTGCGCCATGGCGGCACCATCGACAAGTTCGTGGGCGATGCTGTCGTCGCCTTCTGGGGCGCACCACTCGCCCGGCCCGATGATGGCGAACGCGCAGTCCGTGCGGCACTTGCCATGTATCAGGCCGGGGAAGACTTCCGCCATTCCGTGCCCGACGGTGTGCCCGCCATCGGCAAGACGCGCGTGGGTCTGCATTTTGGAGAGGCCATTGTCGGCAACTTCGGGGGTGAAGGCCGCATCCAGTACACTGCATTGGGTGACAGCATGAACACCGCAGCGCGCCTCGAATCCGCTAACAAGCAAACGCAATCAAGCATATTGGTCAGCCGGGAAGCCGCCATACGCTCCGGACTCGATATTTTCCGCCCCTTGGGCCGCGTGGTGTTGCGCGGGCGGTCTACGCCGATCGACATCATGGAACCTGTGCCAGATTTGAACGAAACAGACAGGAACGCCTTCTCAGCGCTTGCCAGTGAGGCGATTGAGGGCGATGTGTCTGCCATCACAACGCTCACCCAGCATTCAGCTAGGAAGCCTCAGGATTTGGCACTGGCCAATTTCGTAAAGAGGCTGATCGAACAAGACAAAGGAGGATATTTTGTCCTGGACTAGCAGAACATCATTGCGCGCCATCGCAGCGCTCGCCCTGTGCACCGCAGGCGCGGCGCAGGCTGGTTCCATCGTCGTCCGTTCGGCAGGCACCAAGGCCTATCCGGCAGGCAAGGTGCTGGCAGATAATGCCCGCATCGTCCTCAAGGCTGGCGAGTCGGTCACCATCCTCGATGGCAAGGGCACACGCGTGCTGAACGGCCCCGGCACCTTCTCGACCGTGGTCGGCGGCGGCGTCGCGCAGGAAACGCGGGTGCGCAACATTCTCGGCAATTCAGGCACGCGCACAGCGCGCACCGGGGCTATTCGCGGCACAGACGTGAAATCGCGGCCGCCGAGCATCTGGCAGGCCGATATTTCGACCGGCGGCACCATCTGCGTGGCCACCCCCGAGAAATTCTCTGCATGGCGTCCCTCCTCCACCGCTGCCGCCACCTACACAGTGACCCGGGTGAGCGACGGGAAGAGTGCACCGCTTGCCTTCAATGCAGCGCAAACCTATACGCTCTGGCCCGTAGCGACCTTGCCCGTCACTGATGGGTCCAGTTTCCGCATCTCGGGCGGCAATCTCGCGGCCCCGGTTACGCTCAAATTCGCAGTGATGGGCGCGGCACCGACCGGGCTTGAATCGACCATAAGTGAAATGATGAGTCGGGGATGCACCGGCCAATATGAATTGCTGATCGACATGGTCAGCGTGATGGAGCCCGCTGTGCCAGCAAGTTAGGGCGGGATTCACCAAGTCACGGCGTTGTTCAAATGCACCGCGCTTGGTAGAAATTGAAGGAAAGTCAGCGTTCGACTCAAACGGACGCGGCATGTGCCTCGAAGGTCGCCGGGGTTTCTGAGGGTGGGATGAACCGGGCGGGGCGAGCGAAAGCACGGGCCGCTGCGGACTCTCAGCCGAAAGAAGAAGGCAGACTGAGGGGTGAGAATGCGGAAGTTAGCGTATCTTTTGGCCGTGATGGCCGGGCTTGCAGGCGTTGGCATGGCAGGCTCCGCTACGGCACAATCCGCCCGAGCCCCCACGCGCGAAGAAATTGAACGGCGCCCCGTTACGCCCCTGCCCTCTGGCGTTGGCCAGCGCATTACGGTGGACAAGGCGATTGAACGCGCGCCCTGTCCACTCGCCTCGCCCGAATTCGCCAATATCAGCTTCACCGTCAGCAGCGTTGAATTTGCCAATTTGCGCGGCGTGGATGCGTCGTTCCTGCGCCCGGCCTGGGCCGATGACATTGGCAAGACGGTCTCGCTCTCGCGTATCTGCGAAATCCGCGATCAGGCCGCCACCATGTTGCGCCAGCGCGGTTATCTCGCGGCTGTCCAGATCCCGCCGCAACGCATTGAAAACGGCGTTGTCCATTTTGATGTGCTGATGGCGCGCGTTGTCGGCTTTCAGGTGCGCGGCAACGCTGGCAAGGCGGAAGGCATCATCTCCCGCTACCTCAACGCCATTCAGGCGCAGGAGGTGTTCAACATCAGCGAGGCCGAACGCTATCTGCTGCTGACGCGGGACATTCCAGGCTATGATGTCCGCATGACGCTGCGCCCCGCAGGAACGGCGCCGGGCGAAGTGATTGGCGAAGTGCAGGTGCTCTACACACCGGTTGAGGCCGATCTGAACCTTCAGGATTATGGCTCCAAGGCGACAGGCCGGATCGGCGGCATGGCTCAGGTGCGGCTGAACGGCCTGTTTGGGGCCGGAGATCGCACCTCGCTCGGCTTTTTCTCGACAGCCGATTTTCGTGAGCAGCAGGTTGTTCAACTGGGAGAGGAAGTCCGGATTGGCGATGAGGGTCTCGTCTTCGGCGTGGATGGCTCTTACGCTTGGACGCGGCCCGAACTGGGTGCGGGGATAGACCTGACCTCGCGCACGCTGATGGCCTCTGCCCGGCTGCGCTATCCGCTGATCCGCCGCCAGACGCGCAATCTCTATCTCTCGGGCGGCCTCGATCTGGTGGACCAGAAGGTTCGCTTTGCAGGCATCCCGCTCACCGAAGACAAATTGCGCGTGGCCTTTCTGCGCGCCGATTATGACACGTTCGATGCTGCCAGTCTCGGCAGCACAACCGGCTATTCCGCTGCCGAACCGCGCTGGCGCTTTGGTGGGGCACTGGAAGTGCGACAGGGACTCAGCCTGTTTGGCACCAGCAAGGATTGCGGGCCGGGGCTGGCGCGATGCGCGCTCGCCACAGTGGTTCCGATCAGCAGGTTGGAAGCCGATACGACCGCCTTTGTTGCGCGTGCGCAACTGTCTGGCGAATATCGCCCCTCACCCAAGCTGGCCTTTGCCGCTCAGGTGCGCGGTCAATATGCGCCGCACCCGCTGCTCGCCTATGAAGAGGTGTCCGGCGGCGTCTTCACCATCGGGCGCGGTTATGATCCCGGCGCGGTTTCAGGAGATAGCGGCCTTGCTGCCAGCGGCGAAATCCGCGTGGGCAGCCTCGTCCCGCGCACGATCAAGGACACAGCGGTTCAGGCCTATGCCTTTGCTGACGCGGCCTGGGTGTGGAACCATGATCTCTTCATCTCCACGCCCGATCCGGACCGGCTCGTTTCGGTCGGCGGCGGCATCCGTGCAGCATTCGGAGACCGGTTCGTGATCGATGCAGGGGCCGCCGTGCCGCTGCACAAGACCGGATTGCAAGCGAAGCGCGGCGATGTGCGCTTCCTGATCAATCTGACGGTCAAGCTAATCCCCTGGAGGCGGTGAGCGATGAGTAGGACAGCCACCATGCGTAAGAAGAGCATCCCGGCCGGTTCGGCACAGCGTGGCCCGATGGCCCGCCGCAAACAAATCATCCTGGCCAGTTGCGCGCTGCCAGCGGCTGTGCTGCTCAACCCGGTGACAGAGGCGCGCGCGCAGACCGCGCTACAGGGCACCTTCACCGCGCCTACCGTTGGCACGGCATCCCGCAGCACAAACGTTTCTGGCGCAGTCCTGACCGATATCATCACTGTTGCCGCGCCGAAAACGATCATCAACTGGACACCCAACGACACTGAAACGGATATCGCTCAGGGGCCGATCAACTTTCTGTCAGAGGGCAATACGGCGATCTTCCAGTCCAGTCAGAATTTCACCGTTCTCAACCGCATCATCCCCATTGGCAAAACAAGCCCGGCCAACCCCCGGGCCATCGCACTTAATGGCCGTGTCGAAGGCAATGTCGTCAACAAGGATGGCGACACTATCGGCAAGGGCAATGTCTGGATTTACAGTCCGAACGGAATCCTTGCAGGTCCAAGCGCGAGCTTTGACGTTGGCGGGCTGGTGCTGACTACGCTTGATCCGCAAAGCACAATCACGGGCACATTTGACGACATTAACGGCGGTTCGGGCTTTTTCGGCTATGGCACGCCGGTGGCCGATTCCTTTGTTTCGGTCAAAAAGAGCGCGTCGATCACGACCTCGACCTATACTGCCATCCTTGCGCCTCTCGTTGAACAAGGCGGGTCGATCTATTCAAATTCGGGTGCCGTTCTGGCGGCAGGTGAAGGCGTCAGCCTCACTTTCAACCCGGCAGGCCTGTTTGATGTCACGATTGGAACGGGCACCACGCGCCCCGATGGCATCGTTCATACCGGCACAACGTCGGGGCCTTCACGCGACGGTGTGACTCATAGCAACGGGCAGATCATTCTGGCCGCGATCCCGAAAAATGATGCGATCACCATGCTGCTTTCGGGCAATATCGGCTTTGCCGCGTCAAACGCGACGTTGACCAATGGCGGCGTCATCCTGCTTTCCGGAACGAATTACAGCGGCGGGGTGTTCAGCGACGCCTCTGGCGGGTTCAACTCCAATATCCAGTTCAACCCCAGTATTGATACGTCGCGCATCACAACCTCAGCCGTGATTGCAGCGCAGGGCCAAGTCACGGTCGGTGGGGCATTTCCGGGCGATGTGATATTTGAACAGGAAGCGGCTCTGTTTTCGAACAAGGGTATCGTCCTGACAGCGCGTGACAATCAGAGCATTTCATTCCGCCAGGGCGCGACGTTCAGCAGTCAGCAAGGGCAGAATGGCGGCGGGATTTCTTTCACGGCCATTGATGATCCGGGGGTTGCAGGAACGCCTGGCTCGATCTCCGTCATTGGAAATCTTAACCTGGACGCCAAGGGCACGGCGAATGTGCTGGGCTCATTGATTGGCGGCACCATTTCCTTCAATCTTGAAGGCGGTACGATCGACATCAGCAACACGCTCGATCTCGATGTTTCGGCGACCGGGCTCAGCGGAATTGCACCTGGCAGTCTGGCGGTGGCGGGCAGCGTTGGAAGGCCGGTTGTCGGCAACGGAACCGGCGGCACCGTGCTCATCAATCTGGGCGATGGCAGTTTCAGCGCGGGCGCGATTACGGCGACGGCCAATGGCACCGGCGGCACCTTTAACGGCCTGACGGGAGGGCGCGGCACCGGCGGCACGATCATTGTCCGAAAGACGGGCACCGGCACTACCAACCTCTCCAACCTGACGCTCAATGCGCTTGGGATCGGCGGATCTGGCGGCAACAGCGCCACTGGTCTGGGCGGCGCTGGCGGAGACGGACTGGCTGGCACGATTACCGTCAGCGTTTTGGGCGGCGCGTTGAACCCCGCGACGACCGCGCTCAATGCGCGCGGCATCGGGGGTGCGGGCGGCACAGGGCTTTTGACAGGCGGGGCCGGTGGGGCTGGCCTGGGCGGTGGAGTGACGTTCAAGATTGGAGCCGATCCGACGATCGGCACGCTGACACTGGATACGAGCGGCATTGGCGGAGCCGGGGGCTCAGGCGCGACCGGGGGTGCCGGTGGCGATGGCACTGGTGGCAGTGGCGTGAGTGGCGCGAAGCTCAACCTTTCAGCGGACATTCTGGATGTCACGACCGCCCTCACCGTCCGTTCGGAAGGCACGGGTGGCACGGGTGGCACAGGCACAGCGGGCCAAGGTGGTGCTGGCGGCGCGGGCAATGGGGGTCTTGCCTCCATCAATGTGACCGGAGCCGCGACCCGGTTGAATCCGGCAACGCTTACCGTTTCGGCGGACGCCAATGGCGGCGGCGGCGGCACGTCCACAACATCGGGCGGCATAACGTTCGCCGGAGCCAATGGCGGCGCAGCGCGGGGCGGCACTGCCTCTGTGACGACATTGAGTGGCGGGCGCGTCACCGTTACCGGAGACACCAGTGTCAGCGCTACGGCAAATGGCGGAAACGCTTCCGCAGGCAGTAACATCCCGGTCAGCGGAGTTGGCGGCGCAGGCGGCAATGGCGGGCTTGCTTATGGCGGCTCTGCATCGATTGGCGGGGGCGAAGGTGGCTTTTCATCCACGGGCATCAATCTGACCGTTTCGACCGTCGCACGGGGCGGTCGCGGGGGCGATGGTGGGGAAACCACGTCCACCGTTTCGACGAAGACCGGCGCGGGCGGAAACGGAGCCGAAGCGCGCGCCGGGTCTGCCATTGCGGCGTTTACGCACAATAATGCGACAGGCCGCGTCAACATTCTGGCCACGGCCAATGGCGGTGATGGCGGAGCCAGCGATGCCACGCCGGGCAATGGCGGCGCTGCAACTGTTGCGCCCGAAAGCACTGCTTCACTGACCTATGATGCAGGCATCAACCGCACCAACACGCTGACAGTTTCCACGCAAGCCATAGGTGGCCTCGGTTTGATTGGCGGGGCAGCAGCCAGCGCCGACGCCCGCCTTGATGTGACAGGCGCGACAACAACGCTCGATGCAACCGACACTGGTGTGCGCGCCTCGGCCCTGGGCGGCTCTGGCGTCACAGCAGCTCCGCTTGGCGGAACCGGCGGCGCGGCGACATCTGGCGGGGCCAGTGTGACCGTGACCGATGCGGACTTCACGTCGACCGACAATTTTCTTGTCACGACAGAAGCGCGGGGCGGTCAAGGGGGTGCGGGCGCGACAGGAAGTATCAGTGCCCATGATGGTGGAGCCGGTGGCGCGGGCGGTGCCGCAACGGCAGGCGAAGCGCGCGTCACGCTGGATGGCGCAACGGTCAGCGCGATTCTCAATGATTTTGCCGTCACAGCTGTTGCGCGCGGCGGGCAAGGTGGAAGCGGCGGAGCCGGAATCAACTCAGGCGGGGCCGGTATTGGCGGCAATGGGGGCAATGGCGGTGCGGCGACAAGCGGCACGGCTGCACTCGAATCCCTTGGTGCCGATGTCACCATCAACCCGCTGATCCGCAATGAAATCGGTCTGGACGCCGCAAGCTATGCCGGGATGGGCGGCAGCGGCGGTGAAGGCGCCACGACTGCTGCTGCTGATGGCAATAGCGGGACGGCGGGGAACGCCGTGGCCGGGAATGCCAATCTGTCTGCCACTGGCGGCATCATGTCCCTCCCCCGCTTCTTTGCGCGCGCCAATGCCATCGGCGGTGAGTCACTGGCCATTCCGGCAGGCAGCGGTCATGGCGGAGCAGGCACGGCCGGGGTCGTCACGCTCACTTTCGCTGGCGGTGTGCAGGCAACCTCCAACGATCTCACCCTCTCAGCCGATGGTCGCGGTGCCAACGGCACTGCGCCCGCCCTTCTGACTGTTTCACCTCCCACCGGCTTCAACGGTGGTGCAGGAACGGGTGGGCAGATCACGGTATCCCTGTCGGGAGCCGGAACCCGCCTCGCGACCGAGACCCTCATTTCATCAGCGCGCGGCATCGGCGGCAATGGCAGTGCGGGTGTGATTGGCGCAGGAGGCAATGGCGGAATCGGGACCGCTGGTCAGGTCGTGGTGACGATTGCGGATGGCACCTTGGCCACGGCCGATCTGGCCGCCGATATTTCTGCGACGGGTGGCAATGGTGGCAATGGCCGCATTGACGGATCGGGCGCTGGGACCGGCGGAAGCGCGACTGCGGGAGCCTTCACCTACACCCAGGGCAGCGGGCGCTTCCTTTCAGACACGGCAACTCCAGCCACCTTCCGGGTCACGTCCGATGTTACGGGGGGCAGCGGCGGCGATGGCGGCCGCAACTTTGCCGGGGCCAATGGATCGGCAGCGCGAGGCGGCACGATAAACATCGCCATTTCGGGCGGCGACTTTGGAACGACCACCAATCCGGTCGAGTCTTTTGCCTTCACGTCCAACATCACTGGCGGCAATGGCGGGGGGCTGCGCCATCGCAAAATCCCCGCCACTAGCCC
>CALMZE010000081.1 GCA_937870585.1 uncultured Sphingomonadales bacterium | reverse complement strand
TGCACCTGCCCTTTGTTGACGCCGATCATGAAATCGAATGCGCAGCAGGCATGACGATTCCCGAAATTTTTGAGCGCTATGGAGAGGCCATCTTCAGGGATGGCGAACGCCGCGTGATTGCCCGGCTGATCGATGGCAGCCCCAAGATATTGGCCACAGGCGGCGGGGCCTTCATGAATGATGCGACCCGCGCCTTGCTCCTGTCCAAGGCGATCACGGTCTGGATCGATGCCGATATTGCAACGCTCGCCGAGCGTGTTTCGCGCCGCGACAATCGGCCTTTGCTCGCGGGCAAGAATCCGGCTGACACGCTCGCCGAACTCGCAGCAATCCGTAACCCCGTTTATGCGCAAGCCCCGATTCACGTCACCAGCCGGTCCGGCCCGCACGACGCGACGGTTGATGCGATTTTGGAGCAGATCAAGTGAACACCGTCAAAGTCGCACTGGGAGACCGCAGTTACGACATCCTGATCGAGCCCGGCCTGTTGCGGCAATCCGGCCCCATTCTCGCCCCCTATGCGCGCGCTGGTCGCCTCATCCTTGTCGCCGATGAGAATAGCGCCAACCATTGCGTGCCATTGCTGAGCGCGGCGCTTGCGGCTGAGGGCGTGCGCTGCGATCTGATCACATTGCCTGCTGGCGAAACAACCAAGAGCTGGGCACACCTCGCCGATCTGTGCGACCAGCTGCTCGCGCTTGAGGTGGAACGCAAGGATCATGTCGTGGCCGTGGGTGGCGGCGTGATTGGCGATCTGGTGGGCTTTGCCGCGGCCATCATCAAGCGCGGCTGCCAGTTCATTCAGGTGCCGACCACGCTCCTGTCTCAAGTCGATTCGTCGGTGGGCGGCAAGACCGCGATCAACACCGGAGCAGGCAAGAATCTGATTGGCAGCTTCCATCAGCCGGCCCTCGTTCTGATCGATCCCGAAACACTCGCCACTCTGCCCCCGCGCGAACTGCGTGCAGGCTATGCCGAAGTCGTCAAATATGGCCTGATCGACGATCCCACCTTTTTCGAATGGTGTGAGGCACATGGCGCGGCCCTTCTCGGCGGCGATCTCGCAGTCCGCACACAGGCCATCGTCTCCAGCGTCACGAGCAAGGCCCGGATCGTCGCGGCGGACGAACGCGAAACGCTCGACATCCGCGCCCTGCTCAACCTTGGTCATACCTTCGGGCACGCACTGGAGGCGGAACGCGGTTTTTCGTCCGCCATGCTCCATGGTGAGGCGGTGGCGGCGGGCATGGCGCTGGCCTTCCGCTTCTCCGCCGAACGAGGGCTATGCCCAACAGGCGATGCAGATCGCGTCTGCGCCCATCTGAACGCCATGGACATGCCCGCCGGGCTTCAGGGGTTCAACACGCCCGGCGCACACCTTGTGGCGCATATGCTGCATGACAAGAAACGCAGCGGCGGCACCCTGCCCTTCATTCTCGCGCGGGGCATCGGCCGAAGCTTTGTCGACAAGTCGGTTTCGCTGGACGATGTCGCTGCATTTCTGGACCGCCAGCCCCGCTAAGGGCACCTCAGGCCAGAACATTCACTGCACAGCGTGCGCGAAAAAGAACATAATATGAATTTTGTGCTTGACGATGGAACAGAGTGCGGTCATTCATGATGGAACAAAGGGAGATTCCTCATGCATATTCTCGCCATGTTCTTCTTCGCTGCCGTTGCAATGCTCGCCCTCCGCGTGATGACGGATATCTTGGGTGAAGATGGGGACCGGATGTGGGCCGCGTTGATGGGGCGCAGTATGATCGGCGCGCGGGGCAATGCAGCGCCTCTCTCTCTTCAGGATGGCTCAGCGCGCGTGGTCACACTCCGCCCGGTCAGGCTGCAGCCCGCGCCTGATCTGCCCTTAGCCGCTTGACCTTGGCATAGCTGCGGATGCTGAACGGGATGGTGAGCACATAGCCGCCGCAAATCGCGATCAGCGTCCACCAGGGTTCGGCAAAAAGCGCTGCGCCGAACAAGGCGATCAGCAGGATCGCTTCCAGCCGGACATTGCGGCGCAGGCGGATGGATCCCCAGCTATAGGTCGCCAGATTGGAAATCAGCAGCATCGCCACGAACACCATCCATGGCGCCACAATCCATGTCTCGCGGAACAGATCGTTGCCGGTCACAATCCACAAATAGAGCGGCATGAAAGCGAGACCAGCCCCGGCGGGTGCCGGAACTCCAGTAAGGAAGCCCGCAGATTTGTGCGGCTGGTCTTCCACATCAATCCGCGCATTGAAGCGCGCCAGCCGCAGCGCCTGACAGACGGTATAAGCCAAAGCACAGAACCAGCCATATTGGGGCACATGTTGCAAAGACCAGAGATACATGATGATCGCCGGTGACACGCCAAAGGCGATCACGTCAGACAGCGAATCGAGTTCAGCCCCGAAGCGGCTTTCGCCCTTGAGCAGGCGCGCGATCCGACCATCCAGTCCATCGAGCAAGCCAGCGATGATGATCGCGCCGATCGCCCGCTCCCAATCACCGGGATTGGCCGATGGCGAAATCGCCGAAATGGCGAAGCGGATGCCCGTCAACCCAAAGCACAGGGCCAGCGCCGTGACAGCATTGGGCGCAACGGCGCGAAGGCTTATGCCGCGTCGTGCGGGCGCTTCCCCCTCTTCGGCAACCGGATCGCTCACTGCGAAATCGCCGACGCGCTGTCCGTCTCGCCCAGCACGGCAATCAGCGTTTCACCCGCCAAAGTCCGCTGGCCGAGCGCGACCTTGGGAGACGTGCCTTCCGGCAACCACACATCCACACGGCTGCCAAAGCGGATCAGCCCCACGCGCTGGCCCGAACCGACGATATCGCCCGGCTTCACGAAAGGCAGAATCCGCCGCGCGATCAGCCCGGCAATCTGGGTGATGGCAATCTTCACGCCATCGTTGCGTTCGATCAGAATGTGCTGGCGCTCATTATCCTCGCTCGCCTTATCCAGATCGGCATTGATGAACTTGCCGGGGATATAGGCCACTTTGCGGATCGTGCCAGCCACTGGCGAGCGGTTGATATGAACATCAAACACGCTCATGAAAATTGAAACGCGGGTGAAGGTTCCACCGCCTAATTCGTCGGCGCCCGCCAGTTCGGGCGGGGCCTGAACCGTCGTGATCAGCGTCACCAGTCCGTCCGCCGGAGAGACGATCAACCCCTCTCCCTGCGGCACTGCCCGCTGCGGATCGCGGAAAAAGGCCAGCACCCACAAGGTGATGCCTGCCATCGGCCAGGCGAAAAAGCTGCCGCCCAGCCAGGCCATCAGCAGTGTGATGCTCCCGGTAATAACCGCGAATTTGCGCCCTTCCGGATGCACCGGCGGGAAACACCAGCTGGCCGGGCGCGCCGGCGATTGGGAGATATCATTTGGGCCCCTCCGGGCCCTTTGAGGGCGCCTGGCCCCACCGGCAACCGGGGCGGCCCAATTGGGCAGTTGATCAGGGCGCGACTCACGCCTAGACGGCGCAGGAAAGCCCGCAACCGCCATCCCCAGGAAAGAAGAGAACATGGCCAAAATCAAGGTGAAAACCCCGGTCGTCGAAATCGACGGCGATGAAATGACCCGCATCATCTGGCAGTGGATCCGTGAAAAGCTGATCCTGCCCTATCTCGACATTGATCTGGAATATTATGATCTGAGCGTCGAGAAACGTGACGAAACCAACGACCAGATCACCATCGATTCCGCGAATGCGATCAAGAAATATGGCGTAGGCGTGAAATGCGCCACCATCACGCCGGACGAAGCCCGCGTGGAAGAATTCAACCTGAAGGAAATGTGGAAGTCGCCCAACGGCACGATCCGCAACATTCTGGGTGGTGTCGTGTTCCGCGAACCCATCGTCATCCGCAACGTGCCGCGCCTCATCCCGGGCTGGACCGATCCCATCGTGGTTGGCCGTCACGCCTTTGGTGACCAGTATCGCGCGACCGATTTCCGCGTTCCCGGCCCCGGCAAGCTGCGCTTGGTGTGGGACGGCGCGAACGGCGAAACGATTGACCGCGACGTGTTCGATTTCCCGAGCTCGGGCGTGGCCATGGCGATGTACAATCTGGACGATTCGATCCGCGATTTCGCCCGCGCCAGCATGAATTATGGCCTTGGCCGCAACTGGCCGGTCTATCTGTCCACCAAGAACACGATCCTCAAGGCCTATGATGGCCGCTTCAAGGATTTGTTCGCCGAAGTCTACGAAGCCGAATTTGCGGGCCTCTTCAAGGATGCTGGCATCGTCTACGAACATCGCCTGATCGATGACATGGTCGCCTCCGCGCTCAAGTGGAGCGGCAAGTTCGTCTGGGCGTGCAAGAATTATGATGGCGACGTGCAGTCCGATCAGGTGGCGCAGGGCTTTGGTTCGCTGGGCCTCATGACGTCGGTTCTGATGACGCCCGATGGCAAGACGGTGGAAGCCGAAGCTGCCCACGGCACGGTGACGCGTCACTACCGCATGCATCAAGAAGGCAAGGCGACCTCGACCAACCCGATCGCCTCAATCTTCGCCTGGACGCAGGGCCTCGTCTATCGCGGCAAGTTCGACGATACGCCGGACGTGACGCGCTTTGCCGAAACGCTGGAACGCGTCTGCATCAGCACCGTGGAAAGCGGCGCGATGACCAAGGATCTCGCGATCCTGATCGGCCCGGAGCAGGCTTGGCAGACCACCGAGCAGTTCTTCGAATCGATCCGCGTCAACCTCGAAAAGGAAATGGCCAACTGGGCCTGAGCCCACTCCGCCAATGCCTGAGCAAGATCAGCCCGGAGCTTCCAAGTTCCGGGCTTTTCTTTTGTTATCCGGGCGATATGCCTCCCGGCTTGCCCCCAGCCGCAACGCATCATAGCAAGGCCCCATGATCGAACGCCGCACACTCCTAGCATCCATGCTCAGCGCCTCGCTCCTGCCCGGGGCTGCGCGCTGCGCCGCCGCGTCGCAAAAGCGAATCGCCATCATCGGCGCGGGCATCTCCGGCTTGGCCGCAGCTGTCGCCTTGCGTGAAGCGGGGCATGACGTGGTGATTCTCGAAGCGCGAGACCGGATCGGCGGGCGAATCCACACCAGCAGGGCATGGCCCGATCTCCCGATTGACCTCGGCGCATCCTGGATTCACGGCATCAAGGGCAATCCCATCACGCCGCTCGCGCGTGCGGCCGGCGCGCAGACGGTGACCACCTCCTATGAAAACGGAATGTTGCACATTGATCCGGCGCTCCGCGCGCTGGGAGTGGCCGACACGAATGAAAACAAGATGGAGGCTTTGTTCGAACGCGCCATGCGCCGCGCCGCAAAGCTGGATGAAGACGTATCGATGCAGGCCGCCATCGATGCATATGTGCAGTCCAGCCCACTGACCGAGACACAGCGCGCGCAGCTCAATTTTCACCTGAGCAGCCGATATGAGCAGGAATATAGCGGCAGCACCACCCGAATGTCTGCTCAGACCATTGATGACAATGACGTGTTTCCGGGCGATGATGCCCTGTTCCCCGGTGGATATACGCAAATCATCCGCCATCTGGCCGACGGCCTCGATATCCGCCTCAACCAGCCCGTGACACGCGTTGCATGGGACGGGGCCAAAGCCGTCATCACGATGAAGGATGGCAATACTCTGTCTGCCGATCAGCTGCTGGTAACCGTTCCACTGGGCGTGCTGAAAACAGACGCCATCACTTTTGATCCACCGCTGCCTCAGCCCAAGACAGCAGCCATTGCGCGATTGGGCATGGGGTTGCTCAATAAATTATGGCTGCGTTTTGATCGCATATTCTGGCCCAAAGCGTTTGACTGGCACGAATATCTCTCGCCGCGAAAGGGCGAGTGGGCCGAGTGGGTCAGTCTCGCCAAGGTCAATGACACGCCGGTCCTGCTCGGCTTCAGCGCCGCAGACTATGCGGAGACGCTGGAAACGAAACGCGATTCCGAAGTCGTTGCGGAGGCCATGAAGGCGCTCCGTACCATGTTCGGATCAAGCGCGCCCGATCCCATTGCAGCCCAATTCACGCGCTGGCGGTCAGACCCTTACGCACTGGGTTCCTATTCCTTCAACGCTGTGGGTTCATCCAATGCCGACCGTGAAGCGCTGGCCAAGCCGGAAGGGACGCGCCTCCATTTTGCAGGCGAGGCATTGAGTGCGAATTATCCCGGCACCGTCCATGGCGCGCTGTTGAGTGGACGCCGCGCCGCCAAGACCATCCTTGAAAGCCTTGCAAATCATGACTGATGCACCGCCGCCCCGCGACATCGCGCCCTATCGCCAGCCGATGGTCACTTCAATCGGCATCATCCTCGGCTTCCTGCTCAACTTCCTGGCGAACTGGGCCACCGAAGATGAGGATGGGGACACGCTGCTGACGCTTGCCGACTATGCCGTTGCCGGAACACTGCTGCTGAGCATCGCCATGATGTGCGGCGTGCTGTTTCGCCTGCTCGATATCCGCAAGGCCGATCAGATGCAGGAGGTGCACTATATCGGCACATTCCGGCTCTATGTCGCGTGCATCGTCACTGCTTTTGCCGGGGTCGGCCTCGCCTTGTTCTTGTAAGGCCAACCCCGGTTTAGGGGATCAATAGCGCCGCAGCAGTCCGGCCAGCTTGCCCTGCACGCGCACGCGGTTGGGCGTGTAGCGTTGCGGCTCATAAGAGCGGTTTGCGGGATCGAGCCGCACCATATTGCCTTCCTTGCGGAAGAATTTCAGCGTCGCCTCGGCATCATCGACCAACGCCACGACAATCTCGCCCTCACGCGCCACATCGGCCTTGCGGATCAGAGCGTAATCGCCATCCAGAATTCCGGCTTCCACCATCGAATCGCCCGACACTTCAAGGGCATAATGCTCCCCTGCCCCCAGCAACGCGGCCGGTACCGCCAGCGATGACGCACCTTCCAGCGCTTCGATGGGCATACCGGCTGCAATGCGGCCATGCAGCGGAATTTCCAGCACATCATTGGCAGGCGTAGCCGCGACCCGTGCAGCCTTGGCGCGCGGTGCCAGGTTCACGACATTCGTGTTGCTCACGTCCCGCGTTTGCCCGCCGCGTTCCGGCATCTTGACGACTTCGAGCGCTCGCGCCCGATTGGCCAGACGACGAATAAAGCCCCGTTCCTCCAGCGCAGAGATCAGGCGGTGAACGCCCGATTTCGACTTGAGGTCCAGCGCCTCCTTCATCTCTTCAAACGAGGGCGACACACCGGACTCCGCGAGCCGATCATGAATGTAACACAGAAGGTCATGTTGCTTGCGCGTGAGCATGAATTGCACTCCGAAATTGAACGGACGCGGAACGTATGCGAAACTGTGGAGAACAAGTCAAGTCAGAACGAGCACATCCACCAGATCCCCCTCCGCACAGGGCGGTGCGCCCGCCTTTCGGACGATCAGAACGTCTGACCTAGACAAGGCGGTCAGCGCTGCACTGTCATTGATGCCAATGGGGATTGCGCGACCGTCGACCAGCCGGGCACGGATATGATCGGTGCGGGTTCCGGGTTCGGGCAATGCCGTGCCACAAGGCATGGACCGCAACTGCGGCAGCGGCGCGGCCATGCCCCGCAACGCATTGATCAGCGGCACGGCAAAGAGCAACGCCGTCACATAGGCCGAAACGGGATTGCCCGGCAGGCCCACCACCAGATTATCGCCCAGTCGCCCCGCCATCAGCGGTTTTCCGGGCTTGATGGCAACCTTCCAGAAATCGATCTCCGCGCCCGCCTCAATCAGAGCCGGTCTCACCAGATCATGATCGCCCACCGATGCGCCGCCGATGGTGACGAGAATGTCCGCCTGCCGCCCGCGCGCAATCGCCTCTGCCAGTGCGTCCTTGCGATCGGGCACGATGCCGAGTTCTTCCACGATCACGCCGGGCATGGCGAACAGCGCGGCGAGCATCAATGCATTGGAAGACGGGATCTGATCTTCCGCACAGGGCTGGCCCGGCGGGACCAGTTCATCCCCGGTCGAGAGAATGGCGACCGAGACAGGGCGCGTCAGCAAGACGCTGCCATGCCCCGCCGACGCGGCGAGCGCGATGCGCGGGGGCGTCATCACCTGCCCGCATTCCAGCAGCGTCTGGCCTTCCGAGAAATCGGATCCACGTGGGCGGATATGCTGGCCGGGCTTCACGCTCGCGCCCTCCGCCAGCGCCACGCAAACCTCTGTGCGGTCAACATTCTCCTGCATGACAACGGCTTCCGCACCATCCGGCACAACGGCTCCGGTGAAGATGCGGACCGCCTGCCCTGCGTCCAGATGCCCTGCCCAGGCCCGGCCTGCCGCCGATTCTCCGACCATCTGCCAAGGCCCTGCCCCGGCCACCGCATAGCCATCCATGGCGGAAAGATCACGCACCGGCTGGGTGCGTGACGCCTTGACGTCAGCCATCAGGATGCGCCCAGCGGCCTGTGCAAGCGGCGTCGGCTCAACGCGCGGGGCGATGTCTGGAACGAGCGCGAGCAGGCGCTCCTGCGCTTCGGTCAGACTGATCATGCGGGGCGCACCCAATCGCCAGACTTGCCGCCCTGCTTTTCCAGCAGCCGCACGCCGTCAATCACCATCGCCTTGTCGAGAGCCTTACCCATGTCATAAAGCGTGAGCAATGCGACAGAAGTAGCTGTCATTGCTTCCATTTCCACGCCCGTTTGTCCTGCGACGCGGACCGTTGCCGTTACGGTGATGGCGCTCTCTTCAAACGAAAACTCAACATTCACCTTGGTGATGGGCAAGGGATGACAGAGCGGAATGAGATCGCTGGTGCGCTTGGCCGCCATGATGCCCGCAATGCGCGCGACGGACAGTGCATCGCCCTTGGCCATCGCCGATGTGCGGATTGCCTCCAGCGCCTGCGCGTTCATTGAAATCCGCCCGGATGCCGTGGCCGTGCGCTGCGTCACGGCCTTGGCTGAGACATCGACCATGTGCGCAGCGCCCTTCGCATCAAGATGGGTCAACTCGCTCATGCTGCACCTGTCAGCAGCGTGCGCGTTGCGGCCTCCACATCGGCGTGGCGCATCAGGCTTTCGCCCACAAGGAAGCAGCGGACGCCATGATCGGCCATGGCGAGCAAATCAGCATGACCGCCAAGCCCGCTTTCCGCCACAAAGGTGCAATCCTTGGGCGCGAGGCTCACCAGATCATAGGTGCGCTGGAAATCGACCGTGAAGTCCTTGAGATTGCGATTGTTGACGCCAATCAGCCGCGATTTGAGTTTGAGCGCGCGCTCCAGCTCTTCCGCGTCATGCGTTTCGACGAGGCAATCCATGCCGCGCTCCAGTGCCGCCGCTTCCAGTTCGGCGGCGAGCGCATCATCGACCGCCGCCATGATGATCAGGATCGCGTCTGCGCCGATGCTCCGCGCTTCAGCGACCTGCCAGGGATCGACCATGAAATCCTTGCGAATGACCGGCAGGCTGCACGCGGCGCGCGCGGCAATCAGATAATCCTCATGCCCCTGAAAATAGGGCGCGTCGGTAAGGACAGACAGGCAGGCCGCGCCACCAGCTTCATAGGCAGCGGCATGGGCAGGCGGATCAAAATCCGCGCGGATCAGCCCTTTCGAGGGGCTGGCCTTCTTCACTTCGGCAATCAGACCGAACCCCTGTGACGCCTTGACGTCAAGCGCAGCGCGAAAGCCGCGCGGGGCCGTCTGGCGGGCGGCGCGGGCATCCAGTTCGCTTAGCGACGCCAGCGCCTTGCGCGCCTGCACTTCGATGCGCTTGGTGGCGCAGATTTCATCCAGCTTGTTCGACATGCCGTGTGGAGAGCGGGAATCCTGTCGCCCTGTCAAGCCGATTCCGCCTGTTGTGGCTTGTCGAACCCGCGCGGCTGTGGTTGACGGAGACCGGGCGGCTGGACCGCGCAGAAGAGGACGGAGATATGAAGGCACAGGTCGCACGGTTCCATGCCACGGGCGGGCCAGAGGTCATCGCGTGGGAAGAGGTGGATTTGCCCGAACCCGGCGCGGGCGAAGTGCGGTTCCGCACGACGGCGGTGGGCCTCAACTTCATCGACACTTATTATCGCAGCGGGCTCTACCCTGCCCCGCTACCCTCCGGCCTTGGCGTCGAGGGTGCGGGCATTGTGGAAGCGGTCGGCCCCGGCGTCACCAATGTGGCCGTGGGCGACCGGGTGTGCAATTTCGGCCCGAATCTGGGCGCCTACGCAACGGCGCGGAACATCGCGGCAGAGGCCCTGTTCCAAATTCCGGAGGGCATCAGCGATGAAGTGGCAGCGGCCATTCTGCTCAAAGGCTGCACCACCGAGTTTCTGGTGGAACGCTGCGCGCATGTAGAACCGGGAATGCCCGTTCTGGTCCACGCCGCTGCTGGCGGGGTCGGGCTGTTGCTTGTGCAATGGCTCAAGCATGTTGGCGCGGTGGTGATTGGCACGGTCGGATCCGATGACAAGATCGCGCTCGCTCAGGCGGCAGGCGCGGACCATGTCATCCAGTCGCGCCGCGAGGATACAGCCAGCCGCGTGCGGGAGCTGACGAACGGCGCTGGCGTGCGCGTCACCTTTGATGGCATCGGCATGGCGATGTGGGAAACCTCTTTAAAATCAACAGGTAAGCGCGGCCTTTTGATCAGTTATGGCAATGCGGGCGGCGCGGTGACGGGCGTGGGCCTTGCAACTTTCGCAGCCCATGGCTCGCTCTTCTGCACGCGTCCCACGCTCTATCATTATTATGATACGCCCGAAGATCGTGCGGCGGGCAGCGCGCGTCTGTTTGATCTGGTGAGCAAGGGCGTGCTCAACCCCAATATCGGCCAGCGCTATACGCTGTTTGACGCCAAGCAGGCCCATATCGATCTGGAAGCCCGGAAAACGACCGGAGCGACGGTGCTGATACCCTGACCATGACGCCATGACGTCACAGCCTGTCCCTACAGATAGGCACCATCCTGATAAATGAGCGGCGCGACCGATTCGCTCACTTTCGCGCGAAGCACGCGGGCAATCACGATGCTGTGCGTGCCATAAGCGAGCATCGCATCCACCACGCATTCCAGATTGGCCTGCGCTTCACCCAGCGACAGCAGGCCATTTTCACCCGCGACCCATGAACCCACTTTGAAGCGCTCTTCACGCGGCAGACCGCCACCAAACGCGGCGGAAACATCTTGCTGATGTTTGGAGAGCAGGTTCACTGAAAGCGGCGCTGTGGGCACCAGCAAGGCGTGCAGGCTCGTTGCGCGGTTGACGCAGACCAGAACCGCCGGGGGATCGACCGTGAGTGACGTGATCGACGTTGCGGCCATTCCCACTGGCCCATCCTCCCCCTTGGCCACCACAATCGAGACCGAAGCCGCCAGTCGTCGCATTGAAGAGCGGAACAAGGCAGGCAATTCATCGGGAATGGCGGGGTAAGCATCAGTTATGGGGAGAGGATCACAGCCTTGTTGAGAATGGATCACCACCATGCACCGCGCCCGCTGGCACTGCAACGCAAATTCGGACTGGCGTCTGCCGTAGCGTCCAATTCAGCCGCGATGATCCTGATCGAGCGCATAGCCGGCCGATCGGACCGTGCGGATCAGATCGCGTGTGCCCTCTATATTGATTGCCTGCCGCAAGCGACGGATATGCACGTCCACTGTGCGCAGGTCGATGGTCTTGTCCATCCCCCACACCGCGTCGAGCAATTGATCGCGGCTATGAACGCGCATAGGGCGCTCCATGAAGTGCATCAACAGCCGGTATTCGGTCGGCCCCAAATGGATGGACTGGCCCGCGCGCTTCACCTTGTGGCTCGCCGGGTCCAGCTCCAGATCGGCAAAGGTCAGCGTGTTGCCCCCTGCCGAAGGGCGGCTGCGGCGGAGCAATGTTTCCACCCGCGCCATCAGTTCGCGCGGAGAGAATGGCTTGGTGACATAATCGTCCGCGCCGGTTTTCAGCCCGCGCACCTTGTCTTCCTCCTCGCCGCGCGCGGTGAGCATGATGACAGGAATGTTGCGCGTTTCGGGTGCGCGGCGCAGTTGGCGGCAGACTTCAATGCCAGGCACATGCTCGATCATCCAGTCGAGCAGGATCAGATCGGGGGCCTGCTCACGCACCATCAGCAGCGCCTCTTCGCCATCGCCCGTCACCTGCACGGCATAGCCTTCTGCCTCTGCCGTCCAGCTGAGCAATTCAGCGAGTGACGCATCATCCTCAACGATGAGCAGGCGCGGTTTCATGCGAGGGCTCCATCCCCTTCGGTCATGGCTTCGCGGCCTGCATGATAGAGGCCGGTTGCCGCGAAATAGACCATTTCGGCGACGTTGGTGGCATGATCGCCAATGCGTTCGAGATTGCGCGCGACGAATAGCAGCTGGGCAGCGCTGCTGATGGTCGCAGGGTTTTCCATCATGTGCGCCACAAGATTGCGGAAGATCGAATCGTAGAAATTATCCACCTTGTCGTCGCGCTTGATGATCTCGGTCGCGGCCAGCGCATCGCGCGCGGCATAGGCATTGAGCACATCATGCACCATGCCCTGCGCAATCTCGCCCATCGCCGGGATGAGAGTCAGCGGTTCGAAGCGCGACTGGCGCTCGATCGAGCCGACGCGCTTGGCGATATTCTTCGCATAATCGCCAATGCGTTCGATCACGCCCGAAATCTTGAGCGCGGCAATCACATCGCGCAGATCGTCCGCCATGGGCGCGCGCAAAGCAATGGTGCGCACCGCCAGCCGGTCCACTTCAGCTTCAAGCGCATCGAGCCGGTGATCCGCCTCGACAACGCTCTTCGCCAGCGCCTCGTCATGCTCAATGAGCGCGCGGATGGCGTTGGCGATGCCGACTTCGGCCAGCCCGCCCATTTCAGCGATCAGGCCACGCAGCTGGCCAATCTCGCCATCAAAGGATTTTACTGTATGTTCAGCCATGTCCGTGTTCCTCAGCCGTAGCGGCCCGTGATGTAATCTTTGGTCCGCTCTTCGCGGGGGTTGGTGAAGATGTCCGGCGTGTTGCCGTATTCGACCATCTTCCCCAGGTGGAAAAAGGCGGTGCGCTGCGAAACGCGCGCGGCCTGCTGCATCGAGTGGGTGACGATCACGATGGCGTAGCGGCCCTTGAGCTCGTCGATCAGTTCCTCGATGCGCGCGGTGGCAATGGGGTCGAGCGCCGAGCAGGGCTCGTCCATCAGGATCACTTCGGGGCTGACCGCGATGGCGCGTGCAATGCACAGCCGCTGCTGCTGCCCACCGGAAAGCGCGGTGCCCGCCTCGTTCAGCCGGTCCTTCACTTCATCCCACAGCCCGGCGCGGCGCAGGGACTTTTCCACGATGGCATCCAGATCGGCCTTGGTCAGAGCCAGTCCATGAATGCGCGGGCCATAAGCGACATTTTCGTAGATCGACTTCGGGAACGGGTTGGGCTTCTGGAACACCATGCCCACCCGTGCGCGGAGCTGGACCACGTCCATGCCGCTGCCGTAAATATCCTCGCCATCCAGCGCGATGGTGCCTTCCACGCGACAGCCGGGAATGGTGTCATTCATCCGGTTGAGCGCGCGCAGAAAGGTGGATTTCCCGCAGCCCGACGGGCCGATGAAAGCCGTCACATGTTCGGTGGCGATGTCGATCGAGACATCGTCGATGGCCTGCTTCGCGCCGTAAAAGACGTTGACGTTGCGGGCCGAGATTTTGAGTGTTTCTGTCATGGACCTACCAGCGGGTTTCAAATTTGTTGCGCAAATAAATGGCGATGCCATTCATCGTGATGAGGAAGGCGAGCAGCACCAGGATCGCGGCTGACGTGTTCTGCACGAACGCTGAGTCCACCTCGTCAGACCAGAGGAAGATCTGCATCGGCAGCACGCTTGAGGGATCGGTGATGCTACCCGGCGGCGTGGAGACGAAGGCGCGCATTCCGATCATCAGCAGCGGCGCGGTTTCACCCAGCGCACGCGCCATGCCGATGATGGTGCCCGTCAAGATGCCCGGCAGCGCGAGCGGCAGAACATGGTGGAACACCGCCTGCACGGGGCTGGCCCCGACTGCGAGCGCCGCGTCACGGATGGAGGGCGGCACCGCTTTGATCGCATTGCGCCCGGCAATGACGATCACCGGCATCGTCATCAGCGCCAGTGTCATCCCGCCCACGAGCGGTGCCGAACGCGGCATCCCCATGAAGTTGATGAACACCGCAAGCCCCAGAAGGCCGAAGATGATCGACGGCACGGCGGCGAGGTTGTTGATAGAGACTTCAACCCAATCGACCCAGCGGCTGCGCGGCGCGAACTCTTCCAGATAGACAGCCGCGAGCACGCCCATCGGGAAGGACAGCGCCAGCGTGACGCCCATGGTGAGCAGGGAGCCCTTGAACGCCCCCCAGATGCCCGCATTGGCGGCTTCGGTTGAGTCAGAGCCGGTCAGGAATGCCCAGTCGATCCCGCCAATCCCGTTCGCCAGCATCGTGACGAGCAGGAAAGCAAGGAAAGCGAGCGACAGCGCGATGGCGGCAAAGCCCAAGGCGCGAAACCGGCGTTCGGCGGCGTAACGGCCCTTGAGCCGCGCAGCCATGGCTGGCGATTGCCAGACTGAAGGGGGGTTACTCATAAGCCTCCCGGAAGCGCTTCACGACACGGAGCGCGATAATGTTGAGAACCAGCGTGACCACGAACAGCACAAGGCCGAGGGCAAAGGCTGAGAGCGTCTTGGCGCTGTCAAACTCCTGATCGCCGGTGAGCAATTGCACGATCTGGTAGGTGACGGTGGTCATGCTGGCGAAGGGGTTGGCAGAGAGGTTGGCCGCAGCGCCTGCTGCCATCACCACGATCATCGTTTCACCAATGGCGCGGCTGATCGCCAGCATCACGCCCGCCACAATGCCGGGCAGCGCGGCGGGCACCAGCACCTTCTTGATCGTTTCCGACTTGGTGGCCCCCATGGCGAGCGAGCCATCGCGCATCGCTGAAGGGACTGCGGCAATGCTGTCATCCGCCATCGAAGAGACGAAGGGGATGATCATGATGCCCATGACGAGGCCTGCCGCCAGCGCGCTTTCGGTGGAGGGATTTTCCATCCCCAGCTTTTCAGCGAGATCACGCACCATCGGGGCCACGGTCAGCGCGGCGAAATAGCCGTAAACCACCGTGGGAATGCCCGCGAGGATTTCCAGCATCGGCTTCATCCAGGTGCGGACGCGCGCGCTGGCATATTGGGTGAGGAAGATAGCGCTCATCAGCCCCAGCGGGATCGCCACGATCATGGCGATGATCGCGCCAATGAAGATCGTGCCCCAGAAGAGCGGGACCGCGCCATAAGTCTTGGAGACCTCGGGGCCGGACCCGTCTTGCGGGCTCCAGTGGAGACCGGTCAGGAAATCAAGCGGCGAGACGTGCGAGAAGAATAGCCCGGTTTCAAACACCAGAGAGGCAATGATGCCGATGGTGGTGAGGATCGCCATCAGCGAGGCTGCGAGCAAGGCTGCCATCACGGCCCGTTCCACACGAGTGCGCGCCGGGAAGTCGGCCTTGATCCGCGTATAGCCAAAGCCGCCGCCCGCAAAAGCAAGCAAAGCCAGCAGCGCCGCGCCAATCAGGCTGAACTTCATCGTTGCAGCGCGAATCGGCTCCACCAGCCCTTCGGCAGCCGGGTTAAAGGCCGCAGCAGAAGGGTCAGACGCGAGCTGGAACGCTTCGGAGAGGATCGCATCGCGCTCCATATCCATCGCGGGCAAGGACGCGGCGGCGGGAGAGGCCATGATGGCCGTGTGGACAAGGCCGGGCTCAACCGCGCTCCAAATCAGCCAACCCGCGAGGGCGGGAACGAGAATCCAGAGCGCGAGGTGCCAGCCATGGTGACTGGGCAGCGAATGGAGCGAGCCCTTGCCCGTATAGAGCGCACGCGCCTTCGCCCGCCCGGCAAACCAGCCCAGCGCACCGAGCGCCAACAAGACGAGGAGGAGGATATTGGGGGACATGGTCAGGTCAAACCGATCCGTCTATCCAAACACCGCTCGTGCTGAGCTTGTCGAAGCACTGTCCTTTCCTTGCGACTCTGCGTTCAGAGAAAGGCAGCCCTTCGACAAGCTCAGGGCGAACGGTGGAATGGGAATTTTCACGCGTCTTTTGCCGGAAACCTCACTTCAGCCCGGACGGATCGAGCGAAGTCATGCTCTTCACGATCTCCGCATTCTTCGCGCGGACATCATCAGGTGCAACCACCATGCCGCGTGCCTTGAGCGGACCATTCGGACCCCAATTCTGGGCAAACATCGCTGCAAACTCGTTCATGCCCTTGATCGACTTCAGGTGCGCCGCCTTCACATAAATGTAGAGCGGGCGCGCACCGGGATAGGTGAAGTCAGACACGGTCTGATAGGTCGGCATGATGCCGCCCACAGTGACGCCCTTCAGCTTGTCCATATTCTCTTCAAGGAAGGAGAAGCCGAAAATGCCGAGCGCCTTGGGGTTGGCGGCGATCTTCTGGACGATCAGATTGTCATTCTCACCCTGCTCGACATAGGCGCCATCGGTGCGGACTTCGGTACACAGCTTCTTGTGCTTGTCCTTGTCGCTGTCTTTCAGAGCCTTCATCGCGGGATCGCTTTCGCAACCCTTGGTGAGGATCAGCTCCGCCAGCGCGTCGCGCGTGCCGGAGGTGGAGGGCGGGCCATAAACGCTGATCGGTTCAGCAGGCAGCGCGGGGTTCACATCGGCCCAGGTCTTGGCGGTGTTCGGCTTGCCGAACGGGTTGGCGGCCAGCGCCTTGTAAATGTCCGTCACCGTCAGCGCCATGTTCGGGCCGTTCGAGGCTTCAGCAAAAGCGATGCCATCCAGACCGATCTGGATTTCCACGACGTCCTTCACGCCATTCTTGGCACAATCTTCATACTCAGAGGCCTTCATCCGGCGAGAGGCCATTTCAATATCCGGGTGGGAAACGCCCACGCCCGCGCAGAACAGCTTCATCCCCGCGCCCGTGCCGGTCGATTCAATGACCGGGGCCTTGATGCCCGCTGATTTCACGGTGTTTTCAGCAATCAGGCTGGCAAAGGGATAGACAGTGGAGGAGCCAACCACACGGATATGATCGCGCGCTGCGCCGCCCGTTGAACCCCCGCCGCAGGCGCTGAGGGCCAGCGCAGAGGTTGCGATCAGGATCGTGTTTTTCATCGGAATCATCGTGCGTCTTCTTTCCTGTGCTTTTCGAATCTGGCGACAGGATAGGTCGCTTCGATGACAGTCCCGCGACGGTTTGATGACAGTTTTGTTGCAGCCCACCCTGTCACCAAAGCGTCATCCAACTGTCACCGGGCCGACCCGAATCATCCCTATTGGCGGCAACCGGGACAGGCGGATTGGCCGCTTGCTTCCCGCAGAAGCCAAGGGGCAACAATGAAGAACTCAACAAGGGCGGCCCTTGCATTGATCGCTGTCGGAGCGATGGTCGCACCGGCGCAGGCGCAGATGCGCCGCAACATCCGGATCGTGGGCTCATCCACGGTCTATCCCTTTTCCAAGGCGGTCGCCGAACGCTTTTCGCGCACCAATCCGGGCGTTCCGGCTCCGATCGTCGAATCCACTGGCACGGGCGGCGGCATGAAGCTGTTCTGCGCGGGCGTCGGCGGCAATCATCCGGACATTACCAACGCCTCGCGCCGTATCAAGGCGAGCGAATTCCGCACCTGTGCGGCCAACGGCGTGTCGCAGATCACTGAAATCGCCATCGGTCTTGATGGTCTCGCTCTGGCAACCGGTGAACGCTCGCAGGCGATGGCGCTGACCACGCGCGACGTTTATGCCGCACTGGCCGCCAACCCTTTTGGCAAGGCGCAGACCGCGAAGACCTGGAAGGATGTCAATCCGAAGCTGCCCGCCGTGGCGATCCGCGTCTACGGCCCTCCTGGCACGTCTGGCACGCGTGACAGCCTGCACGAACTGATCATGAAGCCGGGCTGCAACAGCAATGGCGGCATGGCCACGATGGCCAAGACCAATGCGGCCAAATATGATCAGATCTGCACTAAAATCCGCAGCGACGGCGCCTATGTGGAGCAGGGCGAGAATGACAATCTGATCGTTCAGAAGCTTGCTGCCAACCCCGGAACGATTGGCGTGATGGGCTATTCCTATGTTGAGGAAAATCCCGGCAAGCTCAATCCGGTGTCGCTCAATGGTGTCATGCCCTCGACCGAGAGCATCCGCAGCTTCCGCTACCCCGGCTCCCGCCCGATGTATTTCTACGTCAAGAATGCGCATTTGAAGGCCATTCCCGGCATCCGCGCTTATGCGGCGGAATTCGTGCGTGAAGGCACATTTGGCAATGGCGGCTATCTCCAGCGCCTTGGCCTTGTCCCGCTCGGCGATGGCATCCGCAAGCGCAACCAAGGCATGGCCACCAGCATGACGCCCATGGGCGGCGGCGGCCTGAAGTGAGGATCGAAACCATGAAAACCAATCGCAAAGCGCCCAAGCGCATCAGCCTGTTTCGCATCCTGCTCTGGGCGAGCGTGATGGGTGTCACCCCGTCTGCCTTCGCGCAAACGCCGCCGCCCGCCGAAGCCGAACCGCCCGCCGATGCGCCGTCTCCCGAAGATCCCGCATTGCTGACGGTTGCGCCTGAAGAAGCCAATATGTCGGCTTCCGACGCGCGCTCCGAACTGCTTGAAGCGCAGATCGCCTCGCTTCAGGCGCAGCTTGACGATCTCAAAAAGGCCCTCCCCAAAGCGACTCCGTCGTGGAAGGGCGCGCCGCAATGGGAAGACAAGGATAAGGGCTTTGCCTTCAAGGTCCGTGGCCGCCTGATGTATGACGTCGGCTATGTGAACGATCCGGGTGCAACCCCCACCGCGATCTCCGCCACGCAGGATCTGGGCTTTAACAGCCGTGTCCGCCGTGCCCGTCTGGGTGTGGAAGGCACGCTGCCGGGCGGCTTTGCCTATAAGGCCGAAGCCGATTTCGCCAGCAACGCCGTGAGCTGGGCAGACGTATTCCTCGAATATAAGGGCAAGGGTCCGCTTTCGGTCCGCGCGGGTCATTTCGAGACCTTCCAGAGCCTTGAGCAGATCACCTCGTCGCGCCACATCATGTTCCTTGAACGGGCGCAGATGAACGACGCCTTCAGCCATGGCCGCCGTCTTGGTCTGGCGCTGGGCTATGATCAGGGAGATATGCTGATCCGGGCCGGCCTGTTCAATGACAGCATAAACGGCGATCTCAACAATGATGAGTGGCTGTTCGGTGCCCGTGCGGTTTATGCGCCCAAGATGGGTGCCAACCAGCTTCACTTTGGCGTGAACTATCAGCACCGCGAATATTCGAACACGGCGCTGGCTTTCCGTTACCGTGCCCGCCCGTTCCTCCAGACGACCGGCACACGCTTTGTCGATACCAACAGCTTTGCAGCCAAGGGTGACGATGTGTTCGGTGTGGAAGCGTTCGGCATCTTCGGCCCGCTTTGGGTTGGCGGTGAAGCGCAGTTCGTGAAAGCCAAGACCTTTGCGCCCACGGATGTGCTGCCCACCGGCGGCGTGCCCGGCACGACCAACCGCCTGCTCGAAGATCCCAGCTTCAAGAGCTATTATGCTGAAGTCGGCTATTGGCTGACGGGCGAAACGCGCGGCTACAAGAAGGGTGAATGGGATCGCACCAAGCCCCTGAACGGCTTTGACAAGGGCGGCATGGGTGCGTTCGGTGTGGCACTGCGCTATGATCACCTCGATCTGGCGGACAAGGCCCTCTACTCCGGCGGCACAGGCACCAGTCTGGCGCGCGGCGGCACGCAGAATGGCTATCTTGCCAGCCTCGTATGGCAGCCGATCGACTATGTTCGTGTCACGGCACAATATGCCCATTCAGCCGTGGAAGGCGGGCCCTTCGCGTCCATCGTCAAGCCCACGTCCACCGCTGCAATCAATGATCGCAAATATGGCGTGGATACCTTCGCCATGCGCTTTGCCTTTGACAGGTAAGCCCCTTCTGGCCCGACGACCCTCCCCCGTTCAGGGCAGACGAAAAGCCCCCCCCTCCCGGGAGCACGGGGGGG
>CALMZE010000080.1 GCA_937870585.1 uncultured Sphingomonadales bacterium | reverse complement strand
CGATGACATTGTCACCGCAATCGACGTGCGGGGTGTAGCTCGGCTTGTGCTTGCCACGCAGAATGTTGGCGATGATCGACGCGACGCGGCCAACGACCAGTCCGTCAGCATCAATCAGATGCCATTGCTTTTCGACTTCGGTCGGCTTGATCGACCGGGTCGAGCGGGTGATGACCTTCATGGTCCTGTATCCCTCTTGATTGCCCAAAACGAAAAGGAGCCACCCCACAGGGCGGCACCGATGGCGCGCCTTTTGCACCGGATGGGCGATAAGTCAAGGAAAAGCGGGTGGTTGGAAACGGGTATTATTTTACCATCCTGCTTGCGCTAACACGTTCAATGCTCAACTTTTCGGTCTGAACCTTGCCCATCGCTGCCGTCGTCTTCTGGCGCTCTAGCTTGAGCGGCATGCCGGAGGCGCGATCAAGCGTAACCACCGTCTGGTCGCTTGTTTCCACAGAGAGCGTCGTTTTGGCGAAGAGTTGCTTGTAATCCTCTCCTCTTTGTTCGGGTGGAACGGCCCGCAGAATCGGCTCAAGTCCCTCGTTGACCATTTTCTCCAGCCCATTAGGGTCGGCTTTGCGTTCCTTTGTGAAGGTTACTTCTGTTGGTGATAGAGCCGTGACAGAGATTTTGACGCGCAAGGTGATAGGGGTGTTTGAGACCGGACCCATATCCTGCACGCTTCCTTCAACGCTCTCACCCAGACTTACAGTCTGCCCTGCATTGCCGAAGGCGGCTAGCAGGTCCGCTATCAAAACCTGACCGGCCTTGTCTGGCCCGGCGTCCAGAATCTGGTTGGAAACACCGGTCATCATTCTCAGAAGCAGGGGGCGTTCGGCTGGAACCTGAGTTTTCAAATGGGCGGAGAACATCGCCTCGTGCGCCTTCTTCAGATGCTCCTTCTGACGCTCCCAGTCCAGAATGCGCCCAATGTCTCCAGCTGTGTTGATCGCAAACACCAGTGGAACGGGCGCAGGTTCGGAAAAGATGCGCGCAATGGGATCAAGCGGGGCCGCCGATGCGTTCGTTACATCATCGGCCTGCCAGTGCATTTCGATCTGGCCCTTACGCTTTTCAAAGCGAATCGACTGTATCGATTCAAACCGCCGCTCCGGAATGCCGGTGCGGGTGACGGTCTTGATGACCTTGTATCGAATGACCTGACCGAGCGGCGGCGCGAAGGGGATGAATGTGGAAGTCGGCTGAGCCACATCGGGTGTTGGGGCAGGTGGCTGGGCCGCAAAGACGGGTTGTGCGGCCAGCAGACAGGCCAGTCCGCTGAATTTCAGGGCAAGACCCAGTCTCACCCCCTCCGCCCCAGCGCCCACAACCCCCACACCGTGCTCGCCACCACCAGCGCACCCACGGCCTGATGCAGCACGGCGAGCCAGAGGGCTACGCCGGTCCAGACGGTGGCGATGCCGAGGATGATCTGGGTGCCGAACGCCGAATGAATGGCGATTGAAGCGCGGCGGTCACTCTGGCGGATTTTGCGCGCGAGGATCACCAGCATCAGTACCACCACCCATGCCCACCAGCGGTGGATGAAGTGGATGAGGAAGGGATCATTGCCCAGCGCCGTCAGCACGCCCGCGCTCCAGTTGATGCCTTCGGGTACGAAATGCCCGTTCATGCTCGGCCATGTTGCGGCCACCTGCCCGGCGTTGAGGCCGGCTGTGTAGGCGCCGAACAGCAGTTGCAGCGCCAGCGCCGCCGCGACGATCCAGCCAAAGCCCGTCATCCGCGCAGGCTGTGCGCCGGGGTCACGCGCCAGTGCGCGCAGATCGAGAGCGGTCCAGATCAGCCCAGCGAAAATGAACAGCGCGGTGAGCAAATGCGCCGCGAGGCGATAATGGCTCACATCGGTGCGCACCTCCAGCCCCGAAGCCACCATCCACCAGCCTAGAGCGCCTTGCAGACCCACCAGCGCAGCGAGCGCGAAGATGCGCAGCGTATAGCCCTCCGGCAGGCGGCGGCGCAGCGCCAGCCATGCCCAAGGCAGCACCAGCGCCAGCCCGATCACGCGGCCGAGCAGGCGGTGGACCCATTCCCAGAAGAAGATGAACTTGAACTCCGCGAGCCCCATGCCGAGCCCCTTGTTGATCTGCTGATATTCGGGGATCTGCTGATATTTGGAGAAGGCATCCGCCCATGCCGCATCGCTCATCGGCGGCAGCGCGCCCGAAATCGGTTTCCATTCGGTGATGGAGAGGCCCGATTCGGTGAGCCGCGTAATGCCACCCACTACCACGATGGCAAAGACGAGCGCGGCAACGCCGAACAGCCAATTGGCAAGGCGGGCAGGGGACAGGGTTGGGTGTGTCATGGAGGGCAGCTTATGGGGGAAATTGGTGGGGCGGGCAATTGGGGGCTCACCGCAGGCGATAATGATCCGCCACCCGGTCGAGCGCGAGGCCGAGGACGAGCCGACCGGAGCGGGCGGGCCAGCCCAGTGCCTTTTCCGCGACCGGCATCGCGTCGCCTGCGCACACCACGCGCCACAAAATGTCAGACAGGCCTGGCCCGGCAGCGGCGATTGCGGCGTCAAAGCGCTGCTTGGCGCTGATCATGCCCAGCGTTGCTGCCGCCGGATCACGCCCGCCGCCGCCGCGCCGCTGGCCAGAGGGCGCGGCATCCCAGCGCATCGTGACGGAGGGGGAGAGCCCGCCACGTTCATAATCCTCGCGCAATTGTTCGCCCGCAGCAAACTGGCGCGGCGTCACGAGCCCACGCGCCATCAGCCAGCTGAGCGGGGATTCGGCAAGGTTCAAAGTCACGCTGCGCGCACGGCGGCGATCAGCAGGCAGGGCGGCATCGCGGGGCAGAGGGCGTTCGGCAAGCATCGGGCGAATCAAGATGTTTCTCCTTTGTTCTAGTTATTTCGCTTGCCATAGCGTCACGCTTGATTCAAAGAAAAATCACCAAAGGGGTTATGAATTATCCTATTTGCATGACAATGCAGGAGCTTGCCGATGATCACCGCCATTCGTGAAGTGCGCCGCGCCAAGGGGCTGACGCTTGCCGATGTGGCCGAACGCTGCGATCCGCCCACCACCGCGCAGACGATCGGGCGGCTGGAAACGGGCACGCGCACCGTCTCGGTCGTGTGGCTGAACCGGATTGCCAAGGCCTTGGGTGTGGAAGGGGCCGATCTGGTTCAGCTGCCGCAGGGGCCAGACTTGCCCGTCGCCGCGCTGGTGCAGGCAGATGGTGTCCATGCGCCGCGCCATCCGCTCGCCGTGGCTGCGCCGCGTCCTGATGCCGGGGCAGTGGCGCTGATCGTGGAATGCAGCATGGGTGAATATCGCGCAGGCGACGAAATCTGGTGTGACCGCATCGCGCCTGACGCCTTTGCCACCGCGCTCAACCGCGACGTGCTGCTGCCGCGCCCGGCGGGCCGCTTCATCTTTGGGCGATTGATCGGGCGAGAAGGATCAAGGCTTCACATCCTGCCACTGGGGGCAGGGGCCAAGCAGCAGGTGGTGGATGATCCGGCGTGGATGGGCGTGGCGGTGAAGGTGGTGCGGGGGCTGTAGGCGGGCCTTTGATTCGTCATGTATGCGCTCCGGCCTGAGCCAGAGTGCGGCATTTGCACGCGATCTCAGCCTATTTTATCTTTGCCACGCTCTGGAGCGCGTTGGTGTCTGTGGGAGGTTCGGAGCCATCATGCAGATCCTGCCCATAGTCCTTGGGCAGCCAGATGGCCGAGACGATGAAGGCCATCGTCACCACGCCGACTGTATACCACAGGCCCATGAACGCCCCGCCCGTTTTGACCACGATCAGCTGCGAGATGAAGGGCAGGAAGCCGCCGAAATAGCCGGTGCCGATATGGTAAGGGATCGACATGGAGGTGTAGCGGATGCGCGCCGGGAACATCTCGACCAGAATCGCGGCGACCTGTCCATAAGTCATGGCGGAGAGCGCCACGAGGGCGGCGACAGCAAGGATGATGAGCAGCGGTTTGCGTTGCGCCGGGTCCGACTTGTCGGGATAGCCGGCCGCTTCGAGCGCGGCGACATAAGCCTTGTCATCAAAGCCCATCACGTCGGCTTCGCCCACCTTGAGCACCAGCGCTGTGCCGTCTTCCTTGGTGTAGCTGATGCCGCGCTTGGAGAGAAAGTTGAGCGCCTTGGCGCATTCCGTCTCTTGCTTGGGCGAGAATATGCTGAATTCGCAGGGCGGCGTTTCCAGCGTTACCGGGGCGGAGGCCGTCGCCTTGGCGAGCGCCGGGTTGGCCGCATCTGCCATCAAATGAAACAGCGGGAAGGTGAGAAGGATCGAGAGCGCATAGCCGATCAGCAGCAGCTGCTTGCGGCCATAATGGTCAGACAGCCAGCCTGCACCAACGTAGAGTGGAGCCGCGAGCAGCGCACCCACCGCCATATACATCAGCGTATCGGTTTCAGGCACGCGGGCCGTGCCGGTGAGGAAGTAAAGCGTGCCGAATTGCGACGTGTAGTAAATCACCGTCAGCCCCGCCGCGACGCCAAACAGGGCCACGAAGATGCGCCCGACATTGCCCGGATACTGAAAGCTCTCGACGAACGGGTTGTGTGAGGTCGTGCCCGCTTCCTTCATCGCCTTGAACACCGGGCTCTCCGCCAACATCATGCGGATGTAGAGCGAAATGCCGAGCAGCAGCAGCGAGACGATGAAGGGCACGCGCCAGCCCCAATCCTCGAACGCTTCGGTCGTCATGCTCGACCGCGTGGTCAGGACCACGATGACCGCGAGCAGGAAGCCGCCCGCCACTGAAGCCTGAATCCAGCTGGTATACTGCCCGCGCTTGTGCGCCGGAGCGTGCTCCGCAACGTAGATCGCGGCCCCGCCATATTCACCGCCAAGTGCCAAACCTTGCAGACACCGCAACACCAGCAGGGCCGCCGCAGCACCCACGCCCCAACTGGCGAAGGTTGGCAGGAAACCAATGGCCGCCGTCGCACCGCCCATCAGCGAGATGGTGACGAGGAACGTATATTTCCGCCCAATCTTGTCCCCCAGATAGCCGAACACGATGGCACCGAGTGGACGCACGCCAAAGCCTGCGCCAAACACGGCAAGGCTGGACAGCATGGCGGCGGTGGGATTGTCTGATGGGAAAAACAACTTCCCGATCAGCGCGCCGAGAATGCCGTAGATGAAAAAATCATACCACTCGAAAACGGTTCCGAGTGATGATGCCACAATGACGAGCCGGTCGCGCTTGATATTGATTGTGTCGTCCGCGCCGGCCTCTGCCATCGGATGTTTCCCCCAACTGGCCCGTAAGGCTCTTTCGACTCGCTTTTAGCGCCTGATCGCCGCGCTGCAAGGGGGCAGATGGCAAAGGGCGCTCATTGTGTGGCACCCGCCTGCTTCAGGCCAATTCCATCTTGACTTAAAGGGGGAGCGGCCCGAAGAATCCGGCAAAAGCACTGCGTTAGATCAGGCGTCGGGTCCAAATTTGATTGGTTTGCGGCAATCGCTGCAATCGCAACTATTGGAAGAAGCCTGATGGCTGAAAGTGCTTGCATGTCTCATGAACCTGTCTTGACGTTTGCCGCGTGCGCTTTTGAGCGACGCGCCGTTCGCTGCGTCAAAAGAGCCAAAGTTGCACTTCCTGCCTGAAGACAGACATCCGGCCCGGACCTTCCATGACGCAACAGGGCAATTTTTTCCAAGAAGAGGGGATAATCATGAAAAATACCCACATCCTAGCCACAGCATCTGCACTGGCGCTCGCAATGAGCAGTCAGGCCCAAGCGCAGTTGACCGATCAGCTGCCGCTGAGTGACCGTTGCCCGCTCACAGGGCCTGCGCCGTTCACCAACTCGTTCAACGTGTCCAATTGCACCACAGAAGTGAAGGGCACCCGCGTTCAGACCAACACGCCTCCGGCGATCATGCCAGACGGCCCCGGCGGCACGCGCGTTGTCCTTCAAGGGAATGTTCAGTTTGATGGCGAGCTTCAGATTGAAGGTTTGCGCCTGCAAAACTCAATCGAGTCAGCGTCTGGATTGCTGCCGCAGTCGATCGTCGATGGCGTCTCGGTCGATCTCCAGACCGACTATGACTTTGTGTATGACGCCACCTCGACCCTTGGCAGCCACTATATCGGGAACCCGGGAACAAGCTACACCATCAACAGTGCCAATGTGCGCGCGATCAATGTCAGCGCGATCAATCAGGAATTTACAGGGCCGAATGGGGAAGACGGCTTTGTCACGCTAGAAGCCGCGGACCCCACGAATGTCGTCAATGACAGCGTGGCATTGACGGGCCGTTTCAAGACGGGAGGAAGCGGAACAGGGCCGCTCGTCTTCGGCACCATGGCGGGGAAAGCCTCTCTGAAAACCGGCACTCTGACCAGCACGATTGACGGCAACAGCTTTGTCAGTCCGTTCGCACTGACTTTGGAAGCAACGCCGACCATCAAGACGATCCTTGATGAGACGGGCCTCATCACGCCCAGAATCGCCACCGCGTTGGTTGCGACTGACATCGTCGATGCGGAAACTGTCGATGCGAACGTGGTGGATACCTACATCATGGACGCTGCGGAAACATACACCGACTATCTGGATGTCTATACCGCCACCTATCTGCATAACACCCAGATTCATGATCTGGCCGATGGCGTCGCCCCCACCGATGCTGTGAACAAGCGCCAGCTTGATGCCGCGATTGCGTCGGTGGTCAGCACCGGGCCCAATGGGGATCAGGTGATCATCGGCAATTCGCAGGTGCTGGCAGGCAAGGGTGTAGCGATTGGCGATCAGAATACGGCCTCTGGGGATGGTTCTGTTGCTATCGGTGACCCCAACAATGCGACCGGCACTGGCTCAGTTGCCGTGGGTAAAGACAATACAGCCACGGGGACGGGTGCAATTGCGGTTGGCAACACCTCCTTCGCCATCGGCATCTCTGCGCTGGGCGTCGGCAATGATGCGCAAGGGCGCGGGCTGGGCGCGATTGCGGTGGGTGGCAACAGCCGGGCGACCGCGGACAACACGACGGCTGTGGGCAATGGCGCACTGGCCACAGTGGTAGGTGGTACGGCGATTGGCGCTACGTCGACGGCCAGTGCCGGAGGGGCCACAGCGTTGGGCGGGGGCTCGTTTGCGTCTGGTGACAGTTCCGTCGCCGTTGGTTTGGCCAGTGCTGTCAATACGCAGGCTATCGCAATTGGCACTTACGCTTCTGCTTCAGGTGAAGATTCGGTCGTTTTGGGCGGATTCTCATCGGCTTCGGGAACCCAGTCCATCGCCATCGGTACCGCGACGACGGCCTCAGGAACTGCGGCCCTCGGGGTGGGCAGCTTCGCATCGGCCACTGCCGTACAATCCATCGCCGTCGGCACGTCAACTCAGGCGAGCGGTGTAGGCTCCAGCAGCTTTGGCGGTTTCGCCAACGCTTCCGGCTTTGCAGCAACGGCATTGGGCTATGGCGCAATAGCGTCCGGGAGTGAAGCAACCACTGTCGGCCTGCGCAGCACGGCCGCCGGCGTCCAATCGCTTGCGGCTGGCAGCAGCGCGATTGCGCAGGGAGATGGTGCAGTCGCCGTGGGCAATGCGGCTGATGCGGGCGGCGTCGCTTCAGTCGCCTTGGGTCAGTCAACCAACGCATCGGGCTTCCGCGCTATCGCTCAGGGCTTCAATGCTCAGGCGACCAATGCTTACGCTGTCTCCATCGGCGAATCGTCGGCGTCGACGGGCCTCGCTGCCACCGCAGTCGGTGCCTCGGCGCAAGCGAGTGGACTCCAATCGGCAGCTTTTGGCAATGTGGCCAATGCCAGCGCTGACGGGGCCAGCGCATTGGGCAATTTCACGACCGCCAGCGGAAGGCTCGCGACAGCCGTCGGCAATTCAGCGTCGGCCAGTGGAGCGGGCGCAGTGGCACTTGGGGCGAATACGGTCGGCAGTGCCACCTCCTCGGTCGCCATCGGCCAGCGTGCCACGACGGCCAGCACCAACGCGGCGTCGCTTGGGACGTCTGTCGCCATCGGCAACCGAGCGGTTGCTTCAGATGAAGATGCGGTAGCCATGGGCGATCAGGCGACGGCATCGGGCTTCCATTCGACCGCTGTCGGCGGTGAATCGGTCGCCTCCGGGCGCGGCGCGCAGGCCTTTGGCTGGCAGGCGAGCGCCTCTGGTAACCTCTCTGTCGCGGCCGGTCGCCAATCCAAGGCGACTGGGGCCAATGCCTCGGCCTTTGGTGACAATGCCAATGCGGCAGGAGCAGGTTCCACGGCCGTCGGTAATCGGTCGAGCGCGGCTGGTGCGAATGCTGTCGCTCTGGGTAATGGGGCCAACGCAGCATTTGAAGCGTCCACGGCGCTGGGTTTTGCCGCTGCAACCACCCGCACCAATCAGGTCATGCTGGGCGGTGCAGGCTCTTCGGTCACCGTGGGTGACATGGCGGCCAGCACGGCAGCGCAAGTTGGCGCGACTGACCTGATGACGGTGGACGCCACGGGCACTGTGGGCCGCGATACGACGATCCGTCCCGCGATTGCCGCCATTCAGGCGCTCAACGCCACGCAGGACGCTCGTTTGGGCGCCATTGAAACCGTCAACACCACTCAGGACACGCGCCTGTCTGCCGTGGAGACGGTGAATACGGTGCAGGGCAGCCAGATTACCGCGTTGCAGGCGGGTCAGACCAACCTGACCAACCTGATCCAGCACAACCGCAAGGAAGCGCGTCAGGGCATTGCGGCGGCGGTCGCGCTGGCTCCGGCGGCGATGCCGTCTGAAGCGGGCAAGACCAGCTATTCCGCGAACGTCTCCACCTTCCGGGGTGAACAGGCGTTTGGTGCTGCGCTGGCGCACCGCTTTGACGGAGCCAACCCGATCGCGCTGACCGTGGGTGTCTCTCATTCGGGCGGCAAGAACACGGCAGCCCGCGTGGGCATTTCCGGCGAGTTCTGATCGGACAGGTCAAGTCCATGGCGAACAGGCCGGGTGTGATGCCCGGCCTGTTTCCTTTGAAGGGGGAAATATCCCCCACCGGCCTTGCGCTCGCGCACAGGCTCGGTTAGGGGCTCCGCCATCCTGCAGGAGTGTAGCTCAGTTGGTAGAGCATCGGTCTCCAAAACCGAGGGCCCACGGTTCGAGTCCGTGCACTCCTGCCATTTTTCCCTGAATTCAAATCCAGTCAAGCCGAGCACGACACTGTTGCGCGCGTCTGATTCGCCCTGTTACTCAGCGATGAGGTTTGTTGCGGAGACCGAGTATGAAAGCCGGATTGCCTTTCCTTCTTGCACTGGCTGCGCTCGGCGGTGCGCCCGCGCCTATTCTTGCGCAGCAGGCTGTGCCCACGTCATCGGTGCCTGTGCCCGACGAACTGGAAATGTCCAAGCTGATCTGGACGACGATGGCGGCGGTCGATCACGCCAACCTTTCCGGAAACTATTCGGTGCTGCGCGATCTGGCGGCACCCGGTTTCCAGATGGCGAATGATCCCGCCAAGCTCACCCAGATTTTCGCATCACTGCGACAGAGTGGCGTTGACCTCTCCAACACATTGTTGCTCGCCCCCTCCTACAGCATGCCGCCCCGGCTGGAGCAGCCCGGATTGTTGCGGGTGAGAGGTATGTTTGGCCTGCGCCCCACAGCAATTGCCTTTGATCTCTATTTTCAATGGATCAATGGCCGCTGGCGTCTGTTCGGCGTTTCGATTGCGCCCGCAACGATTGCCACGCAGCAGCCGGGGGCGCCGCCCGCACCCGCGCCGGTCGCGCCGAAGTCGCGATAGGGTCTCCCGACATCAAGGCAGTGTCTCGACTGTGCTCGACACGAACGGTGCGGTGCTGGTAACGGCGCGGCAACTTCCGCGCGCTGCGCGACTCACACGCTTCAAGAGGATGTGCCGATGATCCCCCGTTATGCCCGCCCCGACATGGTGAAAATCTGGGATCCGGAAACGCGTTTCAAAATCTGGTTCGAAATCGAAGCGCACGCCACCGAGGCGCTGGCCGGGCTGGGCGTGGTCCCGAAGTCCGCAGCCGACGCGCTCTGGGCGTGGTGGGCAACCAATCCGTCGATCGACGTGGCAGCCATCGACGCCATCGAAGCGGTAACCAAGCATGATGTGATCGCCTTCCTCACCTGGGTGGCGGAGCAAGTGGGCGATGAAGCGCGCTTCATGCATCAGGGCATGACCAGCTCGGACGTGCTTGACACTTGCCTTGCCGTGCAGCTCGCCCGCGCGTCCGACATTCTGCTCGCTGATCTTGATGCGCTGCTCGAAGCGATCAAGCGCCGCGCCTACGAGCATAAGATGACGCCGTGCATCGGCCGGTCGCATGGCATCCATGCCGAACCCGTGACGTTTGGCCTCAAAATGGCGGAAGCCCATGCCGAATTTTCGCGCTGCAAGGTCCGTTTGCTCGCTGCGCGCGCCGATGTTGCGACCTGCGCGATTTCGGGTGCGGTGGGCACCTTTGCCAATATCGATCCTTCGGTTGAAGAGCATGTTGCGGCCAAGCTGGGGCTTTCGGTCGAGCCGGTTTCGACCCAGATCATCCCGCGTGATCGTCATGCCATGTTCTTCGCCACGCTGGGCGTGATCGCCTCTTCGGTCGAGCGGCTGGCGGTTGAGATCCGCCACTTGCAGCGCACCGAAGTGCTGGAGGCAGAGGAATATTTCTCGCCCGGCCAGAAGGGCTCGTCCGCCATGCCGCACAAGCGCAATCCGGTTCTGACTGAAAATCTCACCGGTCTCGCCCGCATGGTGCGCAGCGCCAGCATTCCCGCGATGGAAAATGTCGCGCTGTGGCATGAGCGGGACATCAGCCATTCTTCGGTCGAACGCTATATCGGCCCCGATGCCACCATCACGCTTGATTTCGCGCTCGCCCGGCTGACCGGGGTGGTGGACAAATTGCTCGTCTATCCGGAGCGGATGGAGAAGAACCTCAACAAGATGGGCGGCCTTGTCCATTCGCAGCGCGTGCTGCTGGCGCTCACACAGGCAGGCGTGAGCCGTGAGGACAGTTATGTGCTGGTTCAACGCAACGCGATGAAGGTTTGGGAATCGGACGGGCAACTCTCACTGCTCGAACTGCTCAAGGCCGATCCGGATGTGGCCAAGGCGCTCTCGCCTCAGGAAATCGAAGACAAGTTCGATCTCGGCTATCACCTGAAGCACGTTGATACGATCTTCGCGCGGGTGTTTGGCGGCTAACTACCCCTTGCATCCCAGTGAGGACGTGCTCACTCTTCCACCCAAACAGGATTGGCTGAGGAGGCGGGGGATGCGGACCATGAAATGGGTGGTGATCGGACTGTTGCTGATCATCATCGGCTTTGGCGTGTATGGCTATGCACCCGATACCGATCCCGGCGAGATGCGCGCCAAATATGCGAGCGCATCATCGCAATTTCTGACGCTGCAACCGGGGCTGACTGTGCATGTCCGCGATGAGGGCAAGCGCGATGGTGAGCCACTGGTCCTCATCCACGGCTCAAACGCCTCGCTCCACACCTGGGAGCCTTGGGTGGCGCGGCTGGGCGGGTGGTATCGCATCATTTCGCTCGATCTGCCGGGGCACGGCTTGACCGGTGCGCACCCCGGCGGCGTGTATGATTATCCAGTGTTTGTGGAGACTGTGGCAGGCGTGATGGATCGGCTGGGGATCAAGCGCGCGGCGATTGCGGGCAATTCGATGGGCGGAGGCACCGCCTGGATGTTTGCACTGGCGCATCCGGATCGGACGTCTGCACTGATCCTGGTCGATGCCGCCGGAGCGCCCGAATGGAAGGCGCGCAAGGCCCCCATTGGCTTCCGGCTGGCGCGAATGCCCGGTGCGCGCTCACTGATGAAATGGATCGCGCCACGCGCCATGTTCGAATCGAGCCTGAAGACCACCCTCTATGATCCGGCGCAGGTCACCCCGACCATGATTGATCGCTATTGGGAGTTGAACCGCTATCCCGGCAACCGTGAAGCGACGATGCGCCGCTTTGCGCTGGCGCATAACAACCACCCGGCCTCCCGCGAACAACTCGCCACCATCAAGGCGCCTACGCTGATCCTGTGGGGGCAGGAAGACAACCTCGTCCCCGTGGCCTCTGCCCGCTGGTTCCAGCAGGCGCTGCCCGGATCACGGCTGATCATCTATCCCCGTGCAGGCCATGTCCCCATGGAGGAGGTGGCCGATCAGTCCGCTAAGGACGTCGCGGAATTCCTTACTGAAACCCATGTAAATTAGTGTTGTTTTAACTACTGCAACCAAACTGTCATGCGGTTGCATTTTGTGCAATTATGATTGCACGCTCTGCGTTTGAAGATTTCGCACATGCAGCATAGATTGCTCTTCGAAACGGACGGTCCGTTTCCTTGAACTGAAAGAGGAGCACATCGATGGTCACCATCGTTCGCACGGCAAGCGTTGCAGTCGCCCTCGGCATGCAGGCGATCATGTTCGCCTTCCTGCTCGGCGCCTGATCAGCACGCCTGCTTTCCATTCAAACGGAAAAGGCTCGCGGGTAACCCCCTGCGGGCCTTTTCTTTTTTACTTTCCGTTAAGTTTCAGGCCAATCCAGAGCGTGCGCGGTGAGGCGCGCTCGATCACGCCTGCGCCGCTGATTGCGGCTTCTATGCGCGCGTTGGTGAGATTTTCTCCGCGCAGCATCAGCGCAATATTATTACGCAGCGGCCATTCTGCGACCGCATCAAATGTCAGCGCGTTGCGTAGTTTGCGGCTGTTCCCATCATCTTCATATTGCGCTGCAACATAACGGGCCGTTGCTGAGAGCCCCTTCCAGCCCAAAGTCGCACTCGCCATGTGCGAAGGAACCTGCGCGGGGATCAAGCCGTTGAGGGGTAGTGCCGCGCCGTCCGCACGGACGCGGGCATGGGTATAAGCATAGCTGGCGGCTGCGTGCCACGGACCTGCCGTGAAGCCGAGATCCAGTTCCACCCCGCGCGCATTGATGGCGTCGAGATTGAGGCGCTGGCGATAGGCCCCGCCTGCGCCCACAAAGCCCACGCCCGGAAAGGTGCCGGGGCCACTGCCCAGCGTAACATTGCCGATGGCATCGGTCAGCCGGTTGGCAAAGATGGTGGCTCCGAACTGGATTCTGGGCCTGCTGACCTCTTCCGCAGCGCCACTCGATTCTGGCATGGACGGGATCGTCGGCCCACCCAGATAAGACCACCATGAAAGGCCCAGTTCTGCGCCCTTCATGCGCTCCGGCTTGAGCGCCGGATTGGCGGCAGTCGCATCCGCGCCAACGCGGAACGGGCGGTAGAGTTCATTGAGCGTCGGCAGTCGCCAGCCGAGATAGGCAGCACTGCGCAGCTTCACATGGCCCGGCAAACGGACAGAGGCCCCGGCGCGGCCTGTCCACTCTGTCCCGCTTCGGTCCGGCGCGATTTCATTGCGGATCAGAGCTCCGGTGGCGATGGTGCGTTCGATCAGGCGTCCGTTGCGGAGCCACCAATGGTCGACGCGACCGCTGGCGGTCAGATCGAACAGGCCTGCACTCCCGCTCAATTCCGCAAAGCCGCCCAGCGTTTCGCTCTGCCCACCCGCCTCACGCGCGCGGGTGGGGCTGCCCGCCACATAGGTGAAGAGTTCATTGGTTGTGCCCGTGGTGCGCCGCCAGTCCCCGCCAAGCCGCATTTCCATGGCGGAACCGAGCGGCGGCCGCATCTCAAAGCGGGCACCCATGCCGGTGGAGGGCACATTATGCTGATCGACGCTTTGCGTCACCGTGTCGCGCGCGGCATTGATGCTGGTGAAGCGGCTCTGGAATTTGCGGAGCTGGAGATAGACCAACGCCTCATAGTCCCAACGGCTATAGCCTGCATCATGCACAAGGCGAAGGCTGGCATCGGCTCCATCACCTCCATTGCCCGACAGGATGGTGCCGCGCGTCCGCCGGTCGGTGAAGCCCAGAATGGAGGCTTGCAGTTCAGTGTCATCCCCCACCCGAACGACGCCGCGTGCGGCTAGGCTCGCTTGCTCATAGGGGGCGGCAATGTCTGCTGTGCCGCGCTGCCCTTTCACAATTGGAATGAAGCCATCGCCGCGCGCGTAGCTGGCGGTGATAAAGCCGTGGCCGCTGCCCAGCTTGCCGCCCAGCAGCGCATTGGCCTCCACCGCGTTGCGGCTGCCATAGGATAGATTGCCGGAAAGCCCGTTTGCGCGGGTTCCGCTCTCCATCTCGATCGTACCTGAAAGCGCGCCTGAGCCATAAGCCCCGGAACCGCCGCCACGGGTGACCCGAACTTCATCGAGCCGGATCGTGGAGAAGGCTGGCCATGTCACCCAGCCGCCAAACGGGTCGCTCTGCGGCACGCCATCGAGCACCAGCAGCGCGCGCGAGGAGGCGTTGCCCCCCAGCCCACGCAACGTGGCCCCCTGACTGGTCGCGTTGGCGGAGCGCGCATCGGTGCGCCGGAACTGCTGGAGCCCCGCCACGTCACGCAGCGCATCTTCGATCCGTCCGGAGGCGGTGCTATCCAGTCGGTCCTCGCTTAGCGTGACGATGCTATAGGCGTCATCGCTCAACGGCGCGGGCAGGGCAGTGCCGGTGACAATGATGGGCTCTGCCATTTGTGCTTGGGCAAGGGTTGAACATGCAGCCAAGCAGGCCACGCTACCGGCAAGTCCAACCAAAATCTGTTTCGAACTCAAGCGACACCATCCACGCTAGCAATGCGGCATTATCCAAGATGCGAAGCCGATAGGCCCGCACTGTCCAATCAGCAAGCCAGATGCGCGAGTAGCCGGTTCATTCGATGAGGCCGAACAGCTGCAACGTTTTCCCCAGTAGCCAGATCGCGCCAATAATGCCGCAGAAGGTGAGCGTGCAGGAGCCGATGGCATCTTCCCAGAAGGAAAGCGGCTTTCGGCCCGACATGGTCAGCCCGCCCATCTTGCATGAACCGGCAGTTCGGTCGGCAAGCGGTGCCAGGGCCGCGCGTCGCATGAGAAGGCGGCGAATTCCGGCCCGGGGAAATCAGCCTCATTATCGAGGCTGCCTGCCTTGATGATGATGCCCTGCGGAAAACTCGGCGCGCGGGTAAACAGTTGCGTGCCGCAATCGGGGCAGAACTGGCGCGTGACGGCGCCTTCAATGTCGCTGCGCGCAAAGCCCTTGACCGCGCCCTTGGTGATTTCAAAGCTTTCGTTCATCACGGCAAAGCCCATCACAGGCCCACCGCCAGAGATGTAGCGGCATTCGCGGCAATAGCATTCAAAACGCATGAAGCCGGGGCCTTGCGCCTTCCAATGGACATTGCCGCAATAGCAATGGCCGGTGATTTCGTTGCTCATCTCTCTCTCCTGTGGTCCAAATGGGGTCAGTGCGGCATGGCCTTGATCCATGCTTCAAGCAAGGCCACGCCTTCCTTATGCACGGTCGTCCGGCCCAGTTCGGGCATCGCCACGCCGGGGTCCAGGCTTTGCATTCGCGTGATCAGGATGGATTTGTCCGGATGGCCGGGCAGAATGTCGAACTCGTTCAGGCCTGAACCGCGACCTGCCGCGACGGGGCGTTTGCGGATACCGAGATTGGGGCCGCTCTCATCATCCCAGTCCAGCCATAGCCCGGACGTATCAGCTGGCCCTTGGCGGTTGTGGCAATGGCCGCAATTGACATCTAGATAGGCGCGGGCGCGCGGCTCCAGTGCGGATTTGGCATCATCCCAGCGGGGCAGGGGGCGTGTGGGGGCAGGGCGATCCGGCCCGGTCGTCAGATTGCGGAGCTTCGGGCCGATGGGGGATAGCTCGCCGCCCACATCGTGGCAGCCCTTGCACTGATTGGCATTTGGCACACCGTAGCTGATCTCACGTGGCTTTCCGTCATTGTGGGTCCAGCGCACCGCCATGCGTGTGCCTGCGCGTTTGAGCGTGGCATCCTTGCCGTCCGTATCCCACACATAGGGCAGGGCGATCCAGCCGCTCGCGCGCTTCATCAGAATGCGCGTTTCCAGCATCCGGATATTCACCTCCGGCTTGCGCAGATCGGCGGGATAGCCAAAGCTCTTGATCAGCACGCTGCCCACCGGAAATTCAGGAAAGGCATCGCCCTGCCCATTCAGTTTTTTGCCCGGCGGCGTGTAGACCCCGCGCCCATTGCTCGCATAATCGGTGAAGAGCGGTGTGGAGAGCGTGTAGGTCTGAAGTGCGGCTACGGGCTTTCCGCCCTCAAACAGGTTGAGCTCGGACAGTCGCGCAGGCAGCGCATCGGACTGGATCAGCGCATCATTTACGGGAAGTGGCGCGGCGCTGATCAAGGCCGGTGCCAAACACAACAACCAGCGATGACGCAGCAGGCTCACCGGATCGCCGCTTCCATTTCGGCAGGCAGCACCACTTTGGGCGGCTCCTTGGCGAGGGGAACACCGCTTAAATCCACCGGTTGCGGATTGGCCTGCGTGGCGCGGGCCTTGGGGTCTTTGAGGCCCATGGAGAGCGTCAGCACCTTGTCAGAGACATGGACGCCAGACCCTGTGCCATCCCACAGCACAGGCGGCACAGCCCCCATTGCAGCCGCCAGTTCCTTGCCGCCAGCGAATTGCGGCCCCGGCGCGAACCCGGCAGATCCATGTGCATTGTTCCGCACAACCACATCAATCGGAAGCGGCTGATAGCCCGGATCGGTGAAGTCCAACTGATAGCCCACCAGCATGATGTTGGTTGTGCCATGGCCGCCTATGGCGTTGCCAAACACATGGACGTTCTTGTTCGCCATCACGATCACGCCGGTGCCAGTTGGCGCGCTTGCCACGATATTGCCGGGCGGAGCAAAGTTTGGCGTGGCGTTCCATTCGATCCGGTTTGCGTATACGCGCACATCATGTCCGCCCTTCTTGGGCAGATTGGGCAGATCGAACACCAAAATGCCCGCCGTGTTGCGGGTGGTGATGTTGGAATGGACGTCCGCATTATAGCTGTTTTCAATCTCGATCCCCGCCACGTTGAAATGCGCGCGGCTGTTGCGGACGATGATATTCTCGGACTGGCCCACATAAATGCCCGCATCAGACGCGCCTTTGACCAGAACCTTGTCGATCAGGACATTTTTCGATTCGACGGGATAAACGCCATAAGCGCCATTGCTCGCCTTGGGGCCACCGGTCCATTCGACGCGAATGTTGTAATAGACGATCTGGTTGGCGGTCTTGGATTTGATCCCGTCGCCCTTGCTGTCCTCAACGGCGAAATCGCGCAACACAACATTGTCGGAGGTGACGAGCAGCCCTTCGCCCGCGCTCTGCTGGCCTTTGAAGGAAAGGATGGTGGCATCTGGCCCTGCGCCTTTTACCGTCACGCCGTCCACATCGAGCGAGAGGCCGTCGGTTAGCACAAACTTCCCGGCACCGATCAGAACCGTGTCCCCGGTCTTGGCTTCGATCAGCGCGCCCTGCAGGCGCTCCTGAGCATCTGGCCCGGCTTCGACGGTGAGTGTGGCGGAAAGGGCTGGAGCGGCAAACGCAGCCAGTCCGGCGGTGAGGAGAGCGTGGTGGAGTTGCATGGCGCGATGATGTCACTAACATGCGTGTCAGCCAAGAGAAAATCGAGAGGAGCATTTATGCGCAGTGTGATGGTGATGTGTGGTGTTCTGGCGCTCTCATCGCCCGCAGCGGCGGCACAGCCGATTGCCGGCAAGTGGCTGACTGATGATGGCAAGGGTGTGGTCGAGATTGCGTCGTGCGGTCCCAATCTGTGCGGTAAGATCACGAAGTTGCTGGTCAAGGCAGGGGCCAATCCGACGGACCGCAACAATTCAGATCCGGCACTGCGCAACCGTCCTCTGGTCGGGCTTAACATCCTTTCAGGCTTCCGCGATGCCGGGGGCGCTTGGGAAGGCACGATCTACAGCCCCGAACGCGGACGCTCCTTCCGCTCGGTCGTCAAACGCAATGCGGATGGCAGCCTTGCCGTCAAGGGCTGCATGGGGCCGATCTGCCAGACCCAGCGGTGGACGCCATCGCGTTGATCCAGTTGGATAAATGAACGCCAGCCAAACAGCCGGTTCAGGATCGGCTCAGTGCGAATCGCGCAGTTTCTCCTCAAGCCCGGTGGCGTATTTCAGAGTCCGGGCCACAAGGAGGTTGTTATGGCTCATCTCGTGAAGAAACTGGTTCTCGCCGCATCGGCTGCGGCGTTGATGGTGGCTCCGGCGTCCGCACGCGGCGGCTGGGGTGGTGGTCGCGGCCATCATGATGGCATCGATGCCGGAGACGTGATTGCTGGCGCGTTGGTCATCGGCGGGATCGCCGCCATTGCTTCAGCAGCATCCGGCAATGATCGCTATCGCAGCGGACGCTCATATGGCGGGCGCTATGATCGTGGCTATGACGATGATCGCGGCTATTACAATAATGGCTATAACAGCCGTCAGGCGGTTGATCAGTGCGTGCGGGCCGCGCAGCAGGAAGCGCGCCGTTATGGCGGCGGCTGGGCGCGCGTGACCGATGTGTCGAGCATCGACCGGGTGCGTGGCGGCTATGAAGTGCGCGGGCGTCTGGTGGTTGAGAATGATCGCTATCGCGGCAACTGGCGCGGCGGCCAGGATCGCTACGGCTATAATTATGACCGCTATGGCAATGATTATGACAAGGGCCGCTTCTCCTGCGTAACGCGCTATGGTGGCGTGGATGGCGTCCGTGTCACCGGATTGCGCGGCGGCTGGTAAGGCTTGCCCCAAACAAGAAAATGGCCCGGAAGGATCCAACCTTCCGGGCCATTTTCGTTTCAGTTCAGCGCCAGATCAGTCGCGGCTGCCAAGGAAGCTCAGCAGGAACTGGAACATGTTAATGAAATCCAGATACAGGCTGAGCGCGCCCATAACGGCGGTCTTTCCGATCATGTCCGTCCCGGCGACATAGGCGTACATCGATTTGATGCGCTGCGTGTCATAGGCGGTCAGACCGGCGAAAATCAGCACGCCAAGCGCGCTGATGACCAGAGCCATCGTGCCCGACTGGAAGAACATGTTGAGCAGCATAGCCACGAACAGGCCGACCATGCCCATGATCAGGAAGCTGCCCATGCCCGACAGATTCTTCTTCGTGGTGTAGCCGTACAGGCTCAGCCCGAGGAAGGATGCGGCGGTCGCAAAGAAGGTCTGCGCGATTGAGGTCTGCGTGTAGACGAGGAAGATCGCCGACATGCTGAGACCCATCACCGTAGCGAAGGCCCAGAAGCACGCCTGAGTTGCCGCAGTGGACAGGCGGTGGAGCCCGAAGCTCATGACCATCATGAACACCAGAGGCGAGAACATGATGACATATTTGAGGATGCCCGGCCCCATCAGAATGGATTCGGCCGCGCCGCTTCTGGCAAAGGCATAGGCCACCAGCCCGGTCAGCAAGACGCCGGATGCCATATAGTTGTAAACAGACAGCATATAGGACCGCAGGCCCGCGTCAGTCGCTGCGGACGCGGAGCCCACATTATACCCGGCATCAGGGCCGAGCGAGCGGGGATCAGACCAATTGGCCATCGAAAAACACTCCATCAATCCCGGCACCAGTGCCGGACATTTGCGAATATGATGGTCTTGCGAACGGTTTTCAAGCGAATCCGGTTCGCTTTGTCGCGTTTAACCAGCTAGAAACCCTGTTTCATGACTGCATTGATTTCAGCCTGGGGAGAGCATCTGCGTACAGGTCGCAGACGGTCGCTGCACACCGTGCGCGCCTATCTGGCCACGGCGGAGCGGTTGATGGACTTTTTGAGCGATCATCAGGGTGGCCCGCCCGATCTGGCGGGGCTGGAGGCAGCAGACTTGCGGGCGTTTCTGGCCCGGCGGCGTGCTGAGGGGCTGAGCAATACCAGTGCCGCCCGCGAGCTTTCAGTTGTCCGGGGGTTTCTCGCTTTTGCGCAGGGGCAAGAGGGTGTGCCCCGGCTGAAAGGCCCG
>CALMZE010000079.1 GCA_937870585.1 uncultured Sphingomonadales bacterium | reverse complement strand
AGCCTTGAATCAACCACCGAGTCTAACGTCAACCAATTTGTCCACGCCGCCTAGAGAGATAAACTACATAACGAAGATGAGTGCCCATCGCTACATTGCAGCTGCAGAAAAAGAGTGGCTTTATCCCGAACGACACCTGCCATCGACGGCTTGGCGGACACTTGGCGATGGCTATTTGCTGATGCCTGATCCTCGGCACATTCACGGGGGTGGCGAAATCATAGTTGGATACAAAGATGGAAGGAGTGACCGCTTTTCAGAATATGGCCACAGGCCCGGCGACAGGGACTTTCAAAATAAGAAACGTGAGAAGCGCGAATGGAATGCAATGCAGAAATTCAAGGCAGAATGGGCAGCAAAATATGGTCCAGCATATCGCGGCGTAGTTTACGATATGGGGCCAAGAGGTGTTCGAAGATCAATGGACGACGATTATCACCGAAGTGAGTGCGAAAGGGACAGAGAATACATGAAACTTAGTGGCGAGCTGCATCGGCGTCAGAAATTGCAGCGAAGAAGATGACACACTTCATTGATGCCGAAGTGTCCCTTTAGGTCCCCTTCGTGCCCTGCTCTGCCATCTGACTCTTTCAAAGAACAACCGGTTTCGTCATTGCAAACCCATCACCGCAATGATGGAACTGGGCAAAATGTTCTTGACATGTTCCACATTTCCCGCTACCCGCTCGCCCCATGTCCGGCTTTGCGACAACTTGTGCCGGGCGGGCCGTTCTGGCGGCGTCCTGATGGTTGGGTTCATGAACCAATCGCTCATGGGGCACAGGCCATTGCCGTACCAGAACCGGACCGGTCTTTCATAAAATCCCTGCCGGAGCGCCAGCCCCGGCGGCAGGGGTGAAAGGCACGGCCCGTGAGCACGCAACCGGGGCGAGCGCGGTTCAGGATGCACCTGATTGACGGAACCGCGCTCCAGATGGGCATGAAAGATCAGCAGGGAATCTGAAGGATCTGAGCCAGACGGCCCGTCCGACGATTGAGCAGGGGGAAAGCCTCTGCGGGATGAAGGCGAACCGAACGTGCGGGGGCAGTGATGCCGGAACCCGCTTTTTGTGTGCGTTGGGATGGGGGCTTTCAACTCTCAGGCGTGCGATTGACCCAACCCGTGCTCCGGCGAAGGCCGGAGCGGTGCGGCGTGGTTCAACCCTGTTAGCCAAACCCTCACAGGACTCCGGCACAAGGCCGGAGTACAAAAATTCACCCGACCGAAATGCCACCCGTCATTCCCGCGAAGGCGGGAATCCAAGATCACTCTGTTTCCTGATTGTGAACACCCGGACAACGCGATGCTCATGGATTCCCGCCTTCGCGGGAATGACGGGTTATCGGCTGAGCCCCTCAGCTGTTATCCACCACCTCAGCGCCGGGGCCATTCTTCTTCATCGACTCAATCGCGTTCTGGGCAGAGGCCTTGCTCGCATAGCCTTCGGTGGCGAACATCACTTCGTTGTTGTATTTGAAGCGGACGCGGAACTCGCCTGCCTTGTCCTTCACGATTTCGAATGTGTGGGCCATACTCGGACTCCTTGGTTACGCGGTTGAGGCACGCAGAATAGGCGTCCGCTCACCGCTTCACAAGGGCGGCCGGATGACGGCTTGGAGAATTTACCCGTCGCAGTCGTTCCAATAATCCTTGGCCGAAGTGCAGCTTTGCAGCCCGGAATAATGGTTGACGGTGCACACGGTCTTGATCGGGCAGGCCTTGCGCGGCGCGGGCCGCCAGGCGGGGGATGGCGCGCGGGCGCTGAACAGCTTGACCGCCTGCGGGTAGACCTGATCGACAGTGGTCTTCACCTTGTCATCGCCATTGGCGCGCGCGGCTTGCAGCCAGTGCAGGATCTCATCCTTATACTGCATCGGGTTCTTGTCTTGCAGCAAGGCAGAGGCCAGCATCGCCTGACCGTAAGCATTGCCCTCATTCGCCATGTTGCGCGCCAGTTGTGCGGCGAGCGGGAAGTCCTTCTTCGTCCCCTCCCCTGCATTGATCATGTTGAACGCCATGAAGACGGAGAGTTCGTGGCCCCGCTCGGCAGCCTGACGATACCAGTCAAACGCGGCCTTCAGATCCTTCTTCGTGCCGATGCCATAATAGGTATAGGTCGCCATGCGCGCCATCGCGTCGACATGGCCGGATTTGGCGGCCTGTTCGATCAGCGGCAGCGCGCGCTTATAATCCTTGGCCCCGAATGAGCCCTGCGCGAGCATCGATCCATAGATGAAGGATGCAGATGGATCGCCCTTTTCCGCCGCCTTGCGCAGCAGCTCCGCGCCCTGCTGGGTTGATCCACCGGGCCGCATCCCGCTCAGAAAGGCGAGGCCCAGTTCGGATTGCGCAGAGGCATCGCCCTGCTTGTCGATGAAACTGCGCACTGCCTTTTCGCCATAGGACGTCGAAATCACGCGGTTGTTGGCCCGCTCCGCCAATCGCGCAGGCGGGGCCGCGCAGGGCTTGCCGGCATTGCCCAGATTTTCATGCGCCCGCGCCCAGGCTTCCTCATCGGCAGAAAGTTTGCGGCCCTTGTCCAGATCATCATTCAGTTGATCATAGGCGTTGTGACAGTTGGCACGCGGCTGATACAGCTTGGCCGGGTCTGGCAGGCCACTCGCCGCCCACGCCGCGCCCACCATGCCTGAGAGGCACAGCGCCCCCGCAATCTTGCTCCAGAATTTCATGGCTCGACCTCCTGTTGTTCAGACAGGAGGAGGCTAGGCGCGGGTCATGGCCCGGCATTGTATGAAATCAACTGGGCTGGGTGATTTCAAACTTTGATGGCTTCGGGTGAAGTCATTCCGTGCTCCGGCGGAGGCCGGAGCCCTGTGGCGTTGCAAAACCATGCTTGCCTGGCCTGCGCAAGGCTCCGGCACAAGGCCGGAGCACAGCGAGATTCCGTCCTAAGCCTCCAGCCGCGCCTGTGCGAGCAGCCGCTTGGCCGCTTCAACATGCATGGATTCGACCATGCGTTCGCCCATGCGCACCGCACCACCCTTGCCCGCTTCGATGATTGCACGCGCATCGGCAATCTCGGCTTCGCTGGGGGACCAGATGCGGTTCGCCGCTTCAATCTGGTTGGGGTGGATCAGCGTCTTGCCATCAAAGCCGAGCAGGCGACCATGGACGCACTCCGCCTCCAGCCCTGCGGCGTTGCTGAGTTCATTATAGACGCTGTCGAGCACCCATTTGCCCGCTGCGCGCGCCGCAATCACCATCATCTGAAGCGACAGCGAGACCTGATCGCGCCCCGCTGCATCGGGCAGATGGAGTTCGTTCTTGAGATCATTGATCCCGGCAAACAGCCCCACCACGCCCTCGACCGCCGCGATTGCCGCTGCATTGAGCACGCCCACCGGCGTTTCGATCATGGCGAAGACCGGCTTGCCGACCGCCTTCACCACGGCAGCGGCATCTTCGGCGCGGTCCACCTTGGGCACCACGCAATATTGAGCCTTCGATCCCGCGACTGCCGCAATGTCGATGGCATGGAGCGCCGTATCCACCGCATTCACGCGGATCGCCGTCATCCGTTCGCCAAATCCAGTATCTATCGCGGCCACGGCGGCTGCGCGGGCTTCGTCCTTCTTGTCGGCAGGAACTGCGTCTTCCAGATCAAGCATGATCATGTCTGCCGCCAAACTGCGCGCCTTTTCGATGGCACGGGCATTGGATGCAGGCAGATAAAGGGCGGAGCGGGGGCAGAGTGTGAATTGGGTCATGCGATTTCGCTTGGCGCATAACGCGCGGCACGGCAATATCGCGCGCAACAATTCAGGAGGTTCGTCATGGAATTTGCATTGGCCCTGTTGGTGCTTGGTCTCGTCTTCGTGATCTGGGCGCTGACGCCGGTTCGGCAAGGCTATGTCTACACCATCGAACGGTTCGGTCGGTTTACTCATACCGCCAACCCCGGCCTCAACTTCATCATGCCTTTGGTCGATCGTGTGGGCCGCAAGGTCAATATGATGGAACAGGTGCTCGACATTCCGGGGCAGGAAATCATCACCAAGGATAACGCCATGGTCGGCGTGGACGCGGTGGTGTTCTTTCAGGTGCTCGATGCCGCCAAGGCGGCTTACGAAGTGTCTGACCTGTACGTTGCCATCATGCAGATCACGACCACGAACCTGCGCACCGTGATGGGCAGCATGGATCTGGACGAGACCCTCTCCAAGCGCGACGACATTAACGGCCGCCTGCTCTCGGTCGTCGATCATGCGACCTCGCCCTGGGGCGTCAAGATCACCCGCGTCGAGATCAAGGACATTCGCCCACCGGCAGACATTTCCAACGCCATGGCGCGCCAGATGAAGGCCGAGCGTGAAAAGCGCGCCTCCATTCTGGAAGCCGAAGGCCTGCGTGCGGCAGAAATCCTGCGCGCCGAAGGTGAAAAGCAGGGCCAGATCCTGCAAGCCGAAGGCCGCCGCGAAGCCGCCTTCCGCGACGCTGAAGCCCGCGAGCGTTCGGCAGAGGCCGAAGCCAAGGCCACGCAGATGGTGTCCGAAGCCATTGCCAACGGCAATTCGCAGGCGATCAACTATTTCGTGGCGCAGAAATATGTTGATGCCGTGAGCCAGTTCGCGACTTCGCCCAACGCCAAGACGATCCTCTTCCCTGTGGAGGCCACGCAGTTGATCGGCACGCTGGGCGGCATTGGCGAACTCGCGCGCGATGCGCTGGGCAAGGAAAAATAAGATGAACGCGATTGCGAACATGGACCCGAACTGGTTCTGGCTTTCCGCCGGGGTGCTGATGGCCGCAGCCGAAATCGTCGCGCCCGGTTTCTTCCTGATGTGGCTGGGCGTGGCAGCAATCATTACCGGCGTGGTGGCGTGGATCATGCCCGATCTCGGCGTACCCGCGCAGGTCGGCCTGTTCGCCATCCTCTCGGTCATCGCGGTTTATGCCGCGCGCAAATGGCTGGTGGATAATCCCATCACGTCGGACGATCCTTTGCTCAATGATCGTGGCGGGCGACTGGCGGGCGAAGTCGTCACCGTCATCGAAGCCATCGAAAATGGCCGGGGCCGCGTGAAAGTGGGAGACAGCGTCTGGATCGCACGCGGGGCCGATGCGGCAGAAGGCAGCACGGTGCGGGTGACGGGGGCACAGGGTGCAGAATTGCTGGTGGAGGGGGTTTGACGGCCACAAGAGCACCGCTCGCCCTGAGTAGCTGACGAAGCCGTGAGGCTGAGGCAGCGTATCGAAGGGTCCTTCGATATGGGTCTTCGCTAAGGCTCAGCCCCTACTCAGGACAAACGGAATCGGGTATGCCCCTCACCACCCGCTTCGCCCCCTCTCCCACCGGGCTGCTCCACCTCGGCCATGCGTGGAGCGCCGTGCAGGCGCATGATCTGGCGCGCAGAGCCGGAGGCCGCTTCATCCTGCGGATCGAGGATATAGACGAAACCCGCTGCCGCCCGGAATTCACCGAAGCGATTTATCGCGATCTCGAATGGCTGGGTCTGGACTGGGACGGGCCAGTGCTGGTCCAGTCCGAACGCGGAGAAATTTACCGCGCGGCGGTGCAGGAGCTTGCCCAACAAGGCCTCGCCTATCGCTGCTGGTGTACCCGCGCCGAGATCGAGAACGCGGCCAGCGCGCCGCATGATGGCGGACCGCCGCGCTATCCCGGCACCTGCAAACACCGCGCGCCGCCCTCCCCCGCCAAACCGCATTGCTGGCGGATCGATGCCAGCGCGGCAGGCGCGCCGGAGATTGATGACTTCGTGATCGAACGCAAGGACGCGCTGTCCAGCTACATGCTCGCCTGCACGCTCGACGACGCGCAACAGGGCGTGACGGACATTGTGCGCGGGCGCGATCTGGCGCCGCTCACAGCCGGGCAGGCGCTGCTCCAGCGCGTCTTCGGCTGGCCCACGCCGCGTTACCTTCATCATCCGCTCATCGGAACGGCGGATGGCCAACGCCTCGCCAAGCGCAACAAGGCCCCGACGCTTGCCGCCCTGCGCGAAGCCGGAGTGGATGGCAAAGCGCTGGCGGCAGATTTGCGGCGCGGCGTGTTTCCGGTTGGCTTTGGGGTGCTGGCGGATTAAGTGAATTCATCCGGCCCTCATTCCGCTCATGGTGAGGAGGGGCTGAGCCTGCCGAAGACCCGTCTCGAACCATAGTCCGGTCCTTCGAGACGCCGTTTCGACAAGCTCAACGGCTCCCCAGGATGAGCGGTTTCTTGGCCCCATTTACTGCAAGGCATCCCACCATGTTTTTCACCATCCTCCTCATCATCGCCATGATCGCCACGCTGGTTGCGCTGGTGCGCGGGCTGATTGCCTTCCTCAAGACGACCGAAGCCGATCTCATGTCGGGCGACGCGGGGCCGAGCGCCTCCAGCCTCGCGCAGCAAAAGGCGATGCGCAACCGCATCCTGTTTCAAGGCGTGGCGATCATGCTGGTCGCGCTGTTGCTGGTGATGGGCCGGGGGTAAGGTTTCCTCTGCGACATAATTCCACCGTCATTGCGAGCAGAGCGAAGCAATCCAGTGACTCCGGCAGACCGTATTGGATTGCCGCGCTTCGCTCGCAATGACGGCTTGAAGACGAACGGAAATACGCAACTCATGGTCAAGCTCAACAAGATCTACACCCGCACCGGCGACGATGGCACGACCGGCCTTGTCGATGGCAGCCGCCTCTCCAAATCCTCGCCGCGTATGGCCGCGATTGGCGATGTGGATGAACTCAACAGCCTGACCGGCGTCGCTGCCCTCCAAGCCAGCGAGCCATTGCTCGCCCAGTTGCGCGCGATCCAGAATGATCTGTTCGATCTCGGGGCCGATCTTGCCACGCCCGGCATGGATTTTGAGCCCACCGAAATGGAACTGCGCATCATCCCGGCCCAGATCACGCGGCTAGAGGATGAGATTGACGCGATGAACGCCGATCTGGAGCCGCTGACGAGCTTCATCCTACCCGGCGGCAGTCCGCTGTCCGCCCATCTCCACGTCGCCCGCAGCGCCGCGCGCCGGGCTGAGCGCAGCATGGTGACGGCCGCAGAGGCCGCGACGCTCAACCCCATGGCCCTGCGCTACATCAACCGCTTGTCAGACTGGCTGTTCGTCGCCGCGCGACTCGCCAATGATGCCGGGCGGGCCGATGTGCTGTGGGTGCCGGGGGGATCGCGTTAGATCAGTCGCACCTGATCGTCATTCCCGCGAAGGCGGGAACCCAGAACCGCCGAACCATGGGTTCCCGCCTTCGCGGGAATGACGCAGAGAATTCACCGCGCCTTCAACAGCACGTCCAAACTCCCCTCGCCCTCGCCGATCTTTTCCAGCTTGGGATAGCGATGCCCACCATTCCAGAGCAGCGGCACTTCGCGCACCAGCGAGCCCGATTTCACGATCAGCTTGATCGGCGCGGTGCCGCCCTTGGCTTCAGTGATCGCATCGCGCAGCGCGTCTTCATCATAGGTCTGGCCGTTCACCGCGATGATCTCCGCGCCAATCGTCAGCCCCGCATTGAAGGCCGGGCTGTCCCAGATGACCTGCGTCAGCTTGCCACTCTTGATCGTCGCGCCGATCGAATAGACAAGGTTCATATCCTTGCCGCGCTTTTCATTGTCGCGGATGAAGCCGCTCGCCGTTTCGCTCCAGGCGAGCTTGTATCCACCCAGCGCCAAGCCGTTAAGCGGCGCGCCCGCCGCTTTTTCCGTTGTCCGCGCTTCAAGGAAAGCCTTCCAGTCATGCGGCGCCACGGCGTTCAGCGTGTTCACCACCTCTGCCAAGTCAAACCCGCGTGCGGACCAGTCTCCGTCCTTCCCGCCAAAGAAGGCGCGGGCGAAATCATCCATGCCCTTTGCGCCGCCGGTCTTCTGGCGGATCAGGCCATCGGCTTCCAGCCAGACGAGCAGGCCTTCATTGTAATAATCCTCGCTGCGCTGCCAGCTGACCCAGCCTTTCGGGCGGCGCGGCGTAATGATGGGATCGAGCACAGTATCATCCACGCTCCGCCAGCTGCGCGCCGGGCGATTATCCTGCGTCGCGGCAATGGCAGCGAGCGCATCGAGCGTGTCCTGCTTGGAAAACAGGCCGGAGCGCGCGCCGAGCACATAGCCCCAGAATTGATCCTGCCCCTCATAAACCCAGAGCAGACTGTTATCGAGCGGCGTCGCAAAATCGGGCACGATCTGCCCAATTGGGCGGCGATGCTTGCCCACCCAGCTGTGCGTGAATTCATGTGGCAACAGGTTGCGGCGGCCCGGCCCGGCATCCCAGCCCGTGAAATATTCAGGATTCACGCCATTTTCAGACGAGCGATGATGTTCAAGGCCAATGCTGCCCATCTCATCGCTCAGCGCGAGCAGCAGATCATAATGGTCAAATTGCCGCGTGCCGAACAGCTTCAGCGCCTGCTCAACCAGCTTGCGGTGCATGGCAATCTGGTCATCCTTGGTCACCAGATATTTGGCGGCATCAGCAACGACATTGAGCGTGACATTCTGCCCCAGATCGAAGGCCGCAAAATGCTTGCCTGCAAACATCGGGGAATCGACCAGCGTTTCAAAATTGACGGTCTGATAACGGATGGTATCGCCTTCCACCTTGGCCGGGCGCAGCGCAGAGGCGGCTTTCCAGCCGGTCGGCCAGGTCACACTCGCGCGGATCGGCATATCCTTGGTCGCCCAACCCGCCGGATAGAGCGCCATGGAGGCCCATTGCAGGTTCATCATGGCAGGCGTGACAACCACCCGCCCCTGATCGGGATCGGTGGCGGAGGCGAATTCGAAAGAGGCCTCCAGCGTGCGCGCGCTTGAAGGCAGCGTCACATGGAAGGAGAAGACGTCATACACGTCGCGCTTCCATGTCAGCGTTTTGCCGCCTGCCTTGAAGGTCAGTCCGGTCAGCTTCTCCACCTGACCGCGCGGGGCATGATTGCCCGGAAGCCATTCGGGATAGCGGATGATGACAGTTCCGGCATGAGCCCCCAACGGGATCGTCTGCCGCACGCGGAACAGGCGATGTGCCAGATCGGTGGCATCTACCTGAATATCCATCGTGCCGGGGTAAGGGCGCGGTGCTTCCGCCACAGGCTTGGCCGGGCTCGCCGCAACACCGGAAACCGGAACCAAAGCCAGACAGGCCGCCAGCGCAAGACCACTCGAACGCATCATTCCTCCCACTCTCTTCTTCTCTTTCATCACAAACCGGCGCGATCAATCAGCGCCTGCGTGGAGGCATCGAATGTCATGCCGCCCGCTTCCACAGATTTCGCCATTTCCTTGCCCAGTTCAACCCCAAACTGATCAAACGGATTGATGCCCAGCAGCACAGCATTGGCAAAGACGCGATGTTCATAAAAGGCAATCAGCGCGCCCAATGTGCGCGGCTCCAGCGTATCGAGCAGGATCGTTGTCGAAGGCCGGTCCCCCGGATAAGCGCGGGCCGGGTCATCATGTCCGCGCCCCGCCATCAGCGCTGCGCCCTGCGCAAAGCAGTTGACGAGCAATTGCCGGTGGTGGGCATCGTCCAGTTCATGCCCCGGCTCCACCACAGCCAGAAATTCAACCGGCACCAGATGCGTGCCCTGATGGAGCAGTTGGAACACGGCGTGCTGCGCGTCCGTGCCCACCCCGCCCCATGTGATGGCTGCACTCGGGCCGGTCAGAGCTTCCCCGGTCGCGGTCACGCGCTTGCCGTTTGATTCCATCTCCAGCTGCTGAAGATAGGAGGGCAGCAACCGCAACCGCTCGTCATAAGCAAACACCCCGCGCGTTTCGACACCGCGCACCTGCGTGTAATAGAGATCAGTGCACGCCGCGATCATCGGCCAGTTGGCAGCGGGTTCGGCCAGACGGAAGTGGCGATCCATTTCCGCGGCCCCCTCCAGCATTTCCTCAAACGCCGCCCAGCCGAGCGCGAGTGCGGCTGGAAAGCCGATGCTGGACCAGAGCGAATAGCGCCCGCCCACGCTTTCAGAGAAAGGCAGGATGCGCGTTTCATCCACGCCCCATTCCAGCGCCTTGTCCGGACTGGCGGTGAGCGCGACGACGCGCCCGGCGGGATCATCCACGCCCGCCATCGTCATCCAGCCCAACACGCTTTCGGCGTTGAGCATGGTTTCGGTGGTGGTGAAGGTCTTGGAGGCGATCACGAGCAACGTCTTGTGCGGATCAAAGCGCGCGAACGCTTCCTTCAGGGCCGCGCCATCCACATTGGATACAATCGCTGTGTCATAGCGCCCGGCATCGCGGCCCAGCGCGTCGATCAACAGGTCTGGCCCGAGTGCGGAGCCGCCAATGCCGACATGGAGAATATGCGCCACACCCCCCAATGCGCCCGCCTCAATCGCTTCGATCAGCCCGCGCATCCGCTGATGAAAGGCTTTGGCGAGTGCGACGGCATCGGCCTCCCCCTCGCCGCGCTGTGCGGTGTGTTCGGCGGCCCGCCCTTCGGTGACATTCACGATTGCGCCCGAAAACAACGCAGCGCGATGCCCATCAAAATCGGCGGCATCAGCCAGTGCCCCGAACGCCGCAATCAGGTCCGGCGTGAGGTGCGTCTTTGAAAAATCAAAGTAGAGCCCGCCCAATTCTCCCGAAAAGCGCGGCAAGCGCCCGGCATCCCCCTCGAACAGATCGGTCAGCGTTTCGCGCGGGGCGGACCTGATCCGGGTCCAACATTCATCGAGGCTTGTCATGCACTTGTCCTATTGCTGGCTTGACGCATCGGCTCCGCCGCCCCACATCGGGCCGCATGACCGAAAACACGCCTTCCCTGCCCGATCCAGCGCCCGATGCGAAGCCGCAAAAGCCGAAGGAGGACAGTTTTTTCGCTTTCCTCTTCAAGCTGGCCCTGTTTGTGTTCGTGTTACGCAGCTTCATCATCGCGCCGTTCAGCATTCCCTCTGAATCGATGGTGCCGCGTCTTCTGGTGGGCGACTATCTGATCGTCGCCAAATGGCCCTATGGCTATTCCAAGCATTCGCTGCCCTTTTCACTGCCGCTGATCCCGGGCCGTATCTTCTCGTCCATGCCGGTCCCCGGCGACGTGGCCGTGTTCAAGGCGCCGCCGGGCAATCAGGTGGATTATATCAAGCGCGTCATCGGCCTGCCCGGAGACATGATCCAGATGAAGGAGGGTGTGCTCCACATCAACGGAAAGCCGGTCAAGAAAGAGCGGATCGAGGATGCCATCATCCCCGTCTCGCCCAATACCGGGTGCGAGTCTGCCCAGTTTGAACAATGGTCGAGCGACGGATCGCGCGCCTGCCATTATCCGCGCTTCCGCGAAACGCTGCCCAATGGCCGCAGTTATGAGATTGTCGATATGGATCCGGTCGGCCCCTACGACAATACGGACATTTACACTGTCCCCGAAGGCCATTTCTTCGCCATGGGTGACAATCGCGATCACAGTGCAGACAGCCGCTTCCCAGCGGTTGAAGGTCAGGGCATCAGCTATGTCCCTCAGGAAAATCTGGTCGGTCGCGCGATGGTGATGGTCTTCTCAACCGACGGATCGGCGGAATGGATCAAGCCCTGGACCTGGTTCACGGCCGCACGCTGGAGCCGGATCGGCGGCGGCTTTTGAGCAAAACGGGTGCATGGCTGGCTGAAGCTCTGGGTCTTTCCCCCAAAGACCCGGCGCTGTTCGAACGCGCGCTGACGCATGGTAGCCGCGCCAAGGCGAGCTATGAGCGGCTCGAATTTCTGGGAGACCGCGTGCTCGGCCTGCTGATCGCCGAGCTGCTCTATGCCCGCTTTCCCGATGAGCCCGAAGGCAAGATGTCTTTCCGCCTCAACACGCTGGTCGCGCGCACCGCGTGCGCAGAGGTTGGCCGCGCCATGGGGCTCTCCTCGCATGTCCGCTTGGGCAAGCAGGCGCTCGACGATGGCGCTTATGATAGCGACAATGTGCTGGGCGATGTGGTCGAGGCGTTAATCGGCGCGCTCTATCTTGATCAGGGTCTGGAGGCCGCGCGCGCCTTTGTGGTGCGGCACTGGGCTGAAAAAGTGTCCGGCCAAACCAAGGCCCCGCGCCACCCCAAATCCGCCTTGCAGGAATGGGCCGCAGCTCATAATCGCCGCCCGCCAGACTATCAGCTGATCGAACGCTCCGGCCCGGACCACGCGCCCAAGTTTCGCGTGAAAGTGCTCATCGGCAAACTGGCAGAAGCTGAAGCGGTGGGCGCTTCGTTGCAGGCGGCGCAAACGGCGGCGGCAGCGGCTTTGCTGGATCAATTGGGCGGCTAATCCGCTCTTATTCGGAGAATGACAATCACTACCACCCAGACATGCGGCCTCGTCAGCATCATCGGCGCGCCCAACGCCGGCAAATCCACGCTCGTCAACGCGCTGGTGGGGCAGAAAGTGGCAATTGTTTCGCCCAAGGCGCAGACCACGCGGACGCGGCTGATGGGCATTGCGCTGCATGGTGAGGCCCAGCTGATGCTGGTCGATACACCGGGCATTTTTGAACCGAAGCGGCGGCTCGACCGCGCGATGGTGCAGGCCGCATGGGGCGGTGCGCAGGATGCGGACGTGATCGCGCTCGTGGTCGATGCCAAGGGCGGACTTGGCCCCAAGGTGGACACGATTGTAGAGGCGCTCGCCGCACGGCCCGAGCCCAAGCTGCTGATCCTCAACAAGGTCGATATTGCAGACAAGGGCAAGCTGCTCGTTCACGCGCAGCGCCTCAATGACAAGATGGCGTTTGATGAAACGCTGATGGTGAGCGCCGCGACCGGAGACGGGCTGGCGCAGCTGAAGGATGTGCTCTCCCGCTACATGCCCGAAGGCCCGTGGCACTTCCCCGAAGATCAGGTGTCTGACGCGACAGACCGAATGACGGCAGCGGAAATCACGCGCGAACAGCTTTACCTGCAACTCCACGCCGAACTGCCTTACGCGGCAGCCATCGAAACTGAGAAATATACCGAGCGCGAAGACGGATCAGTGGAGATCCACCAGCAAATCCTGATTGAACGCCCCACCCAGCGCGCGATCATTCTGGGCAAAGGCGGCGCGCGGCTGAAGGAAATCGGATCACGCGCGCGCGCGGAAATATCCAAAACACTCGGCGGCGCAAAGGTGCACCTCTATCTGCACGTCAAGGTCAACCCGAAATGGGAGGATGACCGGGGGCTCTACCGGGATATCGGTCTGGACTGGGTGGATTGAGGCAATAAAATCCTCCCCATTGTCTTGCAATGGGGAGGTGGCAGTCGCACCGCGACTGACGGAGGGGGAAGACACATGGAAGCGGCCCCTCCACCGCTCTTCGAGCGGTCCCCCTCCCCATCGCAAGCGATAGGGAGGACAATACCCCTACTTCTTCTCCATCATCGATTCATCGAGCGCGAAGAGGATCTGCACGTCTTCCTTGGCCTGACCCGCCATGCACTTGCCGGTCATCGCGCCGAGTTGTTCGTTGGTCATGTCACCCACTGCTTTGGCGCCCGTGCCCAGAGCCGTCACCATCGCCGTAGAAGAAGGGTTGGCCCCAACCGAACGCCCGGCATAATAGGCCTGAAACATGGAAACGAGGCGCTTCTCATTTTCGCCCGTCATCAGCGAATAGGTGTGAGCGAGCACAACGGCGCACAGTTCGGGCGTCGCCCCGGCTTCTTGCGCGGTCGCAGGCGTTGAGATCAGAGCCGCGCCGAGCGCGAGTGCTGCGAAACCGGTCTTCATGAAATGTCCCCTTTTTGGCAATATATTTGCCCCCTGCCAGCATCCGCGCTGGCGGGATTGGACAAAATCACCCTGTCCGATCAATCGAGCGCGGCGAGCATCGCGGGGGTGAGCAATTGCGGCAATTCCTGCCCCTCCTTGCCCGGCGCATACCAGAGGTAAAGCGGCACGCCCGAACGCCCCTTCGCCTCCAGAAAGCGCGTGATCGCGGGATCGCTGCGGGTCCAGTCGCCCACCATCACGACGACGCCCTTCTTGCCGAAGGCGCTGCGCACCGCGTCTGTCTCAATCGCCGTCTTCTCATTGACCTTGCAGGTCAGGCACCAGTCGGCGGTGAAATAGAGGAAGACCGGCTTCCCCTCCCCGCGCAAGGCCGCGAGCTTCTGTTCAGAGAAGGGCGTGTGCTGACTGGCGGCTGGAGCAAGAAATGGAATCTCCTTGGCGATCCCCGTCTGCCCGGCGAGCAGCCAGGCGAGCGCCAGCGCGGTCAGCCCCATCGGGATCGCAAGAAAGCGCCGGAACGTCTCCATCCATGCGCCCGGACGCGGCAAGCGGCTGCGCAGTGCGGGCACATAGCCGATGGCGAGGAAGGGCAAGGCCATCCCCAGCCCCAGCCCCGCAAAGATCAGCAACGCAGCCGGCACTGGCAGCACCAGCGCCGCACCCAGAGCCGCCGCCATGAACGGCCCGGTGCAGGGCGTGGCGACAAATGCCGCGAGCGCCCCGGTCCAGAACGCGCCTTTCACGCCATCCTGCTGCGCGAGTTGCTCGCCGCCGCCAAAGCCCGGCAGCGTAAACCAGCCTGCCAGATTGGCCGTGATCGCCACCGCGAGCACCAGCAACAGCGCCACGATCCAAGGATTTTGCAACTGAAAGGCCCATCCCACCGCTACACCCGCGCTGCGCAAGCCGAGCAGCAGACCACCGAGCGCCAGACAGGTGAGCACCACACCCGCCGTATAGGCCAAAGCCTCACGCCGGGCCGCCGCTTCGCTTTCGCCCGAACGCACCAGACTAAGCGCCTTCAGGCTGATGATCGGGAACACGCATGGCAAAATGTTGAGCAGAAGCCCGCCCAGCAGCGCGCCCGCAAAAGCGATGAGCGCCTGCATCGCTTGTCCGTCTGGCCTCTCCCCCTGCGGCACAGCGCCGGGCTTGGCGGTAAATTCCAGCCCGCGCCCCGGACTGGTCATCAGCAAGCCAGACACAGGCTGCCCGTTGAACGGCACGCTCGTCGCCTTCGCCTCGACAATCAGCCAGTCGCCGGAGCGCGTGGTGGCTTGCGGCGTGGCATAATTCACCAGATCGGCCGTTTCGGCATAGAACCATGGCTGATCGACTGCCGCCCCAGCGGGATAGGGGATGGCGAGGCGGACGGTATCACCGACCTGCTCAACCATGCCGGGTTGCACCAAGGGCTGCGGCAGGTGCGCGCGCCAACCATCAAAGCGGGTGCGGGAGGCGGCGTCTGGCGCGGACTGTCCCACCGTGATGCTGGTCTGCAATGTGCCGCTTTCAGGCACACAGATGGAATTGGTGCAGGCCAGCCAATTCGCCTTGACCGAGACCGGCAGCACCGCACCCATCGGCGCATCCGCACTGGCCGTGACGCGGAACAGCAGCACATGCTCGCCATTATAGACATGGTTCATCAGCCCCGCGATCACCAGCTTTTCAGGCACGGGAAAGCGCGCCGCATCGAGTGTCAGCGTGTCGGGCTTGGTCCAGTCAAAGGTCGCGGGCTGACCCGCATCACCGGGGTTCTTCCAATAGCCATGCCAGCCTGCATCGGGCACAAAACGAATGGCGAGCGTGGTGGAGCCACCGGGTGAAACCGACCCTTCGGCGATCAGCTCCGCCTTAATGTGCGTAGGGCCTGCCAGCGCCGGACCGGCAAACAGGATCGTCAGCAGCCCCAGCAGGGTCGCGAGCAGGAGTTTGGGCTTGCCGGGGTTCATAGCCCGCCTCATACAGGGTGAAACACGCGAAGCTCAAGGAGATGTTGGTGCCCCGTTGGTCCCTCGCCGCTTTGGCCCTGATGGCCACAACCTCACCACTGGCCGCGCAAACCGCGCCCAAGCCCAAGCTGATTATCGCCATCGCGGTCGATCAGCTCTCCAGCGATGCGTTCACTGAATATCGCAGCCGCTTTACCGGAGGGTTCAAGCGGCTTTCGACCGGCGTTGTCTTTCCGCGCGGGCATCAGGGCCATGCCGCGACCGAGACCTGCCCCGGCCACTCGACCATCCTCACCGGCAGCCGCCCCGCGCGCACCGGCATTGTCGCCAATGACTGGCAAGACCCCAAGCTGCCGCGCACCAGCAAGAGCGGCAAGGTCAGCTACGACATTTACTGCGCGGAAAAGCCGCAGGCGTCCGCTTCGGATTATCTCGCCTCCTCCTCCGGCTATGTCGTCTCTCCGAACTTCCTCAAAGTGCCGACACTGGGCGACCGGATGAAAACGGCAGACCCGCGCACCCGCGTCGTTGCTGTCTCGCAAAAGGACCGCGCGGCGGTGATGATGGGCGGACACACCACCGATTTGTCGCTGTGGTTTGATGGCAAATCCTATGTCAGCTTTGTTGGCGCCACGCCCAAGCTCGCCGCCCTGCCCGCGATCAACAGCGCGATTGCCGCTGAAATCGGCAAGGACTTCACGCCCAAGCTGCCCGCCATCTGCGGCGGCTATACGCGCGAAGTGAAGCTGGATGAGAAACGCTCTGTCGGCGTCCTCAAAACGCGCAAGGCGGGCGATGCGCGCGGCTGGCTCGCCTCACCGCGTTCGGATGCGGCCACTCTGAAAATCGCGCTCGCCGCGCTGAACGAGATGAAGCTCGGCAAAGGTGAAGGCACAGATGTGCTCGCCATCAGTTTTTCGGCGTCGGACTATGTCGGCCATTCAACCGGCACTGAAGGGCCGGAAATGTGCGCGCAAATCATGGGGCTGGACGCGGTGCTCGGCGAATTGCTCGCCGGTCTCGACAAGGCGAAAGTGCCTTATGCCGTCTCGCTCACGGCAGACCATGGCGGGCATGACATTCCAGAGCGCAATCGCATTCAGGCGCTGCCCAAGGCGCAGCGGGCAGACAAGATGCTCTCTGCCATGGCGGTGGGCATGATGCTCCAGAAAAAGCACAGCCTCAGCGCCCCTGCCTTGCTCGGTCGCGCCACCTTTGGCGACATGTATGTCGCGCCCGATGTGCCCGCTGACCAGCGTCAGGCGATTTTGGATGAGGCCGTGGCGATGTACCGCGCGCATCCGCAGGTCGAAGCCGTCTTCACCAAGGCCGAACTCACCGCCGCGCCGGACCCCAAATCACCGGTTGACGAATGGAGCCTGATGGAGCGCGCCAAAGCGAGCTTCGACCCCGAACGATCGGGCGATTTCCTCGTCCTGCTCAAACCTTATGTTACGCCGATTCCCGATACCAGCATGGGCTATTACGCCACGCATGGTTCGCCCTGGGGCTATGACCGGCGCGTGCCGATCCTGTTCTGGTGGCCGGGCGTGGCAGGCTTTGAACAGCCCAATGCGGTGGAAACCGTCGACATTCTGCCGACATGGGCGGGGCTTATTGGCCTCACTATCCCCAAGGGCGAGATTGATGGCCGCTGCCTTGATCTCGTTGCTGGGGATAGCAGCAGTTGCCCGGCACAGTAGTTTCCTTTCAAGCCGGGTTGATTTAGAGCATCCTTTCAAACACTCTAATCACGCCGCTCATGGTGAGGAGGGACTGAGCTTGTCGAAGGCCCGTCTCGAACCATTGGTCGGTCCTTCGAGACGCCGCTTCGACAAGGCTCTCCTGAGCAACGTCGAAGGGCTCAGCGGCTCCTCAGTATGAGCGGATGTGGTAGAACTACATATTCCAAAGGCACCCCATGCTAGACCAAATCTCCCCCGAAACCCTCATCCGCACGATGGGTGAAAAGGCGCGCGCTGCCTCTGCCATTCTCACCGGCCACACCACAGCTGAAAAAGCCACCGCCCTGCGCGCCGCCGCCGCCGCGATCCGCCGCCATGCGCCGGATATTCTCGCTGCCAACGCCAAAGATATGGACGCAGGCAAAGCGCGTGGGCTGACCGCCGCCCTGCTCGACCGGCTGGAGCTCGATGAGAAGCGGCTGGAAGGCATCGCGGCGGGCGTGGAAGCCGTTGCGGCGCTGCCTGATCCTGTCGGTCAGGTGATTGACCAGAACGAGCGGCCCAATGGCCTCAAGCTCTCGCGCGTCCGCGTGCCACTCGGTGTGGTCGGCATTATCTATGAAAGCCGCCCCAATGTGACGGCGGATGCGGCTGCGCTCTGCCTGATGTCGGGCAATGCCGCGATCCTGCGCGGCGGCAGCGAGGCCATTCTTTCCAACACCGCGCTCCACGCCGCGATGGTGGAGGGCGTGACCGAGGCTGGTCTGCCTGCTGACGCCATACAATTGGTGCCCACCACAGACCGCGCGGCCGTGGGGGCCATGCTCGCCGCGCATGGCCTGATTGACATCATCGTCCCGCGCGGCGGCAAGGCGCTGGTCGAGCGCGTGCAGAATGATGCGCGCGTCCCCGTGCTCGCGCATCTCGATGGCATTTGCCACACTTATGTGGACAAGGCCGCCGATCCGGAAAAAGCCCTCGCGCTCGCCGTCAACGCCAAGATGCGCCGCACCGGCATTTGCGGGGCGACCGAAACGCTGCTGATCGACCGCGCCTATGCCGATCCCGCGCCGATCCTCTCCGCGCTCATCGCCAAGGGCTGCGAGTTGCGCGGTGACAAGGCGGCGCAGGCGATCGATGCCCGCGTTGAGCCCGCCAGCGCGGAGGATTGGGACACGGAATATCTCGATGCGATCCTCACGGTTGGCTTCGTTGATGGCGTGGCTGGCGCAATGGCGCATATTGCGCGCCACAGCTCTGCGCACACCGATGCGATCATCACCGAAGATGCCGACGCCGCCGAACGCTTTCTGAACGGCGTCGATTCCGCCATCGTGATGCACAATGCTTCCACCCAATTTGCCGATGGCGGCGAGTTTGGGTTGGGCGCGGAAATCGGCATTGCCACGGGCCGCCTCCATGCGCGTGGCCCGGTCGCGCTCGAAGGGCTGACCACTTATAAATGGCAGGTGCGCGGCACGGGGCAAACGCGCCCATGAGCCTGCCGATCCTGCATCACTGCGCAGGCGCGCGCTCGTTCCGCTGCCTTTGGGCCGCCGAAGAGGCTGGGCTGGAGATCGACCTGCGGATGCTCCCCTTCCCGCCGCGCGTGTTCGCGCCTGCCTTCAAGGATGTGAACCCGCTCGGCACGATTCCGGCGTGGGAAGAGCATGGCCATGTCATCACCGAATCCGCCGCCATCTGCGAACGCATCGCGCACGGTACGCCGCTCGCCGTAACGCCCGATGAGCCGGACTGGCTGCCCTATCTCAACTGGATGCACCGCAGCGACGCGACGCTGACCTTCCCGCAAACGCTCGTGCTGCGCTACACCAAGCTGGAGCCCAAGGACCGCCGCCTGCCCCAAGCTGCGGAGGATTATCTCGGCTTCTTCCTTGGCCGCGCGAAAAGCATCGAGCGCGCGCTGGAGGATGGCCGCGAGTTTCTGGTCGCTGGGCGGTTCACGATGGCGGATGTGACCGTGGGCTATGCGATCACGCTCGCCCAATCGCTCAAGATTGACAGCGAATTGGGGCCGCTGACCAAAGCATGGTACGCTCGGCTGACCGAGCGTGACGCCTTCAAGCGCGCGCGCGAGCGGGAAGGCGGCGGGACTTCGATTCCGGAGTAACGCCCCCTCCGTCATTCCCGCGAAGGCGGAGGCCGGGTTGAAATCAAAGCACGACCAAATAACCCCGTGCTCCGGCCTTGAGCCGGAGCCCTGCGAGAGTGTGGCAAACATGCTTGTGTAACGCCACGAGGCTCCGGCCTGCGCCGGAGCACATAGTGTCCACATGCGGAAAGCGGCCCCGCCTGCTCGCGGTCGCCCTCTACTCCGCCGCCACCGCCAGCCCCTCATCCTTCCACACCAGCACCGGCTTGCGCGCGGCCAGTGTTTCATCCAGACGCCGCCGGGGTGCATGGTGCGGCGCGGATTTGAGCGCGGGATCGCCCTGCCGCGCCCGGTTTGCCACGCTGCGCAGCGCGCCGATGAACTGATCGAGCGTCGCTTTGCTCTCGGTCTCGGTCGGCTCCACCAGCATCGCGCCATGGACGACAAGCGGGAAATAGACCGTCATCGGGTGATAGCCCTCGTCGATCAGCCCCTTGGCGATGTCGAGTGTTGAGAAGCCTTCCGCCAGCCCGTCATCGGTAAACAGCGCCTCGTGCATACACGGGCCGGACCCCGCGAACGGCGCGTCGAGCACGCCTTCCAGCGAGCGCAGGATGTAATTGGCGTTGAGCACCGCATCCTCCGCCACCTGCCGCAGCCCATCCGCGCCATGGCTGAGGATGTAGGAGAGCGCGCGCGTGAACATGCCCATCTGGCCATGGAACGCGGCCATCCGACCGAAGCTGGAGGCGTGATGCTCGCCCGCTGTTTCTTCTTCGATCAGCATAAACTCGTCGCCACGCTTTTCCACAAAGGGCAGCGGCGCGAACGGCGCGAGCGCCTCGGAAAGCACGACCGGGCCGGAGCCGGGGCCGCCGCCGCCATGCGGGGTGGAGAAGGTCTTGTGCAGATTGATATGCATCGCATCCACGCCCAGATCGCCGGGGCGGACGCGGCCAACAATCGCGTTGAAGTTTGCGCCATCGCAATAGACATAGGCCCCCGCCGCGTGGACCGCATCGGAGATTGTCTTCAACTCGCGCTCAAACAGGCCGCAGGTGTTAGGGTTGGTGATCATCACCCCCGCCACATCGGGGCCGAGTTTGGCCTTGAGCGCCTCCACATCAACCCGGCCTTCAGGCGTGGCAGGAATGCTTTCCACGCGGAAGCCCGCAAAAGCCGCCGTCGCCGGATTGGTGCCATGCGCGCTTTCGGGCACAAGAATGACCGGACGATCCTCGCCCTTGGCTTCGATGGCCGCCTTGATCGCCAGCACGCCGCACAGCTCGCCATGCGCACCCGCCTTGGGAGACATGGCGACCGCCTTCATGCCGGTGAGCGTGACCAGCCAGTGCGCCAGTTCATGAATAACCGCCAGCGCGCCCTGCACCGTTTCGCGCGGTTGCAGCGGGTGGACATCGCCAAACCCGGCCATCCGCGCGACCTTTTCATTCAGGCGCGGGTTGTGCTTCATCGTGCAGCTGCCGAGCGGGAAGAGGCCGAGGTCGATGGCATAATTCTGACGCGACAGGCGCGTGTAGTGGCGGATGGTTTCGGGTTCGGACAGGCCGGGCAGGCCAATGGGGGCGGTGCGGAGCAAGTTGCCTAAAATACCGTTCGGGTTGAGCTTGTCGAAGCCCTGCCCTTCCGGGTCACTGCTGCCAGAAGAAGAGGACAGTCCTTCGACAAGCTCAGGACGAACGGTGAAGTCAACGCCCGTGGTCTCGCTCCCGCCAATCTCGAAAATCAGCGGTTCTTCCAACATCAGCGCGCGATTGCCGGTGAAGGTGCCAGCTGCACCATCATCATTTGCGCCCATTTCAGGCTTCCATCCGGATTGGTTCAACTGCATCATGCGAGCACCTCCTCAAGCGCGGTGGCGAGGGTTTCAATATCGTCGGGCGTGACCACTTCGGTGACGGCCACGATGAGGCCATTCTCCAACGTCGCCTCACCGGGATAGAGCCGCCCCAGCGAGACACCGCCAAGCACGCCCTTCTCTGCCAGCGCGCGCACAATTGGCCGCGCCGCCTTGGACAGCACCAGCGTGAATTCGTTGAAAAATGTCGGTGTGGCGAGCAAGACGCCCGGCACCTGCGCCAGCCGCTGCGCCGCATCCACAGCGCCTGTGTGGTTCAGCTCTGCCATCGACCGCAGCCCCTTTTCACCGAGCAGCGTCATATGGATGCTGAACGCCAGCGCGCACAGCCCGGCATTGGTGCAGATGTTGCTCGTCGCCTTTTCGCGGCGGATATGCTGTTCGCGCGTGGAAAGCGTCAGCACAAAACCGCGCTTGCCGCTGGCATCCACCGTCTGCCCGCACAGCCGCCCCGGCATCTGCCGCACGAACTTCTCCTTGCAGGCAAACAGGCCAACATAAGGCCCACCGAATTGCAGGCCGACGCCCAGCGACTGCCCCTCACCCACCACAATGTCCGCGCCCATTTCTCCGGGCGATTTGATGTGGCCGAGCGCGACCGGTTCGGTCACAACCGCGACCAGAAGCGACCCGGCTTCATGGCATTTGGCGGCGAGCGGGGCCAAGTCTTCCACGCGGCCCAGAATGTCGGGATATTGCACGACCACGCAAGCGGTCTCGCCATCCACGGTATCGAGCAAACGCGCCATGTCCGTCCCGTCGAGCGCCGGGATTGCGGTGTCGAGCGTATCGCCGGTGAAGTGCGCCATCGTTTTGGCGACGCTCACATAATGCGGGTGGAGACCAGAAGAGAGGATCGCCTTCTTCCGTTTGGTCACGCGGCCCGCCATGCTGATCGCTTCATAGCAGGCGGTCGAGCCATCATACATCGAGGCGTTCGCCACATCACAGCCGAACAGCCGCGCCACCTGCGTCTGGAATTCAAACAGCATCTGGAGCGTGCCCTGCGCGATTTCGGGCTGGTAGGGCGTATAGGCGGTCAGAAACTCGCCGCGCTGGATGATGTGATCCACAGTCGCCGGGACATGATGCTTGTACGCGCCAGCGCCTAAAAAGAAGGGATGATGGCTGGCGGCCATATTCTTGCGGGCGAGCGCGGAGAAATGGCGCTCAACAGCCATTTCAGAGGCATGGCCCGGCAGGCCTGCGATGGGACCGGAAAGCCGCGCTTCGGCGGGGACGTCAGCGAACAGATCATCAATCGAGGTCGCACCGATGGTGGCGAGCATCGCTTGCCGGTCAGCGGGGGTAAGGGGGAGGTAGCGCATCATATTCTCCAGACCGCTCATCCTGAGGAGCCATTGAGCTTGTCGAAATGGCGTCTCGAAGGACCAACATCAGCCCTTCGAGACGGGTCTTCGACAAGCTCAGCCCCTCCTCAGGATGAGCGGGTTTTGCGTGTCTTCAAAGCCCGGCCACAAAAGCCTTATACCCGGCCTCATCCATCAGCCCGTCCAGCTCACCCGCATCGGCGAGCGTCAGCTTGAAGAACCAGCCGGCCCCTTCGGGATCGCTGTTCACCAGCGAGGGATCATCTCCGAGCGCGGCATTGCCCTCGGTCACAGTGCCGGTCACAGGCGCATAAACGTCTGATGCGGCCTTCACAGATTCCACAACGGCCGCTTCACCGCCCTTGCTGACCGACGCTCCAGCTGCGGGCACTTCCACGAACACGATGTCGCCCAATTGCTCCTGCGCGTAGGCCGTGATGCCCACCGTCGCGGTGGTGCCGTCCACGTCGATCCATTCATGCTCGTCAGTGAAATAGCGGGTCATTTCTGCGCTCCTTTGGTTTGTTTAAACGCGATTTCCGAGTCGTCAGGCTTTCGCCTGCCTCGAAATCGCTCGATGGTAACGATGGGGGACGAATGGCATGGGAAATGTCTTGATGGGGACGCGCTTGCCGCGCACTTCGGCTTCAAGTGTGAGGCCCGTTTTGGCCCAGCCTTCTTGCAGGAAGGCCATGCCGATGGGCTGACCAAGGCAAGGCGAGTGCCCACCCGACGACACAAAGCCGACTGGCTTGTCCCCGTCATAAATCTCGACATTTTCGCGCACCGGCTGACGGCCTTCGACCACAAAGCCGACGCGCGTGATCGGCGCACCATGCTGCAACTGGGTGAGGATTGACGCGGCTCCCGGAAAGTCCGCCGCCTCGCGCCGCCGTTTGGCCACCGCAAAGCCGAGATCGGCCGTGGCGGGGTTGGTCGTGTCATTCAGGTCATGGCCGTAGAGTGGCAGCCCCGCTTCCAGCCGCAGCGAGTCCCGTGCGCCGAGGCCAATCGGCTTGACCTCCCGCTGCGTGGCAAGCGCGTCAGCCAGCGCCACAACATGAGCGGCGGGCCCCGCAAACTCGCAAACATCCT
>CALMZE010000078.1 GCA_937870585.1 uncultured Sphingomonadales bacterium | reverse complement strand
CGAGTTGCAGCCGCGCGGTCAGGTCGGCCACTTCCTTCGCGGTCGCCGCGCTGGTGAGGCGGCTGCGCAACTGGTCGAGTCCTTCCGCCCGCGAAGTGACGGCGGCCCCCATATTCTCGGCGAGACCGGCGTTGATGCCGATATTGCGGGCATTGAGATCGTAGGCGGCGCGGGACTGTTCCGAACCGGAAAGGCCCAATTGCTTGAGCAGGTCGCGATAGACCGCATCGGCCTTGGCGCGACCAGCGCCGACGACGTCGAGATTGCCGTTGCCAAAGCCCTCGAGCGCGCCGCCCGAAATGTCGAGGTCGCGCAGGGCATCGGATTTGAGCTGCTGCGCCAACTGCGGAATGTCGGTGAGCTTGTTCAAATCCTGATAGAGTTTCTGCGCTTCCGCGATTTGCTGCTTGCCTTGCGCCACAACCTGAAGTGCCTGCCTGACCGCGTTGATTTGCTGGATCAGATTGGCGCTGTCATGGACTGCGATCCCCTGCGCGAACGCAGGCACCGGGGCAGCGAACAGCAATGTTGCACAAAGTGCCCCAACATGGGCTTTTCTCAGTTTTTTCATCGACTTGTCCTTTCTCTCAGTTCAACTTGGACGCCTCCGTTTGTGGAAGAGGGGGAGCCAGATGGCGGGATCGCTGCCCGCCTCGGCAATCACTTCGTCGGCAACAGCGGTGGTTTCCGCACGGCCCGACAACACGGCCAATTCATCATCGAGACCGGCAAGGTCGAGTTCGACCACCACGCTGTCATGGCCCTGTTTGACGAGAAACTTGTGGCTTTCCGGCGCAAGCTCTTCGCGCACCAGTTTGTATTCGGCTTCGGACAGCGCGAAGCCTTCGACATAATCGCGCCGCGCTCCGAACGGGTTGGGCAGCATGATCTTGGTGGCCACCTGTTCGAGGATCGAATGGCTGATGTCACTCTTGAGCGCGTCGGCGGGTGATTGGGTAGCAAACACCAGCACGGCGTTGCGCTTGCGGTAGGTTTTGAGACCATCCTGGGCGAAGCGGCGGAATGCCTCGTCGCCGAGCGCCTTCCAGAACTCGTCGATGCAGATCACCATCCGCTCGCCGGTCAGCAGCCGGTCGATACGGTGGAACAAATACAGCATGACCGGCGTGCGAATGTCGGCATTGTCGAGAAAGTCGGTCATGTCGAAGCCGATGAACCGGGCATTGAGCGTCATTGAATCCGCCGGATTGTCGAACACCCAGCCAAGCGATCCTTCAGACGTCCATTTCTCAAGCCGTGCACCGACGCCGCTGGAATCCTTCATGCCGAGCATCGAGCGGAGCGCGCTGAGCGAGCGATCAGCAACGTCGAGCTTCATCACGGCATTGATGCCGTCCTCGATCAGTCGTTCCTCCTGAACCGAAATCGGCTTTCCGTCCGCGCGGACGAGCTGGCGGATGAACAGCGACAGGAAACTCTTGTCCTCTGCGCGATTGGCGAGAGCCTTCAGTGGCGAGAAGCCGGTCGGTTCGCCATTATGCAGCGCGAGATAGGTTCCGCCGCTGGCCTGCACAAAGATTTGCGCGCCGCGATCCTTGTCGATGAATATCTGCCGTGCGCCGGTCTTCTCGGTTTGCGCCATCAGGAAGTTGAGCAATACGGTCTTGCCACCGCCCGATGGTCCGATGATGAGCGTATGACCGAGATCGCCCTTGTGGAAATTGAAGAAATAGGGGCTGCGGGCGTTGGTCTTGAGCAGGGCAATCGCATCGCCCCAATGATTACCGGTCGCGCTTCCCGCCGGGAATGTATGGAAGGGCGAGAAGGCTGCGAAGTTGAGTGAGGTGACCGGCGCGGGCCGCGCCCGCCACGCGAAATTGCCGACGAGTTGCGACCAGTAGGCCGCTTCAAGCGCCGCGCCTTCACGCGCCGCAACCATACCGGTATCGGCCAGCGCCGCCCGTGCGACCGACATATGATCGCGCAGACCCTTCATGCTTCCGGCATAGACCGCGAGCGTGAAATGGTGATCGCCCAGCACAAAGCGGTTCGACATCAGATCGTCGCTCGCGTCGATCAGCGCATCGGCCTGGCTCACGGCCCGGTCGCCGGCATTTTCCATCTGCGTCATCCGCAGCCGGAATTTCTCGGTTGCGACCGCCCGGCCAAGGAATGTGAAGCTCTGCGTCAGCACGAACCCGAAATCAACCGACAGCAGCGCCTCGAACTGGCGCGGTGTGGTTTGGGCGGGATACTCGCGGATGCCGAAGATCCCGCCGAACGCCGAAGCATCGGCGTCGCGAACCTCGATGGTTTCCGCGCCGAAGATCGTTCGCGAGCGGTAGAGCGCACCGCCGAGATGCCCGCGCACGACAGGAACGCGGCGGTGGCGGCCCGTCATCACCATGTCGGCCACTTCCATCGTTTCGGAAAACATCAGGCCGCGATGTTCGTAGATCGCGCAGCGGCGCGGTTCGCAGCGCGCCATCAGTTTCTCGAAATCGCGGGCCTTGTCGTCGAGCAGCTCGACGAGCGCTTCGTCGAGTATCGGCCCGTGCGCCGCATCTTTGGACACGCGGCGCTTGAACAACTGGATGATCTTGTCGCCGCCGGTGGCACCTGGCCGGATTACCAATGTGACGAAGAAGCGGTTGATGAACATCCGCTCGCGGTTGATGCGCCCGAAATAAGCGCGGTCGAGATCGGCGGCGAAGCCGGAATTGAATTTGCCACCGGGATATTGATCGACGCGCAAGCGGATCAGATGCGTCCAGATCGACAGCCGTTCGTCGTGCAGGTTGCGGAGCAGCCCATTGAGCTTGGTATGCCAGTCGTTGAGATCGCGCACATCGGCGGTCTCGAAGGCGCGGCCCTGCAACTCGAAGGTCAGCATGATGTCGCCGGAATCGAGCGCCACCATGTCCTCGTTAATATGCCGCGCATAGGGCAGGAATTTCGCTGGATCAGCCTCGCGTTGTGCCACTTTCAGCGGCACCGCATTGGTGGGTGCGGTCAGCCTAGCCATGACGGCCAAAACCTTTGCGGCGGAGGCCAGTCAGCGGCAGCGGCGAATAGCTGCTGCCGCCCCAGAAATTGCGGTTGCGGTTGCCGAGCTTCGTCCGTCCCCACAGGAACAGCAGCCGGAAGGCGTTGACATCGTGACGGACGATCAGCCTTGAGATTGAGTAGCCGAAGGCAACGACCAGCGCGGCATAGATCGGGCTATTGGTCCAAATCAGCACCGACGCGCTGGAAATGAGCAGCAAGACGGCAGCCTCGATCGGAATCCCTGCCCAAAGCGCCGGGCGCGTTACCGCGAGGAACAGCGTGTTTTTGGTCGGAGGTTCCGTGTCGTCGGTCATGGCCCTATCCGGCAATCGCGCCGACAATCGCGTCAGCTGAAAAGACGATGGCGATCCCGATGATGACCGTGACCAGCACGGCGGTCGAAGCCCGGCCCGTAAACCACAGCAGACCCGTCACGATGACGGCGATGACCGCGAGGGTGCGAAGCAGCGTCGATGAGAGCAGACCGCGCACCTTGCTGGCAAAGCTCTCCAGATTCTGGGCGTAGGCGGGATCGGGAATCGCGACGGAAATGATCGCCGCCACGGCCAAGGCCGCGCCCCACAATATCGCGCTTTGCCGCAATTTGGGCATGGCATTGAAGCGGGCGACCACGTTTGCCCGCCAGGTTCCGATGCCGCGCCCGGTTCTCAGGATGACATTCATATGCTGCTCCTCTCGATTTCGGCGAGAATTTGAGTTTCGCGGTCGTAAGCAGCACGTTCAAAGACGTTCCACTTGGGCGGCGGTGCAGGTCGAGGCGCGATCGAAGGTGCTTGCGACGTAGTGTTTTCCAAGCTCAGCAGCTCGCGCAGTTCATCGCTTGCCGGTTCAGCGACGGCGACGGTCGGCCAGCTCGCGGCGTATGATATGCCAGCGTTCGCTATGCCTGCGTTCCCAACCACCTTGGCGACATAGCCATTCCGAAAACCGCGCGTCTGGCTTCCCGTGTTATACATCGAGAGTGCGACCCGAAGGGCGGTTTGGGGATCGCGTCCTGGCTTCACCGCATTATAGTTGGTGGTGAGGACACGGGCCAAGGCGGCAACATTGGTGCAAGGGTCGAAAACCGTTTCCCAGGTCAGGCCGAGCCAGCGCATGTTGCGCGAGTTGATCTGTCCAAGCCCGAGATCCACGGAATATCCGGCTGCGACATAGCGCCGGGCGGTTGCCACGGCATCGGCAGCGTTGCTTTGTTTTGCCGGTTGCCGCCCACCGTTGACGTTGAGTGCGAAAGGTTCGCCGCTGCTTTCGGTATTTATTATGGCCAGCACCGTTTCGGGTGCGACACTTGGCGCACACTGCGACGCCAATGCAAGCAAGGCGGTCGCAGAATAGGACATCAGAGGCTATTTCCAACAAGTCTGACGACTGTTCTTGGCTGTGACTTGCCTTTCATCCTTCATCTCTCCTGAATTGTCGTTTTCAGGAGCGAATACCCTGTTCGACTATCAACCTATTGATAGCTAATGGACAAATGGTTCAGCTATGGATTCAGAAAGGCGTTAGGGGCGTTTCGACTTGCCAATCGAAGCCGCTAACGGACTTTGACCTTCAATCTTGATCCTGCGGACTGGGTTCATCGCGTCGCTGGTTGGGTTCGCTGACTGCCGATTCCTGAGGCAAGTTCATAGAAGTAAGGCGAAAACGGACTTTTGCCTTCGCAATCTCAAGGCCTCGCTGGTGTCATCCAGCTAGGGGCTAAGCATGAACCGAAGCCGATATGTAACCCGGCGCCTCGATACCATTGATCGAGAGATTATTACGGCGTTGACCGAAGACGGCCGGATGACCATCCGCGACCTTGCCGACAAGATCGGAATGTCCAGCCCCAGCGTGACCGAGCGGATACATAAGCTGGAAGACGCAGGCGCGATCCGGGGTTACACGGTGCAGGTCGATCCCAAAGTCTTCGGTCTTGGTATCGCCGCGCATGTGCGTATGCACGCAAGGCCCGGTGAAGTAAAAAGGGTCGCGCAAATGCTGTTCGACGCGCCTGAGGTTGTCGAGGCGGATCACGTCACAGGCGAGGACTGCTTTTTCGCCAAAGTGGTGGTGTGCGACGTGCAGGCACTTGAGTCCGTCGTTGATCGCTTCCTGCCGTTTGCATCGACCGATACGGCCATCATCCAATCGTCAACAGTCGTCCGACGCCTTCCGAAATTGTAGCATTCCTGCCGCGGAATGCCGCGTTGAGGACGCCCACGCAGTGCCGTTGGCGCGAACGCTTGGCTGCGGCCCGTTCCAGCGGAACCGGAATCGGACAACGCCTATTTGCCAGTGAATTTGGGCAAGCCGTAAAGCGGACGGAACCTTACGGCACCATTCCGATTGCAGTGACCGTGCCTGCCTTGCCATCCCAGTCTATCTCGAAGCTGACCTTGTCGCCGACCTTCACGTCCTTCAGAATTTCCGGCTTGGCGGCAAAGCCCATCTTCATGGCAGGCCATTGCAGTTCAGCAAGTTCGCTGTGATCGAGCGTAACCGTCCCCTTGGCCGGGTCGATCGCCGTCACGGTTCCGGTGCCTTTGCCGTGCTTGACCTCGGCCGACATTGCCATATCGCCCATTGCCTCAGCAGTAGCTTCCGCCTTTGGCGCTTCCGCTTTCTTGTCGCAGCCTGCCAGACCCAGCGGTAAGGTAATCATCGCGGCCATCAAAACTGTCTTCTTCATTTCACGTCTCCTTTGGTAGAACTTGGGTGCGGCGTCTCATCAGCAAATAGGCCGCAGGAATGATAAGCATCGAGAGCAACGGCGCGGTGAGCATCCCGCCGATCATGGGGGCGGCTATCCGGCTCATCACTTCGGAGCCGGTGCCGGTGCCGATCAGGATAGGAAACAGGCCAGCGAGGATCACGGCGACCGTCATGGCTTTGGGGCGCACACGCAGCAACGCGCCTTCGCGGACGGCAGCCTCGACATCTTCGGGACTGTGTTCCGCCAGCGCGTGTTTGAGGTAGATCAGCATCACCACGCCAAATTCCGCAGCGACACCGGCAAGCGCGATGAACCCGACGCCAGTTGCGACCGACTGGTTGTAGCCGAGCAGATAGAGCAGCCAGACGCCGCCGGTGAGAGCAAACGGCAGTGTCGCCATGATGAGCGCGGCCTCGTCCCAGCGCCGGAAGGTGGCATAGAGCAGCGCGAAGATGATAAGCAGGGTTGCTGGAACGACGATCTTTAACCGCTGGGTCGCGCGTTCGAGAAACTCGAACTGACCGGTGTAAGCAACACTGATGCCGGGCGGCAGTTTTACCTTTTCAGCAATAGCACGTTGCAGATCGCCGACGATTTCCGTGAGCGCACGGCCCCGGCCATCGACATAGACCCATGTAGCCGGGCGACCATTCTCGCTCCGCAGCATCGGCGGGCCATTGGTGATGCGGACATCGGCGACTGTTCCCAGCGTAATTTGCGCGCGTGAAGGCGTCAGCACCGGCAGGTTGACAAGTTCATCCAGACTGTCGCGGATTTCGCGGGGGTAGCGGACGTTGATCGGATAGCGCGCCAAGCCTTCGACCGTCTGGCCGATGACTTCGCCGCCAATCGCACCGGACACCACGGCCTGCACATCATCGACATTCATGCCGTAGCGCGCGGCGGCGGCGCGGTTGATGCTGACGTCGATATAGCGCCCGCCGGTCAGCCGTTCGGCGAGGGCAGAGCTGATCCCCGGCACGGTCTTTGCCACGCCTTCAATCTCGCGCGCCACGCGGTCGATCTCGTCGAGGTTCGCGCCCGAGACTTTCACTCCGATCGGACTCTTGATCCCCGTCGCCAGCATGTCGATCCGGTTGCGGATCGGCGGTATCCAGAAATTGGCGAGGCCGGGGACTTTGACGGTGCGGTCGAGTTCTTCAATCAGCTTTTCCTGAGTCATGCCGGCCCGCCACTCAGCTTTGGGTTTGAACCGGATCGTCGTCTCGAACATTTCGAGCGGGGCCGGGTCGGTCGCCATATCGGCACGGCCAGCCTTGCCAAATACGCTTTCGACCTCTGGCACGGTCTTGATGAGGCGGTCGGTTTGCTGGAGCAGCATCGACGCCTTGGCGCTCGATATTCCCGGCAGGGCCGAGGGCATATAGAGCAGATCGCCTTCGTTCATTTGCGGCATGAACTCGCCGCCGGTCTGGCTGATCGGCCACAGGCTTGAGGCAAAAACCAGCCCGGCGATGAGCAAAGCCTGTTTGGGCTTCGCCAGCACCCAGTCGAGTGCAGGACGGTAGATGCGCGTAAGAAAGCGGTTGATCGGGTTGCTGTCTTCAGCGGGAATCTTCCCCCGGATCAGCCAGCCCATCAGCACCGGCACCAAAGTAATCGACAGCAGCGCGGCGGCGGCCATCGCATAGGTCTTGGTGAAGGCCAGCGGCGCAAACAGCCTCCCTTCCTGCCCTTGCAGCGAGAAGATCGGGATGAACGAAAAGGTGATGATGAGCAGGCTGAGGAACAATGCCGGACCGACCTCTGCGGCAGCATCGGTAATGACCCGCCAGCGTTCCGTGCCTTCAAGTTCCTTATCGGGGTTATCATGTGCCCAGCGTTCCAGATGTTTGTGAGCGTTTTCGATCATCACCACCGCAGCATCGACCATCGCCCCGATGGCAATGGCGATACCGCCCAATGATAGGATATTGGCGTTGAGACCCTGAACGCGCATGATGATGAAGGCGATCAAAATGCCGAGCGGCAGCGTCAGGATCGCCACCAGCGCCGATCGAGCGTGCCAGAGGAACAGGCCGCAGACGAGTGCAACAATCGCAAATTCTTCGAGCAGCTTGGAGGTGAGGTTTTCGACCGCACGGTCGATCAGGCCCGAACGGTCATAGGTCGTCACAATCTCGACGCCCTTGGGTAGCCCCGCTTTCAGTTCGGCGAGTTTGGTGCGGACGCCCTCGATCACTTCGCGGGCGTTCTTGCCCTGCCGCATGACGATGACGCCGCCCGCGACTTCGCCCTGGCCGTTGAGTTCGGCAATCCCGCGCCGCATGTCTGGGCCGAGCTGAACCGTGGCGACATCGCCTACGGTTACGGGAACGCCGCCCGCCGCGCTCCGCACCGGAACCGCGCGGAAGTCATCGAGCGTTTTGAGATAGCCGGTGGCGCGCACGACATATTCGGCTTCGGCCATCTCGACCACGGCGCCGCCGGTTTCCTGATTGGCACGTTTGAGCGCGTCGGAAACATCGCTCGCCGTCACCCCGTAGGAGGCGAGCCGCTGCGGATCGACCACGACCTGATATTGTTTGACCATGCCGCCGATGCTGGCGACTTCGGCGACACCGGGGACGGCTTTGAGTTCGTAGCGGAGGAACCAGTCCTGGATGCTGCGGAGCTGCGCCAGATCGTGTCGCCCGGTCTTGTCCACCAGCGCATATTCGTAAATCCAACCCACCCCGGTTGCATCGGGACCGAGCGAGGCCGTCGCGCCCGGTGGCAGGCGGCCCTGCACCTGGCTCAGATATTCCAGCACGCGCGATCTTGCCCAATAGAGATCGGTGCCATCGTCAAACAGCACATAGACGAAGCTGTCGCCGACGAAGGAATATCCCCGCACAACGCGCGCGCCGGGAACCGAGAGCATTGTCGTCGTAAGCGGGTAAGTGACCTGGTTCTCGACAATCTGCGGCGCTTGCCCCGGATAGGAGGTGCGGATGATGACCTGCACGTCGGAGAGATCGGGCAAGGCATCCACCGGAGTCGTGCGGATTGCGCCGACGCCGATGATGGTCAGCACGAGCGCAGCGACCACGACCAGCCCGCGCGCCCTGACCGACCAGCGAATGATGGCTTCGATCATTTGGCACCGCCGAGCGGGCGGACGGCGATGCCGGTCAGGCTCGCTTCGGAATCGAGCAGGAATTGCCCCGAAGCGACGACCTTTTCACCGATGCTCAATCCTTCGAGTATCTCCGTCTGCCCGCCGCCTTCGCGGCCTGCGCGCACTTCGGCGGGGTGATAACGTCCGTCGCCCGTGGCCAGCATGACGATTGTGCGGGTGCCGGTGCGGATAACCGCTTCGCTTGGGACAAGCAGTGCGGGCCGTTCATCGCCACTGAGCGCGACTTGAGCGAACATGCCGGGTCGCAGCCGACCGCCGCGATTGGCCAGTTCGATCCGCACGGTGAGCGTTCGGCTATCGGCTTGCGCGGTCGGCAGGATCGCAATGATCCGTCCGCCGAACGTCTCGCCCGGAAACGCCGTGAGGCTTGCGGTCGCGCTCTGCCCGATCCGCACCGCACCTGCCTGTGCTTCGGGAACGGCGGCATTGAGCCACACTGTGCCAATGCCGGTCACTTGGGCCAGCGTCTGCCCTTGTGCCAAAGTCACGCCCGCGCGCGCATCAAGCGTCTGGATCACGCCCGAAATCGGCGAGGTGATAGTGATCGTGCCATTCGTCCGCCCGCTTCGCTCCACACTGGCGATTAGGCCATCGGACATGCCCATCAGCCGCAATCGGTGGCGCGCGGCTGCGGTAAGGTCCGGCTTACCGAGCCGCTTGACCGCGAGAAACTCGGTCTGTGCGCCGCCCCATTCGGGCAATTGTACATCGGCAATCGGCGCACCTGCGCGGATCACATCGCCCGGAGCGCGGGCATAAACCCGTGAGACAAACCCGCCCGAGCGCGCCTGCACGATCGCCACATCGCGCTGGTTGAAATCGACGCTGCCGGTGACGCTAAGCGTTGCCGCCAGACTGCCCATTTTTGCCTCAACGACACGGATGCCGAGATTCTGCATGGCCGATGGGTCAATGCTGACCCCCGATGCGGCACTTGATGCACCGGCTTCGTCCGCATATTTCGGTTCAAGCTGCATATCCATGAACGGCGATTTGCCGGGCTTGTCGAACTTCTGGTTCGGAAACATCGGGTCGTAATAATAGAGGATTTTGCGGCCATCGGCGCTTGTGGCGGCTGCGGGTGTCGCATCTCCGCCCCGCTGACCGAGCCAATATCCGCCGCCGCCAGCGATCAGAACTGCCGCCAGTAACCCCGCGCGCCAGCGCGCCGAAAATGTCGCGTCCGTGCTCATGGCCGCATCTCCCCATAGGTAAAATTGATCCGGATGGCGTCGCGCGCGACATCGGCCTCGCGTGCCAAAGCATCGACCTCGGCCTCGGCCAGCGACAAGGACGAAAGCAGCGCACTTCCGAGATCGAGCCTGCCCGCCGCATAGCTCGCCATGTCGAGTTCACCCCGGCGCTTGGCGAGCGGGACAAGCGTTTGGCGAGCGTTCATCAGCCGCTGGTGGTGCATGGCGTGATCGGCGAGGTCGCCATCAAGCGCCGCAAGTAGTTCGCGTTCGCCCGCGTCGCGCAGCAGCCGCGCGCGGCTGGCTTCGCTTTCGCGCGCTGCGATCAGCGGATCTTGCCGCCGCTTCCCGAAGAATGGCAGGTCGATGCTGAACGTGACCGAAACCATGTCGCCAAAGGCTGGATCGCGGCGACCATAGGAGGTGCCGACCCGCCAGTCGGGCCGTTTGTCGGCGCGGGCGAGTTCGGTGTCAGCCTCCGCTATGCGCGTTTCGGCATCGAGGGCTTGCAGGCGGGGAAGTGTGTCCAACCGCGCCCGCAAGGCGGGGCCATCGACTTCGAGAACAGGTGGATCGCCGGACACGTCAGCTTGTGCGTCGCCGGTGAGGCGCGCAAGTCTGGCCTGAGCCTTGGCGACTTCGGCGGTCAGCTCGCTGCGGCGGTCGTTGACCGCCGCGCGCAATTGCTCCGGTTCGAGCGCCTGTGAGGGCCGGGCGGAACCCGAAGCCAGCCGCGCCGAAACCGTCGCCTGCAAATCGCCGAGGCTTTCGTCGAGCAATTGTAGCTGGGCAAGTCTCCGTTTGGCATAATAGAGATCGACCCAGGCGAGCGCGGTTTCGAGCAGGATATTCTGTGCTTCTACCGCCAGACCGGCTTCGGCCACGCCGATTTCCGCCTGCGCCCGTCCGCGCTGGGCGCGGCGCTTGGCCGGATTGGGAAACGCCTGTTCGATCCCGACCCGCGCCATCGTCATTTCGTCGCGGTTGAAGGTGAACGCTGGCGGTCCCGAGATCGGGAAATTGTCAATGCCGACCGACAGGGTAGGATCGGGAAGCTGTCCGGCGGCAATGCTGGCCGTGCGCGACGCTTCAACGCCAGCCTGGTTCGCCTGCACCGAAGGCGCGCTGCCCGCCGCGCGCTCCAGCGCGGCATTGAACGTCAAGGGTTCGGCCAGTGCCAGCGAAGGCATGGCAGAGGCCAATAACGCAGTGGAAATCAGATATCGCATATTGTGGCCCCGTTTCAACATGGGGATGCCGTGGTGGCTGCCATCCGGTCGGCAAGGTGCGATTGCGCCCCGCCGACCGGCATGGTCAGTTCAGGGCATCAGCCGTGAGAGGCGCTTCCGCCCTTGTGCGGCATTGCCATGCAATCCGCTGCCGTCGCAGTGTCCCGCATCATCGCACAATCGCAATTGGCGTTGGCGACGGCAGGTGCGTCCTTGACCCAGACGCGGACCTGCGAAGGCAGGTTTGACTTGTTGGGGCCGGGAGCAGCCCGCGATTGCCACTCCCAATGACCCGGCGCGCGATCGTGCGCGGAAGCGGCAGAAACGGAGGTGAAAGCCGCAAGCGCGGCAGCGAGTGTAATCAGAGTTTTCATGTTGAATATCCTTGGTTGAATCAATGGTGCGCCCGCAGCAGCATCAAAGCCGCCGGACGCCGGTTGGTTCAGCCAAGGATCGAGGGGGGATCGGGTATGGGGGCTTCGCTACGCCCGATCAGGACCGGGCTTGCCGCCCAGCCATAAGAAAAAGCGGCATTGACAGGCGCGTCAATGGCAACCGGCAATGCACCAAGTCCGACGAGCGAGGCACAGCCGACCATCGCAAAACAGCCAGCCTTCATGTCCTTGCACGGTGGCGCCTCTTCGCGGGACTGCTTTTCGGCATCCATGCAATCCGCCATACCCGCCATCGCCGAGCTGGCGACGCTCTGTTCTTGCTGCATGTCCGCGCAAGGCGGTGACGCATAGGCCACGCCCTGCCACAAGAGGCCGAACAAGGCCCCAAGCAATAGAAAATGGCGAAACAGAGTTTTCATTTGAACCTTAAAAATGGTCGTATCAGCAACTTTTGTCAATTCGGTTAAGCACAAGTGATGGTTACATCGGGATAATCCGGCGCGGTGCTGGGTGCTGTCAGTTCATTTCACGCTGGCCATGATTATGGCCGCCGTGGAAGAAGTGCAGCAAAGGGCAAAGGAGCAGGAAGGCGGAAGGAACCAGACCGAAGAAGTGGGCGCGGTGTTCCGGCCAAAGCAGGTAGGCGGTGATCAACATCGCCGATACGATTGCCAGTATCCAAGCGCGTTTGCTTGAAAGGTTCATAACGCAATCCTCCTCAACCGCAGCGAATTGCCGATCACGCTGACCGAGGACAAAGCCATCGCCGCCGCCGCAATAATCGGCGAGAGCATCAGTCCGAACAGCGGATAGAGCGCGCCCGCCGCCACAGGAATCCCTGCGACATTATAGGCGAAGGCGAAGAACAGGTTTTGCCTTATGTTCGCCATCGTCGCATGGCTCAGGTGCCGGGCGCGGGCTATTCCGGTCAAATCGCCTTTGAGCAGCGTGATGCCCGCACTTTCTATCGCCACGTCTGTCCCTGTCCCCATAGCAATGCCGACATCGGCGGCGGCAAGCGCGGGCGCGTCGTTCACGCCGTCGCCCGCCATTGCCACGATCCGCCCTTCGTCCCGCAGGCGTTTGACGATTGCGCTTTTCTGATCGGGCAGCACATCGGCTTCGACATCGGCGATGCCAAGCCGCCGCGCGATGGCTTCCGCCGTTACCCGGTTGTCGCCCGTCAGCATGATGACATGGATGCCTGCCTGACCGAGCGCCTTGAGCGCATCGGGCGTTGTCGCCTTGACCGGATCGGCGATGCCGATTGCACCAGCCACCTTGCCGTCAATACCGAGGAAAATCGCGGTCGCGCCTTCGCTCCGCAGACGGTCAGCCCGTTCGGCCAATTCTTCCGTCGCAATGCCGCGTTCGTCGAGGAAACGGGCGTTCCCAGCGACAAGCTTGCGACCATCGACAATTCCCGTGATGCCCTTGCCTACGGGTTGATCCACATCGTTCGGTTCGCTGACAACCAGACCCCTCGCGTCGGCTTCCCTGACCACCGCTTGAGCCAGCGGGTGTTCGCTGCTGCGTTCGAGGCTCGCGGCAAGGCGGAGAACCTCCTGGTCGTCGAACCCTTCAGCGGTTTCAATAGCCACCACCGCAGGCTTGCCTTCGGTGAGTGTGCCGGTCTTATCGACAACCAGCGTATCGACCTTCTCCATGCGTTCGAGGCTTTCCGCATTCTTGATCAGGATTCCGGCCTGTGCGCCGCGCCCGACCCCGACCATGATCGACATTGGCGTCGCCAGACCTAGCGCGCAGGGGCAAGCGATTATCAACACCGCGACCGCTGCAATCAGGCCATAGCCCATCGCGGGCGAAGGCCCGACCAGCGACCAGACGACGAAGGCAATCGCTGCAACCGCAATCACCACCGGCACGAACCAGCCTGACACCGTATCGGCAAGCCGTTGGATCGGCGCGCGGCTGCGCTGAGCATCGGCGACCATCTGGACGATGCGCGCCAGCATGGTGTCGCGTCCGATCTTTTCAGCTCGCATCACCAGCCCGCCGGTCTGGTTGATCGTTCCGCCGATCAGCTTCGACGCAGCTTCTTTGGTAACAGGCATGGATTCGCCCGTCACCATCGACTCATCGACCGTGCCGCGACCTTCCAGCACCACACCATCGACCGGCACCTTTTCACCGGGACGGACACGCAGGATGTCTCCAACCAGCACAGAATCGAGCGTGATTTCCTCGTCGCTTCCATCAGGCCTGACACGGCGAGCAAGTTTGGGCGAGAGATCGAGTAGTGCGCGGATCGCACCGCTCGTCGTCTCGCGGGCGCGCAGTTCGAGCAATTGGCCGAGCAAGACAAGGACGGTAATGACTGCCGCCGCCTCGAAATAGACCGCGACCGAACCGTCGTTCGTACGAAAAGCGGCTGGAAAAATGCCGGGAGCAAGCGCTGCCGCCACGCTGTAGGCCCAGGCGACCCCGGTTCCCATTGCGATCAGCGTAAACATATTGAGGTGGCGGCTCTTCACCGACGCCCAGCCTCGCTCGAAAAACGGCCAACCGGCCCAAAGGACAACCGGCGTCGCCAGCGCCATCTGGACCAGATTGGCTACCCTGCCGTCGAGCATATGGCGCAGCCCGGTCAGATGTCCGCCCATTTCGAGTGCTACCACCGGCAAGGCTAGAATGAGACCGATCAAGAAGCGCCGCTTCATATCGGCGTATTCGGGCGACGGCCCATCACTGAGCGTCGGCGTCATAGGCTCCAGCGCCATGCCGCAGATCGGGCAGCTTCCCGGTGCCGATTGCTGCACTTCGGGGTGCATCGGGCAGGTCCAGATCGCGCCTTCTGGCACCTGCTCGGTGCGCTTGGGTGCATCGCCCACATAGCGGTCTGGATCGGCGCTGAACTTGGCCAAGCAGCCTGCGCTGCAAAAAAAGTGATGGACCCCCGCGTGGGTCGTCACATGGGGCGTGGTCGCCGGATCGACGTTCATGCCGCAGACCGGGTCGGTCGCTGTCCCCGTGGTCGTCGATTTTGTGTGATCGTGATGCGACCGGCTCATACCGTCATCCCCAAAGGTTCCAATGTTCCAAGCCAAGCCACGACGGCGAGGATTGCGAGCGCTGCGCTTCCCTCAGCCAGCAGGCTTCGCCTGAGGCCAGTCAACGCCGATGCGGGGTTATCGTTACGGACCGCGACACCCAACGCTGGTGTCAGCCGCCAGCGATTGAGCGCTGCGAGCGCGAGCATCGCGGCGAACAGAAGCAGCTTGAGGATCAATAATTTGCCATAGTCCGTAAGCGGCAACCGCGTGAAATGCGGGAAGCCGACAACGGCGAGGCAATTGACGATGCCCGTCGCGACGATCACCGCAACCGCAATGGTGCCAACCTGCGAAAACCTATCGAGCGCGCGATGGGCTACGGCCAAGTGCGCGCCCGACTGTGCCGTTACAGGCCGGAACAGCATCCAAGCAAAGGCCGCGATACCGCCGATCCAGACCGCCGACGCCAGCATATGAAGCATGTCGCTTAGCCGGTGTGCGGTTCCGACCCACCCTTCGGTTGCGCCGGCATGGCCGGTCCACACCAGCGTCGCGATGGCCAGCGATACCGACAAGAGGAGGACATACCGCGCCGCCGAACTGCGGTTGATTGCCAAAGCGGCAACCACGGCGATGGCCATTGCTGCCATTCGCACCAGCCACGCTGTGCCGATGGCGCTTTCGCTCGCAATTTCGCGCAGGACTTCAAGATCGACCGTCCGAATGCTTGAACCCGTCATTTCCGCGACGAGCACGAGCATACCAAAGCCGGAAAGCACGAAGCCGAGCGCCGCGAGGACAAAGGCTGGCCATTTCAGGGGGAGGATGTCCGATATGCGCTCTTTGGCCGAAAGAGCATGGAACGAAAATGCGGTCATGCCCGCCAGCACCATCAGATCGGCATAGAGCGCGAAGCGGATGACGATGACGGGCAGATTGTCCATTGGATTATCGCACGGTAAAGCCGAAGTTGCTGCCCATCCGGTGCGTGTCGGCTCCTGCCGCCGACCAAGTGACGCGGTAAGTGCCACGCACCAGCGCGCGCTTGGGTGTCAGAGTCATCGACTTGCCATCACGCGCCATCTGCGAAGTGTGAGTGATTGGCATCGGGGCATGATCGGCCATGCCGGGCATTCCGGTCATCACGACTTCGGTTTTCACCGTAGAACCGATCAGGCGCTCGTTGAAGCGCAGCACGATCCGCGCCGGTGCCGCAATGGTCGAATTGGCAGCAGGCGTGGAACTGGTCAGCGAGGCGTGAGCGAGGGCCACGCCCGGAACGGCGACCAGAGAGGCGAGAAGGAAAGGTATGAAAGTGCGGCGCATCGGAAATCTCCATGAAGTTGCGTTCGGTGGTGATACGCACGGCGCACCTGCACCCCTCAAAAAATGTGAGGGGGATCGTGCCGCCTTGCGTATAGAATTCCAGCAACATCGAATGAATCGGAATAAACTATGGACGACATGCTCAAACGGCTGGGCGAAACACCGCCCCCGACGGCATTGAGCCAGATCGACGACGCCATCATCATGGCCTTGTCTGTCGAGCAACGCGAGCGAGCGGCCAATTCGCGTGTCCTTTCGGCGGCGGCGCTTGTCGCGTTGGGACTGGGATTTGCCGGGGGTAGCGTTTCGAGTGCGCCCGCGCAGGCCGCGCCTTCGCGGTCGCCCTTCGCCACAACGGCGCTGGCACCATCCGACTTGCTGGACCCGCGCTGATGGGATCGACCAAACGCCTTCTGCTCATCGCACTTATTGCTTTTGCCGCAGCAGCAGCCGGGGTTTTTGCCGCCCGCACATTCATGGATGCCCCTCGCAAGAGTGAAAGCGAAGTCCATGCGTTGCTACATGACCGGCTCAAGCTCGATGACGCGCAGGCGGCAAAGATCGAAGCTTTGGAATCGCAACACGCGACCCGCAAGCAAGCGCTGGAACTTGAAATGCGCGCGGCAAACGCACGGTTAGCCGAGGCGATCGAGGCCGAGCATGGCTATGGTCCCAAAGTTACCGAGGCGGTCGATCACGTCCATCATGTCATGGGCGAGATGCAGAAGGAGGTGCTTGAGCATCTGTTCGCGATGCGGGCTGTCCTCAATCCGCAGCAGGCGAGCATCTTCGACAGAACCGTGGTCAAGGCGCTGACCGCCGAAGCCCACCCTTCGCCGGAAAGGTGAGCCTCGACCTTACTCAATGCAGCGATGGCGATCTGACCGCGCTGGCGCTTGGCGGGCAGCAAGCGGCGTTCCGCGAGTTTCTGCGCCGCTACAAGGAACCAGTGTATCGTTTGATCCGAAGCAGCATCGGCGACGCCGATGAAGCACTCGACCTGACGCAAGAAACGTTCGTTTCCGCTTTCGCCGCACTCAAACGCTACGATCCAGAGCGCCCGTTCCGGCTTTGGGTATCGCGCATCGCGCTCAACAAATGCCGCGATTGGGGACGGCGGCAAGCGGTGCGCGCCTTTTTCCGCAAGGCGCGCCCGATCGAATATGCTTTCGACATTGCGAGCGAGACCCCGACTCCGGAAGCCGAGGCTGGCGACCGGGCCGAACTGGCAAAGGTTGCCCAAGCCATGTCGCACCTGCCCCTGAACTTGCGGCAAGTTCTGGTGCTGCGCGCGGTCGAGGGGCTTTCGCAAACCGAGGCCGCCGATGCCCTAGGCGTGACCGAAAAGACCATCGAAACCCGCCTCTACCGTGCGCGCAAACAGCTTTCCGAAAGGCTTAACGCAAAAGTTTGAGGGGCGCATGTCTGCGCTGCGTATCACTGGATATAAGCAATCCAAAAGAGTGGTCCGTCCAACCCATGACTATCCTTGATCGCCGCGCATTTCTTGGCGCAACTGCTGCTCTGGGCGGAGGCTCAGCACTCGCACCCCTGTTTCCAGCCTGGGCGCGCACCGGCACACCGGGGCTTCGCGCGCCGATGGCGACGCTTTCGGGTGCGGAGATCGCGCTCAGCATCGGCCACACCATGTTCGAGACCGGCGGCAAGACTGGACATGCGGTGACGGTCAACGGCACTTTGCCAGCGCCGGTGATCCGCCTGAAAGAAGGCCAGAACGTCAGGCTGGCCGTTACCAACACGCTCGACGAGGACAGCTCGATCCATTGGCACGGCCTGCTACTGCCTTTCCAAATGGACGGCGTTCCGGGAATCAGTTTCCCCGGCATCAAGCCGGGGCAGACATTCACCTATGAGTTTCCCGTGCGACAGGCCGGAACCTACTGGTATCACAGCCATTCCGGTATGCAGGAGCCGATGGGCATGTTTGGCGCCATCGTAATAGATCCGGCTGGAGCCGATCCGGTTGCCTATGACCGCGAGCATGTAATCGTGCTGTCGGACTGGAGCTTCACACATCCGCACACGATCTTCCGCAAGCTCAAATCACAGGGTGGGTATTACAACCGACAGAAGCAAACGCTTGACGGGTTGCTTCGGGGCAAGGATCAGCCGCTCAAAGAGCGGGTGATGTGGGGCGGGATGCTCATGGACCCCACGGACATTTCGGACGTGACCGGCTCGACCTACCAATATCTGATAAACGGCCACGGCACTGGCGAGAACTGGACAGGGCTGTTCACCCCCGGCGAACGGGTGCGACTGCGGATCATCAACGCCTCTGCCATGACCAACTTCAACGTCCGGTTGCCGGGACTGCCGATGACGGTTGTGGCGGCGGACGGGCTGGACGTGCAGCCAGTCGAAACCGATGAGTTCCAGATCGGTATCGCTGAAACCTACGATGTTATTGTGCAACCCGGCGATGCCCGCGCCTACGGGCTGATCGCAGAGGCAATCGACCGCTCCGGGCTTTGCCGTGCGACGCTTGCTCCACAGCTCGGCATGGCTGCTGCAATTCCCGCCCTGCGTGAACGCCCGCTCCTGACCATGAAGGACATGGGTATGGGCGATATGGGCGCAATGGATATGTCCGGGAGCGACATGGCTGGCATGGATCACTCCGCGATGGGTGGTGACATGGCAGGGATGGATCACGGATCGATGAAGATGCGCGACCCTTCGGTTGCGCCGCAGGTCAAGATGGGGCCGGGCGTTGCGACACTCTCGCCAATGCCCGCCGACCGCACCGGCGACCGACCGACCGGACTGGAGAAGGTCGATCACCGCGTGCTGACCTACCGCGACCTCAAATCGCTCGCGCCCAACCCGGACAAGCGAACACCATCGCGCGAGATCGACGTGCATCTGACTGCCAATATGGAACGCTATATGTGGTCGTTCGACGGGGTGAAGTTTAGTGACAAGGCCGAGCCGCTTGCCTTCCGGCACAACGAGCGGGTGCGGGTCAACCTCATCAATGACACAATGATGCCGCACCCGATCCATCTCCACGGGCATTTCTTCGAGGTGGTTACAGGCAATCCCGGCCACCATCCGATGAAGCACACGGTCAATGTATTGCCCGGCGGAAAGGTGTCATTCGATCTCACGGCCGATGGCCTCGGCGACTGGGCATTTCACTGCCACATGCTGCTGCACATGCACGCGGGGATGTTTCGCGTCGTAACTGTCCGGCACGAGGAGGAAGGGGCATGACGCGCTTTCTTCTCGCGGCAACGGCGATGTTGATTTCATCGCCCGCCCTGGCACAGCATGAAGGGCATGGGGCGCCGCCCGTCGCTGCGCCAGCACCCGCACCCGCGCCAAAACCAGTTGATCCCCATGCTGGCCATGACATGTCCGCCGACGCGCCGGAACCGGCACCCGCACCGAGCGATCCGCACGCGGGACACGATATGAGTGCGATGGCTGAGGATAGCGGCGGCGAGATCGGCAATGCCCCGGCTCCCGCTCCCCCCGAAGACCATGCCGCCGATGCTCTTTTCGATCCGGCCGAGATGGCGCGGTCGCGCGACACCTTGCGGCGTGAGCATGGCGCGTTCAGCGGCTCGATGATCCTGTTCGATCTTGCCGAGTATCAGGCGCGCAAAGGCGGTGACGGATACCGTTGGGAAGGTGAAGCCTGGTTCGGCGGCGACATCGACCGTTTCATGGTCAAGGCCGAAGGCGAAGGCACTTTTGGCGAACCGATTGAGGACGCGGAACTTCAGTTGCTCTATTCCCGCGCCGTCGCGCCATTCTGGAACGCCCATGTTGGCGTCAGGCACGATTTCCGGCCCGATCCCTCACGGACCTACGCGGTGGTCGGGATTGAAGGCATCGCGCCCTACTGGTTTCACCTGACAGGGCAACTCTTTCTGTCCGATAAGGGTGATGTTCGCGCGCGGGCCGAGGGCAGCTACGACCAGCGCATCACGCAAAGCCTGATCCTGTCGCCGCGCGCCGAATTCAACCTGTCAGCGCAGGACATGCCCACGATCGGAGTGGGTTCCGGTCTGACCGATTTAGAGCTGGGACTGCGGCTGCGATACGAGGTGCGAAAGGAGTTCGCGCCCTACATCGGCGTCGAGTGGTCGAGAAAAGTTGGGGATACGGCACGCTATGCCCGTGCCGCTGGGGAAGATGCGAGCGTGGTCAATTTCGTAGCCGGAATCCGGTTCTGGTTCTGATGAAGGGCCGCACGAGAGTTCATCTGGCCGCGAGCCGCGTTCACAAATGGCTGGCGCTGGTGATCGGCGCGCAACTTCTCATCTGGTTTGCCAGCGGCGTGATCATGAGCTTCCTACCCATCGACAAGGTGCGCGGGGAGCATCTGGTGGATCGTGAGGCAATTGCCACCATCCCGCCGGACACCCCGATGGTCGCTCCGGGAACGCTGATCGCACAGGTCGGTGCGCCTGTTGAGGCGGTTGCTTGGCGGGTGCTCGACGGGGAAGCGATTGCCGAGGTTGCGACCGGAAAGGGCATTCGCCTGTTCGATGCCCGCACTGGTATTGCATTGCCGCCCGTCGATGCCGTTCAAGCGACGCGGATTGCACGCGCTGCGTGGAAAGAGGCAGACAAGCCAGCCTCACGGCCAAGCCGAGTTACCGCAGAAAGCCCTGAATATCGGGGTGCGCTGCCCGCATGGCGCATCGCCTTTGCCGACGCAGACCGCACCAGCGTCTTTGTCGCGGCAGAGAGCGGAAGGATCTCCGCCGTTCGTACCGGAACTTGGCGGCTCTATGATTTTTTCTGGAGCCTTCACATCATGGACTGGAAGAATCACGAGAATTTCAACACCTGGTGGTTGCTGGCTTTCGCCATTGGCGGCCTAGCATTGGGCATTGCTGGCACCGTTCTGTTGTTCATGCGCTGGCCGATACGAAAGAAGCGGCGCAGTGCCTGAAGCTGAATTCACGCCCGCCGCAGGGCGTTTCCTGCCGACAAGCGCCTACGACCGCTTACTTGCCCTGTTGACCCGTGAGGCGACATGGCGGGCCAGACTGCTCGCTGCACTCGGACCTAAACCGGGCGAGCGCATCCTTGATGTCGGCAGCGGGACCGGCTCCTTGGCGATTTTGATCAAACAGATGGAGCCGCAAGCAATCGTTGTGGGACTCGATCCCGATCCTGATGCGCGCAGAATAGCCGCAGCCAAGGCCGAAGCTGCCGGGGTGGAAATTGAATGGCTAGCGGGGTTCGCCCGCGATGCTGCAAACTTCGGGCTGTTCGACAAGATAGTCTCCAGCCTTGTCTTTCATCAAGTCCCGCTCGCGGAGAAGATCGCCGGGATTGAGGCGATGTTCAAGGCGGCGAGGCCGGGCGGGCGAATTCTGATTGCCGACTATGCCATGCAGCGAAGCTGGCTGATGCGGCAGGCGTTCAAGATCGTGCAGTCCGCAGATGGCCGCACCAACACCCAGCCGAATGCCGATGGTTTCCTAGAGCGTGAGCTGGCTCGCATTTGTGGCAGACCGCTAGACGCCTCGTGGGGATTGGACACGCCTACAGGTAGGATTTCGATGTTCAACGCGACCCTAGCGTCTCGATAACCGCGCAAATGGCAAACCTGCCGTAGCTATACGTCGCTCCCCTAAGCGGCGCCATGCAAGTGGGCGGAGTTCAGAATGATTCCGGGCGCGGGTCGCGCATACGAATCTCTATTCCGTCATTGACCAGAAATGATGAGAAACCGACGATCTGAAATCGCCGACGTTCGAGACAAACCGCAAAAACTTCTACACAGTTCCTGCACAGGTCAAAAATGGCTTATTTTTATCAATTATATCAGTGACTTATTTGTCACCGATATAATGGTCGGGGAGACAGGATTCGAACCTGCGACCCTCTGCTCCCAAAGCAGACGCGCTACCGGGCTGCGCCACTCCCCGACCGGGGTTGTCCTTCGCGTTGGTGGGCCCGGCAGGACTCGAACCCGCGACCTAGCCGTTATGAGCGGCCAGCTCTAACCAACTGAGCTACAGGCCCGTAGCGCGAAGCGACGCGCGCGGGTTAGCGGGGTGCGGGCGGTTAGGCAAGCTCCACCGATCCGATCAGGTCGCTCACGCTGGTCGGCGCAATGCCGCGCCGGGCAAGGTGGGCAAACGCCTGCCGCCACCAGTCGTAAAGCGCATCCAGTTCGTCCTCGCTGCGGACGTAGGGCGTAAAGCCCGCAGCCAGCGATGGGCTGTGGAACGAGAACACCAGAACCGGGAGCTGCTGGTCGATCGCAATGTCGATCCCCCGGATGGCTTCCTCGATCGTGACGCCTTCCGGGGTGAGGGGGATACGTTCGAGCAGGCCGATCCTGGCCAGTGCCCCGCGTAGCCGTGGAACCCGCCACATCCGGGGGTAGAGCCACGGCCCCAGCTGGCGCAGAATCCCCCAGTAGACCGTGGTGAGCGGCAATTCCATCAGGCGCTGGTTGCCTCCGATCCAGTAGGGCCGCAGCGGATGCCCGCGAAAATTGGGTCCTCCGCTCGCGCTGTAATCGAAGGCGGCGCGGACCGAGGTGTCGATGGCGATGCCGTGTTCGGCCAGGATGTCGGCCGTGTTCCGCCCCACGCCATAACGCCCCGCGCGGTAGATCAGCGGGCTGGTGCCAAAGGTCTTGACGATCGCATCACGCAGGCGGCGAAACTTCTCGCGCTCAAGCTCCTTCGGAAGGTTGCCGGCGAAACTGTTGTATTCGTTCACCTGTTCTTCAAACGGGGGTCCGCCCCGGGGGTGCCGTGCCTCCCCTTGCCCGGGGTGCCGGGCGCCCGCCGCATCGCTTGCCTCGCCCCCCGCCGCAGGGCAGGTGGCGATCGGATAATCGACAAGGTAGACCGGGCAGACGCCCTGGCCTTCGCAGAACTGCTGGAACCGGGCGAGCCGGGCCACGGTGTGGACCGTATGTCCCTCGCGCCGGATCGGCTGGTTCCAGTCAAACTCTTCCTCGGTGTCGACCGTCACCAGGTATCGCTGCCCGGCCCCGGCCGGAAAGCGCACCTCGCGTCCGGGAGGGGGGAGGTCGGTGATTGCCGGAAGAACCAAGGTCGCGTCATTCCTTTTGATTTTCAAGCCGTTCGAACTTCAGCAGCGACCGTGCGACTTCAGCCTCTGTCAGCCCTCTGGCTAGGTCCCGAAGCGGCGCCGGTCAAGCCCGGCAGGACCAGCCGCAACCGATCTTCCTTGCGTTCCAGCGAGCCGCCCGCCGCGCGTGCCTCGCTCCGTGCAAGGCGCAGGGCAAAGCCGACGCCGAACACGCCGGCGGAAATGACCTGCGGGATCGATCCGGCTGCGGCGCGGAACAGCTCGTCCGTGCCGCGGCTGGCCAGGACGGCCGGCAGGGCAAGGTCGAGCCGCACCGTTCCCGCCTTTTCGCGCAGGCGCAGTTTCAATTGCTCACCCGGCGCGCAGACCCCGGCCAGGGTGGCGAGCAGGCGCCAGACGATCCGCTCGGCCTCGATCCGGGCGAGCGGGACGGCCAGCGACCCTTCGAATTCGCGCATAGCAAAACCGCTGCCGCGCTGGCGGCTGTGGGCGGCCAGCTGGGCGACTGTGCTGGCCACCACGTCGCCAAGGTCCGTGGCTCCGCCTTCGACATCGAGCGCGCCGCTCTCCAGCTTGGCGAGGCGTTCCAGTTCCTCGAAGGCGGCCAGCATCCGCGCGGCATCCCCGACAACGCTGGAAGCCAGCGCCCGGTAATCGTGCGGAGTGGGGCCGAACAGCTGCTGCTGGATCACTTCCGCGAAGCCCTGGATTGCGTTCACCGGCGTGCGCAGTTCGTGCAGCATCTGGCGAATGCGGTCCGCCTCGCTGTCTCGGGCGGGCCTGGCCGCAGCGGCGTCAACCGGGTCCGCTGCGGGACGGCGCAGGCGGCCGCGATAGCCCAGGTGCCGACCGTCGAGGGGGTCGAACCATGGCACCGCGTCAATCTGCCAGTCGCCGGCGATGGCGGGCGCGCCTTCCAGCGAGACCGCGATCCCGCGCAGCGGCTGGCGGCGGCGCAGCGCCTCGTCAAGCGCGGGCGGCGCGGCGAGCGGACTTGCATTGTCCCGGCCGCCCAGGCGCAGGCCGATCAGCATCGGCGCGGCACCGGGATCGGCCCAGACGATCCGCCCCGCTGCATCGGTGGCGAAATCACAGGCCTGCACCGTGGCCGGCACCCGCAGCACATGGTCCTCGCCCAGCGGCAGCCGGGGCGAATCACCCTGTGGGCGCACTTCGACCACTTCGCGGGCGCGGCGATAGGCCTCGATCCGCCTGACCAGGGCGCCAATGCCCTGGGCGGCGTCTTCCGCAGCCGCAGGCGCTGGTGAAGCCGCGCTTTCGCCGGGCTCCGCGGTGCCGGCAGGCGGCAGTGCGCGGGCCTGGGCTCCGAGCCGCGCCAGCAGCGTGCGGACGGTGGACGGAAGGTCCCTGCGCGACCAGGCATGGCCCCGCGCGGACGGAGTCAGCGCCGGGATCAGGTCGAGCCATTGCTCCTCGCCCAGGTCGGCGCGGAGCAAGGCCGCCCTTGCAACATCGTCTTCGCACCCGGCCAGGGCCGCGACCAGCCGGGGAGAGCGCAGGCGCAGCGCGGAATCGCCGAGCATCGCGGCGCGCTCACGGGCGGGAATGAGCTTTGCCAGCTGCGCGAGCCGGGCATAGGCTGCATCAACCTGATCGCCGCGCGCCTCGGCCGGCATGATGCCCAGCAGGTCGAGCAATTGCCGCAACTGGACCCGCTGCAAAGCACCGCCATCGGCGCGCAGGCGCAGCACGGTCCCAAGGCGGTCGTCGAAATGCATGATTGCTCCAGTAAGCTGCGCGGCGCGCGCAGGCGAGTGTCATACCAGAGATGTCCACGGCTGGTATCGCAGCGATTGATGCGTTGCAAAGCGGGACAATTGCGGCCATAAACAATAAAATTATCGAGGCTCTGGGGGCAGGGTCGTGATTATTACTGTTGGGGGGCATTGTCCTGCGTGGCGCGGTTGCATCAACCGTCGGTGCGGCGCAGTACGAAAAGGGTAAGGCATGGCCAATCTTGACGCGATCGACCGGCGCTTGCTCGCCGAACTCCAGGATGAAGGACGGGTAACCAACGTCGAGCTTGCCCAGCGTGTCGGCCTGACAGCGCCGCCCTGCCTGCGCCGGGTCCGCGCGCTGGAGGAGGAAGGCGTGATCCGCGGCTATCACGCGGATCTCGATGCCTCGAAGCTGGGCTTTGCGATCACGGTCTTCGCGATGGTCAGCCTGAAGAGCCAGGCCGAGGAATCGCTGCGCCAGTTCGAGGACGCGATGAAGTCGCTGCCCGAAGTGCGCGAATGCCACATGCTGAA
>CALMZE010000077.1 GCA_937870585.1 uncultured Sphingomonadales bacterium | reverse complement strand
GATGCGCACGCCAAATTCCGCCGCTTCCACTGCCGCGCAGCGCGTGAACGCCATCACGCCCGCCTTGGCAGCCGCATAATGCGCCTGGCCCTTCTGCGCGCGCCAGCCGAGCACCGAGGCGTTGTTGACCATCACCCCGGTCTTACGATCCTGCATGTGCGGCAGGAAGGCACGCGTCATGCGGAACACGCTGTTGAGCGTCACATCCAGCACGCGGCTCCATTGCTCATCGGTCATGTCGACGACATTCACTTCGCCGCCGAGCCCCGCATTGTTGATGAGCACATCGACATGGCCCAACGCCGAAATCGCCGCATCGCGCAGGCTATCGACCTGAGACTGATCGGTGACATCGCAGACATGCGTGGCGGGCCGGGTGCCGCACTCCGCCGCGATCCGGTCCGCCGCTTCGCCCAGACGCCGTTCGTGGAAATCGCTGATGAGGACGGTCGCCCCCTCTTCCACCGCGCGCTTGGCGGCGGAATAGCCAATGCCGGTTCCGGCAGCAGCGGTGACGACAACGGTCTTGCCCTTCAGCAGGCCGCGCGGTTCCGGATAGGTGGGTGTCAGGCTCATACGTCGCCTCTCGGTTCGCGCGGCAGGCCAAGCGCCCGTTCCGCGATCATGTTGCGCTGGATCTGGTTGGTGCCGCCATAAATGGTGTCCGAGCGCGAGAAGAGGAAGAGGTTGGGCAGCATCCCCCATTCATACTCGGGATTGTCCGTCACTTCGCCCATTTGGCCAAGCACATCCATGGCGAGTTCGCCAAGATTACGCCGCCAGGTTGCCCACTGGATCTTGTAGGTGAGCGCCGCGCCGTCGATCTTGGAATGATCGGTGTTGGAGAGCATCCGCAGCGCGCCATAACGCATCAGCCGCAGGCCGATCTCCGCCTTGCCGATGCGCTGGCGGATGAGCGGATCGTTCGCCGAACCATTGGCCTTCGCCGCCGCGATGATCTCATCCAGCTCGTTGCGGAAGCCCATTTGCTGGCCGAGTGTGGAAACGCCGCGTTCAAACGCGAGCAAGCCCATGGCGATCTGCCAGCCGCCGCCGACTGCACCAATCAGCGAGTCCGCCGGGCAGGTGGCGTCGGTGAAGAAGGTTTCGTTGAATTCCGCGTCACCGTTGATCTGCTTGATGCCGCGCACGTCGATGCCCGGCTGGTCGAGCGGCATCATCAGGAATGTCAGGCCCTTCGGCCCCTTGGAACCTTCCTCCGAGCGCGAGACGACGAAGATCCAGTCCGAAATGTGCGCGAGGCTGGTCCAGATTTTCTGGCCATTCACCACCCACTTGTCACCCTCCAGCCGCGCCTTGGTGCGCACGGAGGCGAGGTCAGACCCGGCATTGGGTTCGGAGAAACCCTGACAGAAGATCGTCTGGCCTGCCGCGATGCCGGGCAGGAAGCGCTGCTTCTGCTCTTCCGTGCCAAAGGCGAGGATCGTCGGCCCGGCGAGTTCGATGCCGATATGGTTGACGCGACCCGGAACGCCCGCGCGGGCATATTCCTCGGCAAAGATCACTTGCTCGGCAAGGCTGGCATTTCGGCCACCCCATTCTTCCGGCCAGCCAATGCAGCTCCATTTGTGCGCGGCGAGCTGCTGCTCCCATTCCTTGCGTCGCTCAGCCTTGGCTGTCAGCGTATTGACGCCCTTGATGTCGGCAAACTCGCCCGCCATCTGGGCGTTGAGCCAAGAGGCGCATTCGGCGCGGAAATCTTCTTCCCCCTTGGAAAATCCGAGTTTCATGCCGCTTCTCCCAGCACCATCGTTGCCACCGCTTCCCGGTGCATATTGCCATTCCCCAACATCGTCTGGATGGAACGCGCGCGCTTGAAGAACAGGTGCGCATCATGCTCCCATGTGAAGCCGATGCCGCCATGCAGCTGGATCATGTTGCCTGCGCACATGAAGTAGGTATCCGCACAGAAGGACTTGGCAGCATGAAGCGCCATCGCTGCATCGTCCGCGCCTTCGTCCGCCGCGCAGGCTGCCCAATAGACCGCCGAGCGCGCCTGCTCGATCTCGATCATCATGTCTGCCAGCCGGTGCTTATAGGCTTGGAACGAGCCGATGGGACGCCCGAACTGGATGCGCTCCTTGGCATAGGCGACTGTGCGATCAAGGCACGCCTGCGCGCCGCCCAAAGCTTCCGCTGCAAGGCAGATCCAGCCGCCCTGATGGATAGCGGCAATCGCAGCACCTGCATTCGCCAGCGGCTCAGCAGCCGCCTTGTCGAGCGTCACGCGTGCGAGGGGGCGGGTCAGGTCCATTGTGGTATGGGCATGAACGGCCACGCCCGGCGCATCCGCACGGACAAGCCAAGCGCCCTGCGGAGAGACGAACACAAACACGTCCGCCACCGTGCCATGCGGCACAGGATCAATCACGCCAGACAAGGTGCTGCCATCGAAATCGAGCATAGGCACGCCTTCGCACGCCGCAATCGCTTCGCCCGAAATCAGCTTGGGCAGCCAGTCCGCCTTCTGCGCATCGCTTCCGCCCGCCGCAATTGCGCGCGCGGCTGTCGCCAGACCCAGCAGCGGGAGTGCGGCCACTTGCGCGCCAGCGGCTTCGGCGATGATGGCAAATTCGACCATGCCCAGCCCCGCGCCACCCAGCGCCTCATCTATCCCGACGCCGGAGAGGCCGAGTTCGGTGCAAAAGCTGACCCACAGGTCGCGGTCCACGCCATCATTTGCCATCGCCTTGCGCGTGCGTTCTGATGTGGCGTTTTCAGCGAAGAAGGCCTTGGCCGTCTCCGCGATCATCACCTGTTCTTCGGTAAAGCTGAACTGCATCAGGCTGTCCCCCATACCTTGCGCGGGCTCACACGCTCGCTAAGCAGTTTCTCCACTGCGCCGCCCACATCCGCCGGGTCCCAGCGCGCTCCGGCATCGACCATCGGCCCTTCGCGCCAGCCATCTTCGAGCATGATCTTGCCGCCTTCGAGTTCGAACACACAGCCCGAAACATGCCCGGACTCGCCCGATCCCAACCAAACCACAGTCGGCGCGATATTGGCCGGGTCCATCACGTCAAAGGTCTGGCCTTCGGTCGCCATCTTTTCAGCAAAGGCCTGTTCGGTCATGCGCGTGCGGGCTGAGGGTGCGAGCGCGTTGGCTGTGATGCCATAGCGGCCCAGTTCGGCGGCCTGCACCAGAGTCAGTGCCGCAATGCCGCCCTTTGCCGTAGAATAGGCCGCCTGCGCGATCGAGCCTTGCAGCCCTGCCCCGGACGAAGTGTTGATGATCCGCGCATCGGGATTGGTACCCGCCTTCTGCTTGCCGCGCCAATAGTCCACCGCATGACGCGAGAGACAGAAATGGCCACGCAGATGAACGTGCATCGTCGCGTCCCATTCCTCCAGCGTGGCGGAGACGAACATGCGGTCGCGCACGATCCCGGCATTGTTGACCACAACATGCAGATCACCGAACGCCGCAACGGCGGCATCGACAATGCGCTTCGCCGCATCCCAATCGGTAATGTCTTCATAATTGGCGACGGCTTGTCCGCCCGCCGCCTTGATCTCGGCGACCACTTCGTCCGCTGCACTGGTGTCGCGCCCTTCGCCCGAAAGCGAAGTGCCAATGTCATTCACCACCACGTTTGCACCCTCGGCACCGAAAGCGAGCGCATAAGCCCGCCCCAGCCCGCGCGCCGCGCCGGTGATGATGACTGTCCGTCCGTCACAAAGTCCCATCGTCTATCGTCCTGTTTCAATCAAAGGGCGCAGCGTGTGCGCACTGGAATCGCCCGCCAGATCGGTGCGGGCATAATCGCGTTCGGTGAAGGCCCAGACCCCGTCGAGCAGCGCAAAGCGGTCATGGTAGCGCCCGGTCGCCACCAGCTGCAGCGGAAAGCCAGGCGCGGATTGCAGCACCGTCCATTGCGAGCGGCATGTGGCGCTCTGCCCATCCTCTGCCAGATGGATGATCGGGTTAGTGATGATGTGGCGCGTGCGCGGCGTGCCGCATTCATAGAGCTTGATCCACTGGCTCCACATGCCCGCAATCGCGGCGCGCCCTCGGATTTCATGCCCGTTCGCCACGATGCGGGCGTGATCGAACAGCGCGGCGGCTTCATCGAAGCGCGCACCGTCGATCAGCTCTGCATAGAGATAGAGCAGATTGGGAATGTCGAGCGCGGGGTTGGTCATCACAGCCGCTCGATGATGGTGACGTTCGCCTGCCCGCCGCCTTCGCACATGGTTTGCAGGCCATAGCGCCCGCCGGTGCGTTCCAGAGCGTTGAGCATGGTCGTCATCAGCCGCGCGCCGGTGGCCCCCAGCGGATGGCCGAGCGCGATGGCCCCGCCCTGCACATTGACCTTCTCGTGCGGAATGCCGAGCTGCTTCATCCACGCCATCGGCACGGAGGCAAACGCTTCATTGCATTCGAACAGATCAATGTCGTTCACCGTCATGCCCGCTTTCTTGAGCGCATATTCGGTGGCGGGAATCGGCGCAGTCAGCATCCACACGGGATCGTCAGCGCGGACCGAAATGTGGTGGACACGCGCGCGGGGTTTCAGATTGTGCTCCTTGACCGCCCGTTCGGAGGCGACCAGCAGAGCGGCGGCCCCATCGCAATTCTGGCTGGAAATGCCAGCCGTGATGATCCCGCCTTCCTGCACGGTACGCAGCGAAGCGAGGCCTTCCATATTGGTCTGCGGGCGGATCGTTTCGTCCGCCGCCAGTTCGGCCATCGGCGCAACTTCGTTCGCATACCAGCCTGCTTCCCAAGCGGCTTGCGCGCGCTGGTGCGAGGCGACAGCAAATTCTTCCATCTGCTCGCGCGTCAGGCCCCATTTCTGGGCGATCATTTCCGCTGAATTGATCTGGTTGAGGATGCCATCGCCATAACGCGCGACCCAGCCGGGCGAGGTGTTAAACGGATTGGAAAAGCCATAGGGTTCCGCCGCCAGCATTGCGGCGCTGATCGGGATGGCATTCATCGCTTGGCTACCACCTGCGACGACCAGATCCTGCGTTCCACTCATCACGCCTTGGGCCGCGAAGTGCAGCGCCTGTTGCGAGGAACCACACTGGCGGTCGATCGTCGTGCCCGGCACATGCTGCGGCAGGCCCGCGACCAGCCAGACCGTACGGCCAATGTCACCAGCCTGCGGGCCGATGGTGTCGCAGCAGCCCCAGACAACATCGTCGACAAGGTTGGCATCAATGCCGGTGCGCTCGATCAGCGCCTTGATCGGATGCGCGCCAAGGTCCGCCGGGTGAACGCCCGCGAGGCTTCCCTTTTTGCGGCCAATCGGCGTGCGCACTGCGTCAATGATATAGGCTTCAGCCATGGGATGTTCCTTCAAGCAAATGTATGTTCAGGGCCAATCGGCTGCGCGCCGCCTAGCACGGCCTTATCCACCCGTTTCAGGTGAAAGGCGCGGCTGCCCCACGCCCCAGCGAGCGCCCAGCTGCGCTTCATCCAGAAGTGGAGATCAACCTCATAGGTATAGCCCATCGCGCCATGCACCTGAATCGCGGTTTCTGCCGTCAGCATCGCCGCATCGGTCGAAGCGACCTTGGCATGGCTGACGTGGAGCGGCGCGGAGTCGAGCCCGTCCTGCATCGCCGCTGCCGCGCGCCACACGACTGGCTTGGCAAATTCAATGGCAACCGCGCAACTGGCAAGCTGATGCTTGATCCCTTGGAACGCGCCAATCGGCTGTCCAAACTGGGTGCGGATCTTGGCATATTCGGTCGCCTGACTGAGCATCGCGTCCGCAAGGCCGACAAGCTGCGCAGCAGACATGAGGGCCGCAAGATTGAGGAGATGCGGATCGTCACCCCCGGTGCCCTTCGACAAGCAACGCAATGGATCAACGCTCACCAATTCGCCATTCCCGCGAAGGCGGGATGGGGTGTCATCCGCCACCCATGGATTGATCGCATGGGGCAGCGGCACCTTGACCTCGCCCGCCACAATCGCCGCCAGCTGATCGGTCTCGCCCTTCGCCAAGAGCCACGGCACACCCACAAACGCGGTATCCACCAACGGTTCGGACACGCAAGCCCGCCCACATTCCGCGGCAATCAGCGCTGCATCCACCAAGCCCATGCCCAGCCCGCCCTGCGCTTCGGGCACAAGCAGACCGGTCAGCCCCATTTCAATAAGGCCGTTCCAGATCGCGGGATCGCGCGGCGCGTTTCCTTGTTCCTTGGCCGCATCCAGACGCCGCAGCACTTCCGGCCCATGCGTGCCGGAGAGATAATCGCGGACGGTCTCGGCCAGCGTCAGCTGGTCTTCAGAGAATCGGAAATCCATCAGCCCGCTCCTACCCGTGGAAGCCCAAGCAGGCGTTCTGCCGTGATGTTGCGCTGGACCTCGTTCGAGCCCGCATAGATCGGCCCGGAGAGCGAGAAGATATAGCCCTCCAGCCATTGATTGACCGAGCCATCTTCGAACCGCTTCAATTCTGCCGCCGCGCCCAGAAGCGCCATCGCTGTGCGGTGCATCGAGCGATCCAGCTCGGACCAGAATATCTTGTTGAGGCTGGCTTCCGCGCCAATCTTGCCGCCTGCCATGATCTTCGCGGCGACACCATAGGTGTTATAGGCATAGGCTTGAGACGCCATCCAGGCCTGCATCACCGCTTCACGCGCGGCAGGCGAGGCGTCGGCTTCATGCTTGCGATACAGCTCGACCAGCCGCTTCGCCGTCGCCTGAAAGCGTCCCGGAGAGCGCAGCATCAGCCCGCGTTCAAAGCCCGCTGTCGCCATCGCCACGTTCCAGCCTTCACCCTCACCCGCGAGGCAATTTTCGACCGGCACGCGCACTTCATCAAAGAAGAGTTCGGCAAAGCCAGTATCGCCATGCAATTGCCTGATCGGGCGGCGCGTGATGCCGGGGGTGTTCAGGTCAAACAGGATGAAGGTCAGCCCCTTGTGACGCTTGCTGTCTGGATCGGTGCGGAAAATGCCAAAGCCCCAATCGGCAAAGGCCGCACGGCTGCTCCACGTCTTTTGCCCGGTGATGACATAATGATCACCATCGCGGATCGCCTTGGAGGAGATCGCCGCCATGTCACTGCCCGCACCGGGTTCGGACCAGGCCTGCGCCCAGATCACTTCGCCCTTCGCCATGGGGGTGAGGAACCGCTTCTTCTGCTCTTCCGTGCCAAACTCCATGATCGTCGGGCCGAGCAGGAAGATGCCATTCTGATTGGCGCGATTGGGGCCACCCGCGCGGAAATATTCTTCCTCGAAGATGAGCCACTGGATGAGATCGAGCCCGCGCCCGCCATAGGCCTCCGGCCATGTCACCATGCCCCAATTGCCACTGGCGAGCGTCCGCTCCCACTCCACATGCTGGTCATAGCCTTCACGGCATTCGAGCGTGACGAGCGGCTCCTTGGGGACATGCGCCTCCATCCACGCGCGGACTTCGGCGCGGAAGGCGGTCTGTTCGGGGGTGTAAGTCAGGTTCATTGCGTCAACCCTGCACCGCTCGTGCTGAGCTTGTCGAAGCACTGTCCTTTCCGGACACATCGGCATCCAGAAAAGACAGCCCTTCGACAGGCTCAGGGCGAACGGAGAGGAGGATATTGGTTAGCATCATCAAAACGACGCCGCCTTGCCCGTTTCCACGAACGCATCGCGGCTCTTCTGGCTGTCTTCGTGCATGTACATTTCGAGCGTGAAGCCCTGTTCCCAGCGATAGCCGCGATCCACATCGCGCGGCTCCAGCCCGTTCAGCGCCTCCTTGGCGATGACGAGCGCCTTGCGCGACTTGGACGCAATCACGCCGCAGAACGCCCGCGCTTCGGTTTCAAGGTCTGCACGCGGCACCACCTTTTCGACGGCGCCAAGGCGATAGGCTTCCTCCGCCGGAATGTTGCCGCCGGTGAAGAAGGCCGCGCGCACTTTGTGCAGCGGCAGCATCCGGGAAAGGTGCGAGGCCCCACCCATCGCGCCGCGATCCACTTCGGGCAGCGAGAAGAAGGCGTCATCCGCCGCAATGATCGAATCCGACGCACCGCAAATGCCGATGCCGCCGCCAATCACGAATTTGTGGACCGCGCTCACCACCGGCACTTCCGCGTCACGGATCGCCTTGAAGGTCAGATAGTTGCCGCGATTGAGGATGGTGATGCGTTCGGGGTGCGCCTGCATCTCCTTGATGTCCACGCCGCCGCAAAAGCCACGGCCTTCCGCGCGGATCAGGATGCAGTTCACGTCCGGATTCTTGCCCGCAGCCGAAATGATCTCCGGCAGAGACATCCATGTCTCGCTGTTGAAGGCGTTGACCGGCGGCACGTCAAAGACGATTTCGGCGATCTTGTTTTCGATGGTGCAGGTAATGGGCATCAGTCTCTCCTAGGCCGAAAGGCCCTTCATCGCGGCCAGACGCGCCAGCGCCTCCGCTTCAATGCTGGCCAGCAAATCGGCACAGCGCGGCAAATCCTTGATCCGCCCAGCGACAACGCCGGTTGCCATCAGGCCATTTTCAGCGTCGCCAGACACGACCGCGCGCTGGATCATCATCGGCGCGGCGGCGGCCATCATGGCTTGCGCGAGCGGCATTTCGCCATGGCTTGTCATGCTTTTCGCGGTGCGGATCACATCGCCCCAGCCCATGCCGGTCTGGCGTTTCATCTCCATCCCCGCTTCCATCGCGCGCAGCCACATGGCGAGTGTGCCGGAGCCTTCGATACGCTTGAGCAGCGGGTTGAGGATCATGCGCTGCGGAATGCCGTCAACCTTGGTGGAGACCGCAATGTCACCCGTGCCCGCCTTTACATAGGCAGCCTTGGGCGCTGCCGGAACGGGGCTTTCCGCCGTCATCAGGAAGCGTGTGCCCATGGCAATGCCGACCGCGCCGAAGCCGAGTGCCGCCGCGAGGCCACGCCCATCGGCAAAGCCGCCAGCGGCCACAACCGGAATCTGTACAGCGTCCAGCACCTGCGGCAGCAGCACTGTCGTTGGCACCGCACCTGTATGCCCGCCGCCCTCGCCGCCCTGCACCGTCACCATGTCACAGCCGAGTTCGGCCATTTTCTGTGCGTGCTTCACGGCGCCAATGGTCGGGATGCAGAGAATGCCCGCATCCTTGAACCGCCCGATCATCTTCGCGTCCGGCCCACGCCCGAAGCTGACGGCGCGGACGCGATCCTTGTGGGCGATGATCGTATCGACGATCTCCGCCGCACCCGGCTGAAAACTGTGAAAGTTCACACCAAAATTGTGCGGCGTCAGGTCACGCAGGCGGGCGATTTCTTCCGCCATTTCCTTGGGCGACATCACCGCCGCCGCAAGGAAGCCAAACGCGCCCGCATTGCTGGTGGCCGCCACAAGCTCCGGCTTCGCGACCCAGCCCATTGCGGTCTGGATCACGGGAATGCGGCAGCCGAGCGCCTCGGTAAGGGGGGACTTGATCAAGACTCAGCCTTCCGATGCTTGCTTCTTGTTGGCCGCAGCCATCGATTTGGCGTCGAGTCCGCCCAGACTATTGTCTGAGGTCAGATCATTCTGCGCATGAGCGAAATGGTGCATGTGGAACACAGCGTCCATCGCCGCACGCTTGCCGCGCAGTTCCTCAACATGGTTCACGGCCTGCTTGGTGAGCCACACACCCAGACGCGGCTGAGCAGCCAGCTTGGCGGCAATCGCCGTCGTGGTTTCAAGCAGCTGATCGCGCGGGACGATCCTGTTGACCATGCCGAACTGTTCGGCCCGCTGTGCAGTCATCCGCTCACCGAGCAGCAGGAATTCCTTGGCAATGCGCGGCGGCAGCTCAAAAGCGTGCGCGAAATATTCGACGCCGGGAATGCCCATGCGGACGACCGGATCCTGGAAGAAGGCATCTTCGGACGCGATGATGAAATCGCACACCCAAGCGAGCATCAGCCCGCCTGCAATGCACGCGCCCTGCACCATGGCGACAGTGGGCTTGGCCACGTCGCGCCAACGGCGGCACATGCCGAGATACTGCTCCTGCTCACGCGTGTAGAGCAGCTCAGCCCCCGGCCGCGTCACATGCGGCGGCACCATCAGGCGATTGTCGAACTGCTTCAGCAGATCGCGACCCGGCGTGCCAATGTCATGTCCGGCGGAGAAATGCTTGCCATTGCCCGCCAGCACGATGCACTTCACGGCATCGTCATTGGTCGCGCGGATGAAGGCATCATCGAGCGCATAGGTCATCTGACCGTTCTGCGCATTGTTGAAGCTGGTGCGGTTCATCGTCACCCAAGCGACGCCGTCGCGCACTTCGTAGAGTACCGGCTCTTCGGTTTCATATTCGGGCGTAAAGGGTGCTGGCGTAATCAGATCGGTCATGGGGTCATCCTCTCTCAGGCGGCCTTGGTGGCAGGCGGGTTGTCCTTGATGACACTGGCCCGGATATTGTGGGGGTCAAGCTGGTTGATGATCTCCAGCTGTTCAGCGGAGGGCAGCGGCGTTTCGCCCGCTACCGCATTGACCAGCGCAAAGCCCGTCACCGCCTGCACCTCGTCAAACGTCACCCCCGGATGGAGCGAGACCACGCGCACGGCATTCGCCTCTCCGCCAAAATCCATCACGCACAGGTTCGTGACGATGAAGCGCAGATCGACGCCCGAATAATTGCCACCCGACACGCGCTTGGCGGGGTTATAGCCCACGCCCGAAACCATATCGACTTCGCCTTCCACAAACACACGCGTGGTGTGTGATGGGAAGAAGAAGCTGTTGGGATGGTAGATGGTGTTGCCCGGGAATCCGCGCACGCCCAGCATCTGCGTTTTGGGCTGCTTGTGCGTGCCGCCCAACTGGCTGAGGTTGATCTGGCCGAAGCGGTCAATCTGCGTCGGCGTCACCATCGCATGGCGTCGACCGGTCCAGACTGCCGAATCAAAGAAGCGCGAAAAGGGCAGATGCCCGGCCTTCTTGCGATCCTCATATTTGCGCGGGCCTAACGGCACGGGCTGTTCGACCAGATAGGCTTCGCCATCGGTCATCATCAGCTCGGGCGAATGCGTCAGCTTGGCGAGGCTCGCGGCCAGGCGCGGCACGGGGCCGACGCCAGTGGCGACAACTTCACCATTATTCCGAAAGGCTTCGGAGGCTGCGACGATGCAGAGTTCTGCAAGTGAGGGTTCAGACATGGGCCATACTCCCGCTCGTCCTGAGCTTGTCGAAGGACTGTCCTTTTCTGGACATCACGGTTGAAGGAAAAAACAGTGCTTCGACAAGCTCAGCACGAACGGTGGGGGTGAATGCGGGCAGCACCATCAGAAAATCGGGAGCGGGAGAGCCGCCACCGCCTCCTTTCCACCAAAGGATG
>CALMZE010000076.1 GCA_937870585.1 uncultured Sphingomonadales bacterium | reverse complement strand
TTTTTGAAGGGGCCGCAGAAATTCAGGCGCAAGTGATTGCGCGCGGCAAATTGCATGACAGGAATTGATGACTGCCCTGCTCCGTTCGTCCTGAGCGTGTCGAAGGACTGCCCTTCTTTGCCGCGCAGGTGAAAGACAGGGCTTCGACACGCTCAGCCCGAACGGGTTTGCGAGATTGAAAAGGAAGACCATGACCCAAGATTACACTGCCATCCGCGAAGAAGTCGCCAAGCTGTGCGCACAGTACCCCGGTGAATATTGGCGCGCGAAGGACAAGGCGCGCGAATATCCGTCTGAGTTCGTCGCGGCGCTGGGGGAAGCGGGGTATCTCGCTGCACTCATCCCGGAGGAATATGGCGGGGCAGGCCTGCCGATTTCGGCAGCTGCCGCGATCCTGGAGGAAATCCAGCGGCAGGGCTGCAATGGCGGCGCGGTCCATGCGCAGATGTACATTATGGGCACGGTGCTGCGGCACGGCAATGAAGCGCAGAAGGCGCAATATCTTCCCAAGATCGCAACCGGCGAATTGCGGCTTCAGGCGTTCGGCGTGACCGAGCCGACCAGCGGCACCGATACGCTCAGCCTCAAGACCACGGCGAAAAAGGATGGCGATCATTACATCGTCAACGGCCAGAAAATCTGGACGAGCCGCGCCGAACATTCAGACCTGATGCTGCTGCTCGCCCGCACCACTCCGCGTGAGGAAGCGGCGAGCCGCACCGAAGGGCTGTCGGTGTTCCTCGTGGACATGAAGGAAGCACTGGCGGCAGGCTCGCTCACCATCAACCCCATCGACACGATGATGAACCATGCCACCACGGCGGTGTTCTTTGACAATATGAAGGTGCCCGCCGCCAATCTGATCGGTGAGGAAGGCAAGGGCTTCCGCTACATCCTGTCGGGCATGAACGCCGAACGTCTGCTGATCGCAGCGGAATGCGTGGGCGATGCCAAATGGTTCATCGAGAAGGCGACCAACTACGCCAAGGAGCGCGTGCTGTTCGGGCGGCCCATCGGACAGAACCAAGGCGTGCAATTCCCCATCGCGCGCAGCTATTCGCAAACGCGCGCGGCGGAATTGCTCGTGCATGAAGGCCTGCGCAAATATGAAGCGGGCGAGCAGTGCGGCGAAGAAGCCAATATGGCCAAAATGCTCGCTGCCGAAGCGAGCTGGGCGGCGGGCGAAGCCTGTGTGCAGACGCATGGCGGCTTCGGCTTTGCGGCGGAATATGATGTGGAGCGCAAGTTCCGCGAAACCCGCCTCTATCAGGTTGCACCAATCAGCACGAACATGATCCTGTCCTTTGTGGCAGAGCATGTGCTCGGCCTGCCGCGGAGCTATTGATGTCCAACTGGCAAGACTGGATCGGCAGACAGCAGACCGCAGACGATGTGCTGACACCCGGCCTGCTCACCCGCTTTCGCGCGACCATCGACAGTGCAGAGACGGGCGCTACAGCCCCGCAGGGCATCCACTGGTGCCTGTGCGTGCCCGATGCGGCGACCGCACAATTGGGCGAAGACGGCCACCCCCGGCGTGACGAGACGCCGGACAGCTTCCTGCCGCCGGTCCCGCTGCCGCGCCGCATGTGGGCGTCCAGCAAGGTGACCTTCCTCGCCCCCATCACGCAAGGCGCAGCGATTGCGCGGACCTCCACCGTGGCTTCGGTCAAGGAAAAGACCGGATCGACCGGCACGCTTGTGTTTGTTGAAGTTGACCATGTCACGCGCGCCGATGGGGTGATTGCCGTGGAAGAGCGCCAGACCATCGTCTATCGCGAAGCGACCACCACGCCCGCCGCGCCTGCGCCTGCTGAGGCTGATGTCGACCTTTCCGATTGGGGCTGGCATCGCAGTCTGCGCCCGGCAGAGCCTTTGCTGTTCCGCTATTCGGCGCTGACCTTCAACAGCCACCGCATCCATTATGACCGGCCCTATGCGGTGGAGGAAGAATGCTATCGCGGGCTGGTCGTGCATGGTCCGCTGACGGCCACACTGCTGCTCGATCTCGCCGCGCGCGAACTGGGTGCCAATGCGCTCAAGAGCTTCGCCTTCCGGGGCGTCTCTCCGGCGATTGCGGGCGAACCGCTCCATCTGGTTGCCAAGCGAGAAGGCGATGTGGTGGCCATGTCCGCGCTGGGCGGAGATGGGCGCATAGTGATGTCGGCCGAAGCCTCACTATAGAACCCGACTATTTTTGGGCCGAACAGCCTTGTTCTGTGCGCTTTCGCCACTTGCGGACGGAAGCCTGGCTGGTGCCATAGTGCTTCATCCAAAACACTTGCGGGTTTGGTGAAGCAGGCAATGCCCGCCCACACAGCGGGCGTAGTTCAGGCCTGAGGAGGCATCTGTACCATCACGAAGCCCCTCGCCCACATGAGCAGCACAGCGCCACGCGCAATCCGCGATTCAAGCAGGCTGCGCTAAGCGGTCATTGCTCATGCCCCTTTGGTGACGGTGACCATCATCTTGTGAAAGCCATGGGTGAAGCAGGAAGGCAGGCGCTCGGGCGCTTCGGCAAACTTCACCTCCATCTTCCGCTTGGCCATTTCTTCAATCAACGTCTGGAGCTGGAGTTCGGCCAGCCGCGCACCGAGGCAGCGGTGGATGCCATAGCCGAATGAGAGGTGACGGCGGCTGTTCTCGCGCGTCACGTTCCACACATCGGCATCGTCAAACACGGCTTCGTCACGGTTGCCGCTGTTGTACCAGAGCACGATCTTGTCGCCCTTCTTGATCTTCTGTCCGCCCAGTTCGGTGTCTGCCACGGCGGTGCGGCGCATGTGGCAGATCGGCGTTTGCAGGCGGATCGTTTCGGTTGCAGCGGTCGAGGCGAGCGAGGGATCGGCCTGCACCTTGGCCCATTGGTCTGGATAGCGATTGATGAAATCGACAAGGCCCGACATGGAGTTGCGCGTCGTATCGTTACCGCCCACCACGAGCAGCGCGATATTGCCCATGAAGCGCTGCTCATCGAGATTGGACATGGCTTGCGAATGCGCCATCATCGAGAGCAGGTTGGGCGCGGGCGGCAGCGCCTTGCGCTCATCGAACAGCTTCTTGAAATAGGCTGCCATTTCAAACACATGCGCTTCGCGTTCGGCATTGAGCACCGGATCGGGGCCAATGTCGATCTTGGCCGCCCAGTCAGACCAGATGGGGAGCTTGTGGCGCTCTTCCCACGGGAAATCGAACAGGGTGGCGAGCATCGCGGTGGTGAGTGTGATCGAAACGCGCTCCACCCAGTCAAACGCTTCGCCTTCGGGCAAACTATCAAGCACGGCGGCGGTGCGTTCGCGCAGGGCACCTGCCAGCTTGGCGACCTCTGTCGGGGTGACGGCGGGTGCGATCGTGCGGCGCTGCTCATCATGTTCCGGATTGTCCATGGCGATGAACATGCGGAGCTGGACGTTGGTATCCTGCATATCGAAGATCACGATGCCGCCATGCTCCCATGAGGAGGAGAAGACGTCCGGATTGCCTTCTACCGCGACGATGTCATCATATTTGGTGACTGACCAATAGGGGCCAAAAAAGCTGTCCGGGCAATAATGGACCGGCTCTTCTGCGCGGAGCTGCGCGAAGAGCGGCTTCCAGCTATGCTGTTCGTAGAGTTCTCCGCGCGACACATCGAGGGTCGCAAGGTCTTCGGCGCGGTCGATCACGGTGGCCATTCTCTCTCTCCTGTCATTCGCGCTTCAGCCTGTACGGATGAATGGCGCCCTGAATGCGTAGAGATTATACGCAAAAACTGATCATTGACTCAAGTCAAATATGCAGCCATCCGGTAAACATATTTATTATTATGAGGATGCCATGCTGGATACAAGCAGCCGAACCATCTTTTCCGCCGAGCATGATGCGTTCCGCGATACGGTGCGCCGCTTTCTCGCTGCCGAATTCACGCCCTACCTGACGCAGTGGGAAGAGGATGGCAAAGTGCCGCACGCCTTTTGGCGCAAGGCGGGAGAGGCGGGGCTGCTGTGCCCGAACCTGCCCGAACGCTATGGCGGCATGGGGCTGGATTTCACCTATAATGCAGTGATCAACGAGGAATTCACCTATGCCATGATGTCGGACAGCCTGACGCTGCAAACCGATATCACCATGCCCTACATCCTCCATTATGCCAGCGAGGAGATGAAGGAGCGGGTGCTCCCCACGTTGCTGACGGGCGAGAATATCGTGGCCATTGCTATGACCGAACCCGGCGCGGGATCAGACCTGCAAGGCGTGCGGACGACGGCGCTGCGAGACGGCGATGATTATGTGATCAATGGCTCAAAGACCTATATCACCAACGGCCAGAATGCGACGATGATCCTGACGGTCGCCAAGACCGATCCGGCGCTAGGGGCCAAGGGCACATCGCTGATCATGGTCGAGACGGAGCGTGCGGGCTTTGCGCGAGGACGCAATCTCGACAAGGTGGGGCAATGGTCCGCCGATACGTCCGAACTGTTCTTCAACGATGTGCGCGTGCCAGTGAGCAACTGTCTCGGCCAGGAAAATCGCGGCTTCATCTATCTGGTGAGCGAATTGCCGCAGGAGCGCCTTTCGATCTCGATCACGGCGCAAGCGGCGGCACAGCGCGCTTATGATGAGGCGGTGGCGTTCGTGAAGGAGCGCAAAGCTTTTGGTAAACCCGTGTTCGATTTCCAGAATACCCGCTTCACGCTGGCCGACATGGCTTCGCGCCTGCAAATCGGCTGGGCGCATCTCGATTGGGCCATCGCGCGCCATGTGAAGGGCGAACTGACAGCAGAAGAGGCCGCCAAGTCCAAACTGTGGCACACCGAAACGCAATGGATGATCTGCGATGCCGCCATGCAGCTCCACGGCGGGGCGGGCTATATGAACGAATACAACATCGCCCGCATCTGGCGCGATGCGCGGGTGCGGCGGATCTATGGCGGGACGAGCGAGATTATGAAGGAGCTGGTGGGGCGGGGGTTGTGAGTGTCTGAAGTAGAGGAGAACGATAACAAAAATTTCTCCGTCGCCCCGCACTTGATGCGGGGCCTCGCTATTTTGGCTCTGCGATTGCCGGATACCAGACTTCCCAAAGGTCCATCCAATCCGGATTATCTGCTTCAATCAGCGCAAATTTCCAGAGGCGTTTCCACTTCTTCACCAGTTTTTCACGAGCAATTGCCGTTTCAATGTTCTCATGCCGCTCGACATAGACAAGCCGGGTTTTTCCATAATCAGCGACGTGAATTGAGCCAGTGCCGTTCTTGTGTTGCCAGATACGGCGCAAAACGTCTGATGTCACGCCGACAAAGAGGCCGCCCCGGTAACGGTCTGCCATGATGTAAACCCATCCGCCTTTACTCATCGTGTGACTATTGCCGTTTTTGGCGAGGAAGCAAAGCGAGGCCCCGTGTCAAGCACGGGGCGACGGTAAAGCAGAATAGGACGGTCATAGCGGCGGCAGGGCCACGCTTTCTTCACCCCCGCAACACATCCCCATACCGCCCCCGGATCGCCTTCTTGTCGATCTTCCCCGTTGCCGTCAGCGGTACGGTGTCGAAGATGATGCGGTCGGGCATCCACCATTTGATGATGCGGGGTTCGAGGAAGGCTTTCACGTCAGCTTCGGTCAGCTGTGCGCCGTCTAGCGGTTCGATGATCAGGATCGGGCGCTCTTCCCATTTGGGGTGGAATACGCCCGCGACGGCGGCAACCTTCACGCCGGGGCAGGCGACGGCAATGTTCTCAATGTCGATTGAGCTGATCCATTCGCCGCCTGATTTGATCACGTCCTTCTTGCGGTCCGTGATGCGCATGAAGCCGTGGCCGTCGATGGTACAAATGTCGCCCGTGTCAAACCAGCCATCCGCGTCACAGGCGGGCGGGTCGCTGCGGAAAAAGCGATCCACCACCCCTGGCCCGCGCACATGGAGCGCGCCAGAGCTTTCGCCATCATGCGGAAGCGGTTTGCCGTCTTCATCGACGATGCGGAGTTCGATGCCAAACTGGATGCGCCCTTGCCGCGTCCAGATGATCTCATCCATTTCGTCTTCGCCAAGGGCTGCGATACGCGGCGTGGGTGTGGCGATCACGCCCAAGGGGCTGGTTTCGGTCATCCCCCACATCTGTCGGACCTTGACGCCATAGGTCTTCTGGAAGGTCTCTGCCATGGCGCGCGGCACGGCTGATCCCGCGATGACGACGCGTTCGAGCGTGCCTGCGGTCTCGCCAGTGCGGGCGAGATGATCGAGATACATCGTCCAGATGGTCGGCACGCCACCGGAGAAGGTCACGCCCTCTGCCTTGATCAACGCCTGCAAGCTCGCGCCGTCAAACTTGTCGCACGGCAGCACGAACTTCGCGCCGTTGATCGCCCCGGCAAAGGGCAGGCCCCAGGCGGTCGCATGATAGAGCGACTGGCACGGCATGATGACATCAAAGGCCGAAAAGCCGAGCGCGCCCGAAAGCCCCGCCGCCAGCCCGTGCAGCACGACCGAACGGTGCGAATAGAGCACGCCCTTGGGATCGCCCGTTGTGCCCGAGGTGTAGCACAGAAATGCACCAGCATTTTCATCGAGCACTGGCCAGTCGATCTGCGCAGGGAAAGGCGCGATGGCGGCGTCATAGCCCTCCGGACAGAGCATCACAAAATGTTCGATGGTGACGAGGTGCGGTTTCAACCGCGCGACAATCTCCGCCATATTGCGATCAAACAGCAGCACGCGGCTTTGCGCGTGGTTGATCGTGTAGATCATCTGGTCATCGGGCAGGCGCGGGTTGGCGGTGTGCAGCACGGCTCCCATGCCCGGCACGGCAAAGAACAGCTCGAAATGGCGATGATTGTTCCAGGCGAGCGAGGAAATGCGATCGCCCGCCTTGATGCCAAGGCTCGCCAGCCAGTGCGCGCCCTGCGCCGCGCGGGCCGCAACGCCTGCATAATCAGAACGCCAGATCGGCTCCTCGACATTCTTGGAGACAATCTCCGTGCTGCCATGGGCGAGCGCGGCGTATTCGATGATTTTTGAGATGTTGAGCGGCGTCTGCTGCATCAGGCCGGGGTACATGGGTGGGGCTCCTCAGGCGTTTGCGGTTTGTGTTTCGATATGCGTGAGCCAGTCTGCCAGCGTCCGCTCCAATTCCCCGGCATCGTCATTCCACAAGGTGCGGATGGCAAAGCCTGAAATGAGGGCCGCCGTGGACGTAACGGCGTGCTGCGCGCGGCGACTGTCCCAGCCACACCGCATCAAGGCTTGCGCCCAAAGATCATAAACGGGCTTGCGGGCGTCCGCCACGATGGCCCGGATTTCGGGGGCGACGCTGGCATCTTTGGCGGCATCCATCGTGATGTCGAGCGACACCCAGAACTGGTTGCCGATGAAGAAGGCGCGAAAATCCTGTGCCATGGCCTGCAACGTGGCAGGGGCATCTTCACCCGTTCTGTTGGCGCGCTTCAGGCTTTTGTCGCGGTCCAGATTGAGCGCGTAATGGATCGCGGCGAGCGTCAGCGATTCCTTGGTGGGGTAATGGTGGAGCATCGCCCCTTGCGAGACGCCTGCCTGCGCGATGACAGCAGCGGTGCGGAACGCGCTGTGCCCGCGCTCCGCAATCACTTCATAAGCGGCTTTTGCGACGCGCTGGCGCGTCTCCTCGCTGCGTTCAGCCTGAGTGCGACGGGCGGGCTTGGTCATGCTGACAGAAACGGCTCCACAAGGGCGACAAAGCGATCCCGCTTTTCAATCTGCGTCCAATGGCCGCACCCGCCAAAGATGTGAAGCTCACTATTGGGGATGAGCGTGTTGAAGCGCACCGAACAGTCATAGGGCACGATCACATCCTCTCGACCATGGACGAGTAGCGTGGGGTGAGAGAGGGCGCGCAGCTTGTCTTCATCGGTGGCCAGCGCCTCAATCCAGCGTTGGCGCGGCGCGGGGAAGAGGCTGGAGAATGCCTCTTGTGCGCCAGGGCGGATGCTCGCTTCATAGCGCGACTGGACAATCTCTTCCTTCACCAGTGCCGGATCATAAGCGAAGGTCGTCATCAGGCCACGCATGGTTTCGAGCGAAGGCTGATAGCCCCAGACCGTATCCAGCCCCTCGGTCAGCGGGAAGTTGAGGCCGGCCGCGCCCATCAGAACGATCCTGTCCACGCGATCCGGGTGCCGCGTGGCGAGTGCCAGAGTCAGCGCGCCGCCATAGCTGTTGCCGATGAAATGCGCCTTGGCGATGCCGAGCGCGTCCATGAAGCCCACCAGATGCGCTGCCCAGCGCGCCATGTCGAATTCCTGAATGTCGGCAGGGAAATCGGTATAACCAAAGCCAAGCGTATCGGGTGCGAAACAGTGGAAGTTTTGCGCAAAGTCCGGAATCACGCCGCGCCAGTTGGCGAAGGCCGTCACGCCGGGGCCAGAGCCATGGATGAGGATCAGCGGCGGGTTCGCTGCGTCGCCTGCTTCGATATAGTTGGTGGCGATGCCATCCACAGTGACGGATTTGCCGATTTCGGGGTTGGTCATGTTTGCGTTCATCCTTGTTCGTCACCCCGGGCTAGACCCGGGGTCCCGCTTCTTGCAACCCGGTTGGACGAAGCGGGACCCCGCATCAAGTGCGGGGTGACGGTTGAATTCAATGCGCGGGCAGCGTTCTATTCACAACATCGCCGTCCCGCCGTTCAGACTCAAGACCTGCCCGGTCACGAAGCCACCATCCGGCCCGGCGAGATAGGCGACCATCCCCGCCACTTCGGATTCCGCTGCCGGGCGACCAAGCGGGATGATCTCCGTTACCGCTGCGATCAGTTCGGGCCGGGTTTGGCGATATTCGCGCACGACCTCGGTTTCAACCACGCAGGGTGCCACAGTGTTCACAGTGATGTTGGACGGTGCGAACTCGCGTGCCAGCCCGGTCGTCATGGCATGAACCCCTCCCTTGGCCGCGTTATACCCTGCATGATCGACCAGCCCGTTGCGCACCGAGTCCGCGCCGATATTGATGATCCGGCCATATTCCGCTGCCTTCATGTGCGGTAGCGCGTGCCAGCAGCACCACACGGCTGTCCACAAATTGCGATCTATGGTGGTGCGCAGCGTTTCGGGCGTATGCGAGAGGAAGGGCAGGATCACCCCGCCGCCTGCATTGTTGACGAGGATGTCGATCTTGCCATGCGCGGTGATGGTCTCTGCGATCAGTCGGCCTGTCGTGGCTTCGTCGGAGAGGTCTCCGGTGAAATCGCCTTCAGTCAAGTCGGCGCGCACTACAGTGGCTCCATCGCGCGCCAGCCGGTCGGCAATCGCCGCACCAATCCCGCGTCCGGCTCCGGTGACGATAGCGATTTGCCCCTCAAGCATGTCGTGCCTCTTGAACGTATACATCATCGTCACCCTGAAATTGTTTCGGGGTCCATGCCTCAAAGGTCGTTCCAATCTGGAAGCCGTCCGATCTACTGGAAATTAGAGGCATGGATGCTGAAACAAGTTCAGCATGACGGAGTGCTTTTGGGTGGATTTGCAGCACGGCCTCAAGCATCAGCGGCGACAATCGGGCTACCTTTGCCGAAACGCGGGTCGGGTTTGCTGCCCCAAATGTCCATCACCTCTGCCTTATGCTCCAGTTCACGGGCCTCGCGGGCACCCAGTTCCTCGAACAATTCCATGCCGAAGCTGAACTCGGTCGAATTGCCATCGGGGTCAAGGAAGTAAAGGAAGATGCTGGTGGAAGGCAAATGCCGTCCGGGGCCGAACACGATTGGAACATCGGCGGCTTTCATGCGGTTCATGGCGGCACCAATATCATCAATATCGGTCACCATGAAATTGATGTGGTGCAGCGTGTTCTTTTCGCCTTGCAGCAGTGCAAGCGAGTGGTGGAGCGGATTGGGCCAGCAGCGCAACCATTCCGCCACGCCCTCCACCCGGTCCGACACGGCAAAGCCCAGCTGGTTGACCCAGAAGTCATGGGCGGCATCAAGGCTGGTGACATTCATCACAACATGGCCAAGCCGGGCGATTTTGGTCAGACCGCCTGTATAATCGGCCTCGGCTTTGGCTTGGCCGATGTAGAAATCAAGCTCTAGCCCCGTGACGGGATCGCTCACCAGCAGCGCGCGCTCCACCTGATAGGCAGTACACCGTGCATCGCTCGCCCACGCTGGCGCATGTCCCAGCGCCGTTAGATGTGCAAAGGCCGTATCCAGTTCGGCAGCACCTTCCAGCTCATAGCCGACGCCCGCCAACCCTGCCGCGTCGTCGCCTTCAAGGATCAGGTCATAGGGCTTGTCACTGCACCGCATCCAGTGCGTGCCATCCTCCTGCGAGGCTTCGGACAGGCCGACCATGTCGCGGTAAAAGGCGACGCTCTTGCCAAGATCAGGGCAGCGCAACCGGCAATAGCCGAGCCGCGCGAAACGGATGGGGTGTGTCATGGTCAAGTCCTTGTCCTCATTGCGAGCGCAACGAAGCAATCCGATTCCAGAGCGAAAGGCTGGATTGCCGCGCCTCGCTCGCAATGACGGGATTGGTTCGTCATTCTGCCCTCAAAGGATGATGCTGATACGGGCATGGGGGCGCAGCGCCTCCATATCGAGCACGCAGGTTTTCTTGGCGATCCTGAGCGCGCCATCCTGCTCGACCAGTTCGTGCAGATAATGGCCGACGAACAGATCATGCGTAATGTCTTTCGCGCGGCTGACGATGAAGGATGATCGCGCGTGGATCACATCGCCCTCCTGCCGCGCCCGCACATTGGTGACGAGGTGGCGCACCTTGGAGCGGGGATGCTCCGAATGCGCGCCAACCTTCTTCAACCGCGTGATCCGCTCGCGCAACCGGATGCGGTCATCAAGGATGTAGAAGAGCGAGGTTTCCGCGCTCGCCGTATCGCCATCTACGTCGCTGGGCGGCACATAATAATGCGCGTCTTCGGTATAGAGCGCGAGCCACTCATCCAGCTTCCACTGGTCGATTAGATCGGCCTCTTCGAACAGGAGTTCCTCAACGCGCAGGCGGAGCAGTAAAGTTTCTTGAAGTGTCATGTCCGGTTCCTCCCGAAACCCGTTCGGGCTGAGCGTGTCGAAGCCCTGCCCTTCCTGATGCTGTTGCGTCCGGCAAAGGACGGTCCTTCGACAAGCTCAGGACGAGCGGTGTGTGTGTCGTCCATCGCTCAGCCCTCCACGTTCGCCATGCGGCGATCCCATTCGCGCCAATAGCAGCGCATCTGTTCCTCATCGTCGAACGACCATCCATCGGCGCGGTTCATGCCCTTGGAAATGTCGTTGAACTGCGCTTCACCACCCACGGCATAGCCTTGCTGGCATTTCTCGATGGCTTCGACATCGTCTGGCGTAGCAAAGCCCCCCGGCCCCAGAAATTCAGTGAAGTTGTAGATGCGGAACTTGCGCCGCCATTCGCTCTCTTCGACCGGCGCGAGCGCCCAGGCGTTGATTTCCATATAGTCGGGCGCGGTCGGGAAGAAGGTGCGCACGGTGACGGCCATGATGTCGTTGATCACCAGATTGGGAAAGATCACCATGTTGCGGTTCTTCTTCGCAATCCGCTCGGCGCGCTCGGCCCCCACACGGCTGAGAAGCTCGCTGTAAACCGCGTCCATCTCGACCTTGCCCTCTTCACCCCAGAGCGGCACCCAATTCGCGATCGGGCGGCCCCAGGGCGCGGAATATTCGACCAGCGCATGGCCGTTCTTGAGATCGCGCGCGACGCCAGACAGCGGATCGACGCCCAAAGCGCCCTTGGTGTTTTTGAGATACTCCAGATAGGTGGAGTGGTTGGTCGCGGCGTGATAGCCATCAAAGCTGTTTTCGGCGAGCAGCTTCCAATTGCCGCGAATGGCATATTCCTGCGTACCGCCGACGATCTGCATTCCAGAGGGTGAATGTTCCGCCAGCAGCTTCAGATAATCGCCTGCGTCAGCCAGATAGGTCGCCAGATCCTCGCCATCCTTCGAGAAATTGACGAAGAAGAAATCGCCAAACCGCTCCAGCCGGGGCACATGGACCATCTGCTTTTGCGGATCGCTCTTGAAGCCTTCGGGATAGCCCGAACTGCCCGGCAGCGTCATCAAATGCCCGTCTGATCCAAACACCCAGCCATGATACATGCACATGAAAGCCGGGGATTTGCCCTTGCGCTCGCGGCATACCAAGGCACCGCGATGCGGGCAGGCGTTCAGCAGGGCGTTGAAATTCCCCTCTTTGTCGCGCGTGAAGAGGATCGGACGGCGGGCGACGGTGCGGGTCAGAAAGCTGCCGGGCTGCGGCAGTTCGGATGCATGACCGAGGTACAGCCAGCAAGTGTTGAAAATCGCCTCATATTCGCGCTCGAACACCGCTTTGTCAGTGAATGCGCGACGTGGAACGAGGAATTGCCCCCGTGCCTTGTCTTCGATGATCTGTGCCACTGGCCTCTCCTGCGTTGACATAGATGGTAAAGCTGCTTATTTGCGAATCAAGAAACAGTGTGAACGGTTTGTAAGTATGAACCGGGAGTGCTGTCAACCGATATAAACGATCAGGATGAGGAGACTGACGATGAAGACCAAGATGATGTTGATGACCTGCGCTTCGCTAATGACAGTGCAGGCTTTTCCCGCGCTGGCGCAGGATGTCCCCGCCGATGCGTCGGAAGAGGCGGCAATCGAGGATATTGTCGTCACTGCGCAGCGCCGCTCGGAGCGCGTGCAGGATATTCCGGTCGCTATCTCGGCCTTTGGCGGAGAAGCCATTGCGCGCGCAGGCATTGCCTCGCTTGAAAATATCGCGCCGCGCGTGCCCAGCTTCTATTTCGGCAGCTTCGGGGCCGCGCGCCCGCAGCTCTACATTCGCGGCATCGGCACGCGTTCGTTTGATCCGGGTTCGGAAAGCTCGGTCGGAGTCTTTGCTGATGACGTCTATCTCGGTCGCTCCAGCGGTTCGTTCGGTGCGATGAAGGATATTGATCGGGTGGAAGTGCTGCGTGGTCCGCAAGGCACGCTTTATGGTCGCAACACCATCGGCGGCGCGATCAACGTGATCAGCAAGGCCCCGACTGACGAACTGACCGGCAATTTCGAAGGCGGGCTGAGCACCTTCAAGGGTTACAACCTTTTCGGCGCCGTGGGCGGCCCGATTGCGGGCGAAAAACTGATGTTCCGCGTCTCGGCATGGCGCGAAGAGCGTCAAGGCTATGTGACCAACACGGCGACGGGCAACAAGTTTCAGGGCATCGACAATAACGGCGCACGCGCACGGCTGACCATTGCGCCGACCGAAGGCCTCAAGATCGATCTGACTGCCGAGTTCATGGACGATGGCAACAAGGCAGCCTTTGGCGGCTTCAATCAGGGCACGTTCGGCAATGCCGCGTCGATCTTCTTCCGGGGATCCGGCACGCCTGTATTGAGCTCTGACCTCCGGCGCGGCGCGCTCTCTTCCGATCCGTTCCTTGATCGCAATGTGAAGTCCTTCATCGGGCGCATGGAATATGATGCGGGCGCGGTGACGCTCACGTCGATTTCGGCGCTGCGTAAGCTCAAGATCAGCGATGGACGCGATCTGGAAGGCTCGTCGCTCGACATTCTCGATCAGTCGAGCCGCGAAAGCTCCAAACAATTCACGCAGGAATTCCGGATCGCCTCCAACGCCGATGGCGCGCTGAGCGCAGGCGGCAAGGTCGACTGGATTTTGGGAGGCTTCTATTACCGCGACACCAGCGACCGCGTGGACAGCTTCCGCGTTGGCATCAATTCGGCAGTGCGCGCGGCAGCAGGCACGCCTGCGACCGATGTCGCGCTCTCTGATTACAAGATCGAAAGCTATGCCATCTTCGGTCAGGCAACCGTCCATTTGTCCGACGCGTTCGATCTGACGCTGGGCGGTCGCTACAGTCATGACAGCAAACGGGCCGTCCAGTCCGGCACAACGACGGATGGCGCACCGATCATCGCGGCAGCCTTCACCACCACCAACCGCGCAACCTATAACAGCTTCGATCCGCGCATCGTGCTGGCGTACAAGATCTCGCCGGACGCGAATGTTTATGCGAGCTTCTCGACTGGCTTCAAAAGTGGCGGGTTCCAATATGTGCCGTTCAGCAAGGGGCAGGCGGACGTCTTGTTCCAGCCTGAAGACATCAAAGCCTATGAGATCGGGTTCAAGACCGAATGGCTGGATCGCGCGCTGCGCGTGAACGGCGCGGCCTATTATTATGATTATAAGAACCTGCAAATCTCGCGGATCATTCTGCCTGCTGGTAGCGCCGCGCCCGTCTCGCTCATCAGCAATGCCGCGTCCAGCACGATCAAGGGGCTTGATCTGGAAATCACGGCACGGCCCGCACGCAGCTTTGAAGTCAACATCGCCTATGGCTATCTTGATGCAAAGTATGACAGCTACATCTTCAACGCGACGACCGATTTTTCGGGCACGCGGATGGTGCGTGCACCCAAGCATTCGGTGAATGTTGGCGCGGAATGGCGCGCAGAGGTGATGGGCGATGGTGAGTTCTCGCTGCGCGCCGATTATGCGCTGACGGGCGATTTCTTCCATGAACCCGGTGAAGGCAATGTTGCGTTTGGCACCGGCATTCCTCTGACGGCAGAGGATGGCTATGGCCTGCTTGATCTGCGCGCGACGCTGACCAAGGCCAACTGGAAGGTGACAGGCTATGTCAACAATCTGGGCAACACCAAATATCGCCGCACGATCAACGCGCTGGGCAATACGGTGGTTGGCTTTGCCGGTGCGCCGCGTATCTATGGCGTGAAGCTGGGTTACAGCTTCTAAGTAAGGACACGCCCATGAATCCCACGCCTGCGCAGCACAGCCTGGTTCAGCAAGCCGCGCGGGCGTTGGGTCGGGCAGGGCTCGTCCATGCCTATGGCCATTGTTCCACGCGGTTGGACGATGGCCATTTTCTCGTCTGCGCCGCCATGCCCATGGGGCTGATCGGGGAGGAGCCGGGTACAGTCGTGCCCATCTCTGGCCCATTGCCCGAAGGCGTGCTCGGCGAGGTGCGGGTGCATCAGGCGATCTATGCGCGGCGACCGGATGTGGGCGGCATCTGCCGGATCATGCCGCCTGCGCTAATGGCGCTTTCAACCCAACGGATTGTCCCCGCGCCGCGCCATGGCATCGGAGCCTATTTCCACCCCGGCCCGGCGCTATGGGATGATCCCCGCCTGCTACGGGACGATGCCAGTGCGGCGCGGCTTGCTGACACGCTTGGCCCCCTCAACGCCATCATCATGCGCGGCAATGGCGCGGTGGTGTGCGGGGCGTCGCTGGAACAGGCGGTCACGCTCAGCTGGTTTCTGGAAGATGCCGCGCGCGTGGAGCGTGATGTGCGAGCGATGGGCTGCGATCCCGCAACCGGCTTGCTTGATGCAGACGAGATTGCTGCCCGGCAAATCTGGTCCGGCGGCGTGGTGGAGCGGATGTGGCAGCATCTGACAATGCGTATTTGACAGACGCAAATTGAGATAATAAACCTCTTTATCAAATGAT
>CALMZE010000075.1 GCA_937870585.1 uncultured Sphingomonadales bacterium | reverse complement strand
TGAAGCGCGCCCCGTGCTCGCCCCGCAATTTGCACGCTTTGCCAGCGTGTGCCCCACCTTTCCTCCGCTCTACCCCCAGTCCACCCTCCCCTGGCTGCGCCCCACCATGACCGCCAGCCCGATCCCCGTCGATCTGGAATTGCGCTACACCGATGTGCGTGATGCCTGGCGGCACTACCTCTCCAGCCACAATCAGGGCCGCCCCTTCGTCCTGTTCGGGCACAGTCAGGGCTCTGGCATGATCAAGCGGCTGGTGCAGGAAGAGATTGATGGCAAACCGATTGCAGCGCAGATGCTCTCGGTGATGCTCGCTGGGCATAATCTTGTGGTGGGCAAGGCCAAGGGCGCGACAGGCGATTTCAAAGCGACCCCGCTCTGCGTATCGCCCACCCAAACCGGCTGCGCGCTCGCCTGGGCGAGCTTCCGCGAATCCGCGCCGCCACCTGAAAACAGTCGCTACGGAAAGCCGCCCGCGCCCGACAAGGCAATCGCCTGCACCAATCCGGCCGCTTTGGCGGGTGGAGCGGCCCCTTTGAAAGCTGTCTTCCCGCGTCGTGGCCCAAGCTTCGACATGACATCTCAAGAGGTGCGCTGGAGTGGCAAAGCGGACCAGCCTGTCACCGCCTTTGTGGGCCTGCCCGGCCTTTTCACTGGCCAGTGCAAGACACTGAACGGGGCCAATGTTCTGGCCGTCTCATTGAACGCTGGCGTGCCGGGTGGCCGCGTCGCCGATCCGGGCGGGGATCTGCGCTTTGGCCCGTCCGTCGCAACCGATTGGGGACTTCACCTCATCGACGTGCACCTGGTGCAGGATGATCTGATCGCGCTGGTGGAAAGCCAGTCGGCAGCTTGGATGAAAAGCCGCTAAGACGCTTTTTCCGCTGAAAGTGTTTGCACAACCCCCAGAGTGATCATCAGCTGACCGACAAAATAGAGCAGCCAGATCGCGGGGCCGACCCAGCTTTGTCCGGCGAGCGGCCCCATATTGGCAAAGATCAGCCAATCGGAGACCACAAAGAAGATCGCGCCCAGCCCGACCCGATAACGAGGGAAAGAACTGGTCCACGCCATGGCCGCCATAGCGCCAAGGATCAGTGAGTAAAAAGTCACACCTGAATCGTGCGTCAAGAACCAGGAGATGAGGGGCGTGGCAGGCACAAGCGCGAAACCGAGCGCCTTCTGGCTGGGTGACAAAGCCTCTCTGCGAAAGCGCGCATAAAGGAAGATTGCCACCAGATGCCCTGCGGCAAAGGCCAGAGCGCCTTTGATCAGATCAATCTCGATCAGCACATCACCCAATGCGCCAAGCGCCATCACCAGCGCGATCAGCCAGCCATTCCGATCCTGCGCATGAAGCGCGGCCCAGACAGAGAGCAGGAACACGGGCGCCCCCTTCCAGACCAGCATGAGATCGCTTCCAACGCGCCCGTCCGCAACCAGATAGGTCAAGCCAGAGGCAATGGCAGCAGCCAAGACAAGTGATGAAAAGCGTGTTCCCCGCATGATGTGCATCCCCCAAGGTCCGGCCGCCTGCATAGCGGCCAGACAATGGGGCAGGCAAGCACCCCTCTATTGCGTCTGCCCATTGGCACGCGCCACGCAGTTCTTCAGCCAGTTATAGGCAAAGCCCTTCATCTGCGTGTTGAACGGACCGAACGTCATGCCATCAAATTTGGCGGTCACAGCGGTCGCATCCTTGAGCAAGGCAAAGGTCTCATCCGACCCCTTGCCCACGCCCCAGCCGCCGCGCACCATTTGCCAATAGCCCTGATGATAGCCGCCATATTTGGAGGTGCTCTTCTTCTTGCCATCGAACATCAGCGTCAGGGGGATGTCCTTGTTCATATCCTTGCCAGTGAAGACGTCTCCGGGTGTAAGCACACCCACGACCAGATTCCCATCTGCCGGACGCAGGTTGAACATCAACATGCGCGGCTCGCCTACCTTTTCGGGAATGGCGATGGCACACATCCCATTGCTGGAATCCGCGCGCATGTTGACGCCCATCATGTTGATGCTGATCGGGAATCGCTGTGCCAAGGCCGGGGTTGAAAGAGCCGCAGTCAGGAGCGTGGCGGCGATGATGAAACGGGTTTTCATGAGGATTATCTCCTTTCAGGGTCAGCAATAGGAATTGGTGCGCGGGCAGGCCGACGTGCTGCCCGACAGATAGTTGATCCGCTGGTTCCAGTTGGCATTGTCGATGATCGAGGAGACACTGGGGCCGGAATAAGCGGGTGTGTAAGACTTTGAGCCGACCCATGCGCTGTGGCTGGTCCAGCTGCTGCTCCAATCCTGCTGGCGGCGCTTGGCAGCCTCTGCCATTTCCTGCGCGCGGCGCTCATTGGCTTCGCGCACAGGTTGCAGCTTCATAGACCGCAAGATGGCTTCGGCCTTGGCGTCGCCCATGGTTGCAGCAATCGCCATGAAATTCTGGCCCTTGGGCCGATCCAGCGGCACGCCATCGCCGTACCAGTAAGCCATGCCCAGCCACACGGCCGCATCAACATGGCCCACCTTGGCGGCATTCTCAAACAGGATGAGTGCGTCCGCCTTGCGCGGTGCATCGAACACGCCGGGCAGACCGTAATAGAGCCAGCCGCCGAGCAGCCAGTCCGCATTCTCATGCCCTTCTTCCATGAGCCGAATGACAGTATTGACCCCGTCAACCTTCCGCCCGGACTCGACCATTGCGTTGGCCAGCTTGAGCTGTTCGTGGACGGGGAGCGCCGGATCGACGGGGAACCATGCGGAAGGCACCGACGGATAGCGCGCCTTGAGCGCCTCCAGCGCCTTGCACTGCGAGGATCCACCGAGCGTGCAGCCGCGCTTCATCAGCAGATAACCAGCGCCGACATCCTGTTTGACCGTCCAGCCGGTCACATAGCTGCCGCCCAGACTGCCACAACCCTGCGGCAGGCCCAGATCACAGGCGCGCCGATAATAATAGACGGCCTCCTTGGGCGTGACCCGGCTGCCTGCTGGTTTCTGATAGCCCAGATCGCCCAGACGATTGCACGCCTCGCCATCGCCGCGCTTGCATGAGGCGGAGAGGAATTGCTCGCCCTTGTCGACCGATGAGGCGTCTCCTGTGGACAGATAAAAACCATGGAGAGAGCAGACGCGCAGCCGGTCTCCACTTCCTTCGGTGCAGCCTGTGCGGGCATAGTTCGCGGCACGGCCCAAATCTTTCGCGGTTCCGCGACCGACCGACCAGGCTTCGGACAGGCCCAGACATCCCCATGCCTTCCTGGACGAACAGCCCTGTTCAAACAGGCGCGCAGCACTTGCCCAATCGGCAGGCTGGTTTGACGCCATGAGGCCAATGGCGCGGACCCGGCAGGCTTCATCGCCGCCCGCAGCGCAACTCTGATCGAGCGCGGTATTGGCGGTTTGGCGCTGTTCGGGCGTTGCTGCCACGTTCGCCATGGAAGCGGCCTTGAACCCGCACGAGGCCTGATCCTTCAGCTGATCGCACCCGCGCGCTGCCAATTGACCCGCCAATGCTGCATTGGTGAAGCCGGTGCTGCCAGAGGACAGCATTTGCGAGGCCTTGGCGCAGCTGGCGCCGTGGCCCTTTTCGCAAGCCATCTTGTAATAGCCCATGGCAGCGCGAGGGACGACATCTAGATCGCCCAAACCGCTCTCAAGTGCCTGCGCCAACTGGAGACAGGCAGCAGCCTTGCCTTTGAAGCAATCGCGGTCCCAGTCGATAGCCACGCCATAAAGCTGGAAGGGATACATGGCCGGGCCACCATAGCTGACATAGCCATCCCTGCGCCCGTCATAGGCAGACGGCACCTTGCCGGCCGCGATCAGCACCACAGGAAGCAGCAGGAGCGCCAGAAGGCGACCGGTCCGGATCATGGCATTTCCCTCGACAACGCATTGATCTTGTGGCGTGAATTTGACGCAACGCGACACGCATGAATTGGATGTTTTTGACTCCCCCCTCGCCAAATCCGCTGCAAGGTCATAACGGGGCGGGATGACCCATGATGTGCATATTGTCGGCGGCGGGCTCGCCGGATCGGAAGCGGCCTGGCAGCTGGCAGAGGCGGGCTATCGCGTCCGCCTGTCTGAAATGCGCGGCGTGGAGGGCACGCCTGCACACAAGACCGATCATCTGGCGGAACTGGTCTGCTCCAACAGCTTCCGTTCAGATGACGCCACGAGCAACGCTGTCGGCGTGCTCCATGCAGAGATGCGCGCCTTGAATTCACTCATCATGCGCTGTGCTGATGCGCACCGTGTGCCTGCGGGCACCGCCTTGGCGGTGGACCGGGACGGCTATTCGGCAGCCGTAACAAGCGCCATCGCCTCGCATCCCAACATCACTTTGGTGCGCGAACGGGTGGACAGCTTTCCGGAAGGCCCCGCGATCATCGCCACCGGCCCGCTCACGGCGGCTCCACTGGCGGCCCATATTGCCAAACAAACGGGCGAAGCCGCCCTCGCCTTTTTCGATGCGCTCGCCCCCATTGTATACCGCGACAGCGTGAACATGGACATCGCCTGGATGGCCAGCCGCTGGGACAAGGGCGAGACCAAGGACTATATCAATTGCCCGCTGGACAAGGCGCAATATCAGGCGTTCGTGCAGGGGCTGCTCGACGGCGAGAAGACCGAGTTTCGCGAATGGGAGGCCGACACACCCTATTTTGACGGGTGTATGCCAATTGAAGTCATGGCGTCACGCGGGCCGGAGACCCTGCGCCATGGGCCGATGAAGCCCATGGGGCTGGATAATCCCCGCACCGGGCGCTGGCCCTATGCCGTGGTGCAGTTGCGGCAGGATAATGCGCTGGGCACGCTCTGGAACATTGTCGGCTTCCAGACCAAGCTGAAACATGCCGAGCAGGTGCGGCTGTTCCGCACCATTCCCGGTCTGGAGAATGCGGAATTTGCGCGGCTGGGCGGGCTGCATCGCAACACTTTCATCAAATCGCCCATCCTGCTCGATGAAACGCTGCGCCTCAAATCATCGCCACAAACGCGCTTTGCCGGGCAGATCACGGGGTGCGAGGGCTATATCGAGAGCGCGGCAATTGGCCTGCTCGCCGGCCGATTCTGCGCCGCCGAGTTGCGGGGCAACGCCATGCCCCTGCCGCCGATTGAAACCGCCATGGGCGCGCTGCTCCACCACATCACAGGCGGGGCAGGTGGGGAAGGTTATCAGCCCATGAACGTCAATTTCGGCCTCTTCCCGCCGGTCAATGATCCCAAGGTAAAGGGCAAGGCCAATCGCAAGGCCGCCCATGCCGCCCGTGCGGCCAACGCATTGCAAGACTGGCTTTCGGGCCTTTCAGCCTGATCAATCTTCCATCGGCTCGACAGGCCGGGGCGGCGGTGCAGGCGTGGCAGAAGATTGCGTTTGGGTCGGAGATGCCGTGACGACCCCTTCAACCGGCTTTGGATCATTTCCCGTCGCACTTTGAGAGGCGCGCACATCTTCCACTTTGGCACGGCCCGCCTTGCGCCCTTCATTGGAGGAACCGGTGATGTCCGCCGTCACACCAAAGCCCATAATGCCGGTCGTGACTGGCAGGATCAGCTTTGCATGAACCAGAACCTGCACGCGCCGCGATCCATCCACCTTTTCATCCAGTACCGAGATGCTTTCCAGCCGTGCCAATTTTCCGATGCCTGCGTTCAAGGCCGTAAAGGCTTCATTCTGGGGGTCGAGCCCACGCTTCTTGGCGTCATAGGCTGACGCAGCGGCATCATTCGCAGCCGATTCCAGCATCTTGCGGGCGCTGTAATATTGCGCGCCATCAATTGAGGCGGCTGCAACAATCAGCAACAGCGGAACGATCACCGACGCTGTATAAGCCAGATAGCCGCGCTCGCACCGGATCAACGCCCGTGCGGCAGAGACAGGTTCAGGCGAAACGCGCGCAAGCATGATGCGTGTTTAGGCGCGGGAATTGAATTTCCGGTTAAGCCCCGGTCTCCTCCTCCTCACCCATGTCAGCAGCGGGCCTAGAAGGCGGGCCGCACACGCATTTCGGCTTTGCCTTGCGCACCACACGGGTCGTGGAAAATTCAGGACCGTTCAAGGCGCCATTGGCGTCCTTGTCTGCGGCCTTGAACTTGGCCGCCGCCTTGATGGCATATTCTTCAAAATCAAGCCGACCATCACCGTTCAGATCAAGCCGGGCAAATGCCTTTTGCCTATTGCTCAGATATTCGGCGCGATCCACACGGCCATTCTTGTCCCGATCATAGCGATTGAAGCGCTTCTGTTCACGCGAGAGGTCAGAGGCTTGCGGGGGTTCCGGCAGGCTGGTGAGCGCCATGGGGGCCGCCAGTTCATCAGAGACAGCGCGGGCCTCTGCTGAGGCAGCGCCGGGTCCGAGCATCCCCCGGCCCAGCATCAGTCCGGCAAAGACCAGCACCAGCCCCACTGCGGCACCGACCAGATATCTCCACATCTGCACCTCCCTGAAGTCTTGCTGAGTCGTAACATGAATGACGTATTTTTACAATTCGTCGTCAAGCTGCCGCTCTGTAGGAGGTGGTTAGCTGGCCATTAACCACCCGGCTTAAGTTGCAGGTAGCCACAACACGTTAGGCAGATGTCGAGAAGTGTGCGGATTTTACGTCCGCTGCCAAGGAAATGGTTGTCAGGCAATGCAACAGGCAAGAGAAAAAAGCACTGGAATTTCAAGGGCTCGCGGTATTCTGCGCGCTCTTCGGAGAGATGTGCGTGGCAACGCCATGATTCTCACGGCAGCAGCCGTCATTCCAATTGCTGGGTTGATCGGCGGCGGCGTTGACGTGGCACGCATTTATGCCGTCAAGACCCGCCTGCAGCACGCCTGCGACGCTGGCGCACTCGCCACGCGCCGTTCGATGTCTGGTGCCTCGCCCACAACGTCGAACATTGCCGAGGGCAATAAGTATTTTGACTTCAACTTCAACGACGGCCTGTTTGGTGTCGATCGGGACATGGTATCCCGTGAATTTGCTGCCGGCGCATCAGCCGGGTCGATCGAAGGCACAGCGTCGGCCGAGGTCGATTTCACCGTGATGAAGATTTTCGACATGGAGTCAATGTCGCTTGATGTCGAATGCACGGCAACGGTCAGCGTCCCCAACACCGATGTGATGTTCGTGCTCGACGTGACGGGCTCGATGGACAGCGTGCCATCGGGCGACTCCATGTCCAAGATTGCGGGCCTGAAGGTTGCGACCAAGGACTTCTTTACTGAACTCGGCGCGGGCACTGGCTCTGGCGCGGGACGCATCCGCTATGGATTTGTCCCCTATTCGGCGACGGTGAATGTGGGTGATATTCTGGGTGGCATGGCTGGCGGCTACCTGCTTGGTTCCACCCCCGGCGATGTCGCGACCTATCCCACGCGCACGCCGGTTGAAGGCACCGAATGGTATATCAACTGGCGCGGTACGGAATCCGGGCACAGCTATGGCACAGCCTCGGACAGCACGAAGTCCTACGGCTCTTACACCAACTATGCGACCTCCGGCACCACAACAATTTCGGGAACGGCCTATACCAACCGTTTCACCGGCATCACCAATGCGACATGTACGGCCAAACCGATTCCGGCCCCGACCGTAACGGCATCGGGCGGCGTGACCGGCCCGACCTATCTGTCAACCGTCACACCCGTCTATCCGGCTGCAACAGAGACCAAGAATTACCGGACGACGCAGAACTTCAACGAGACACAGTATAATTATCGCTGGACGCTGACGTCGGGCAGCGGGGCCTCTGCGCTTGGAACATGCCAGTTCCGTCGCCGCAGTACATCGCCTGCTTTTACGCGCACGACGCCGTCCACAACGGCGACGCCCATTACCTGGGCATCACGCCCTGTGCTGACCGGCTGGAACTACACACAGGCCAGCGTTGACGTGTACAACATCGTCCAGAGCGGCACGGCGGCCAATCCCGGCTATTGGAGCGGCACGTTCGCCTCTGGCATGAGCAATGCGACAAGCTGGGCTTCGCCAACGGCAACGGTGGAGTGGGAAGGCTGCATCGAAGAGCCGATGGGCGTGAACACGATCACATCTGCACGAACCGACCTTTCAATTCCGTCCACTGCCTATGACATGCAGATCGACCTCAAGCCCAGCACGGCGGCCCAGAAATGGCGTCCGTTTGTGCCCGGCTTCCAATATGTCCTGTATGGTGATGGTACCACCGACTGGCTGGCCGATCCCGACATTCTTGCCGGTGACAAATCGGCGTGCCCGGCCCCGGCATCTGTGCTGCAAAGCTATTATGGCCGAACCGCAGACTTTAATTCCTATGTCGATAGCCTGATCGCCGAAGGCTTCACCTATCATGACATCGGGCTGGTCTGGGGATCACGTTTGCTTTCCGCTGACGGCATTCGCGACACGGACAACGCTGATACAGCTGCGCCTGGCGGGTTCCAGATCAGCCGCCATCTGGTGTTCATGACGGACGGCGCACTCAACACGCCCAACACGAACAATTCGGCCTGGGGCATACCCAACATTCAGGGGCGGGACGGGCAGACCACGGACAGCACCAACACACTGATTGCCAATCATGACAAGCGCACGCAGATGTTGTGCGAGGCCGCAAAGTCCAAGGGCTTCACGATCTGGGTAATCGGCTTTGGCATGTCCTCGATGAGTTCGACGCTGACCAATTGCGCCACCGACGCGGAGCACGCGGCGCTCGCCAGCAATTCGACCGAGCTCAAGGCGCGGTTCCAGGCGATTGCCGAAACCATTGGCGGCCTGAGGCTCTCGCAATGATGCGCGCGCTCCTCAAACGCCTCCGGAAGGACACGCGCGGCATCACGATCCTTGAGTTCGCGCTGATCTCGCCCTTGTTCATGATGATCCTGTTGGGCATCCTGGAGCTGGGTTACATGACCTATTTCCGGGGTCTGATGAACGGCGTGATGGAAGACGCAGCCCGGCGCTCCGCCGTAGGTGGCGTGACATCGGGCCAGACCGATGCGTTCATCCGGGCGCGCATTGCCGTGCTGATGCCCGCCGGCAAACGCAGTGATACTCAGGCGCTTCAGATCGAGAAGAAGGCGTTCAACAACTTCTCCAACGTCAACCAGCCCGAACGGATCACGTCTGACACGGCGCCAATTGGATCGTACAACTCCAGCGATTGCTATGAGGATGCCAACCTCAACGGGCAATATGATCTGGCGGGCGGCAGCGCGGGCGTGGGCGGCGCAGATGACATTGTGTTCTACACGGTGACAGCGCAATTCCCGCACCTCTTTCCCGTGTCCAACCTGTTTGATACCGATCCCAATCTGAGCATCGAAGTCAACACGGTGATCCGCAATCAGCCCTTCTCTCAGCAAAACCGTCCTCCCGTGAGGTGCCCATGACCGCGTCTATCCCTGCCCGCTTCCGTGAATTCCTTGCGAGAGCACGCAGCATTGGCCGCTGCAACTCGGGCATTGCGATTGTTGAATTCGCACTGTCTTTGCCGCTGCTGATCGGAACCGGCGTGGGTGGGATTGAGGTCTCACGCTTCGTCGCCGCCAACATGCAGGTCAGCCAGATTGCGCTGATGGTGGCTGACAATACAGGGCGCGTGCGCGGCTCAATCGACGAATCCGACATTGAGGAAGTGATGATCGGCGCACGCACGGCTGGCGAGGCCGTGGACTTTGGCCATTATGGTCGGCTGATCCTCTCCAGCCTTGAACCCAATGGCCAAACAGGAGCCAGCGCGGGCCAGATGATCCGTTGGCAGCGCTGCTTCGGCCTGAAGAACAAGTCATCCTCCTATGGCATTCAGGGGGATGGCGCGAGCAGTTCCAGCATGTCGACAGGCATGGGGCCTTCGGGCAACAAGATCACCGCCGTGTCTGGCTCCGCCGTGATGTTCGTGGAAGTCTTTTATGATTATGAGCCGCTCATGATGGGCGATTTGGTTGAATCGACCGAGCTCCACTACACGGCGGCCTATACCGTGCGTGAACGCGCCACGCAGGCGCTTTCCAATCTCGGCAACATCTCGGCAGGCAACAAGCGGCTGTGCTCTCGCTTTACCGCGACCTGATCGGGCGAACACAAATTTCATAAATAAAATGAAGTATTTGTGCAACAATTTGACACATCCTGATCAGAATCAAGCCTAATTCCGAATTAACCGAGTTGCTTCAGAGCCGCTTATCCCAATCCTGACATACTGGCGCTTCAAGAACCCGATGGTACGGGAACCAAGGCGAGTCAAGATGAACACGATCCCATCGCTCAATGCGTCCACTTCATCGCGCGGGTTACTGGCTCGCTTGCGGTCAGATCAAACGGGCAACGCCCTGATGCTGACAGTTGCTGCCATGATCCCGCTCGCCGGACTGGTGGGCAGCGGCGTGGACATGGGCCGACTCTATGCGACCAAGACCCGCCTTCAGAATGCGTGCGACGCGACCGTTCTGGCAGGCCGGAAGGTCATGAAGGGGAATTCGATCACCGCTGATGTGACCAGCTACTCGAAGCAATTCTTCCTCTCCAACTTTCCCGACACCAAATATGGCACCACGGGCTCCAACATTTCGCTGACACCCGGCGGCGATGGCGAACTGGTGGGCAAGGCGCAGGCGACGGTCCCCATGTCGCTGATGAAGATTTTCGGCGCGACCGATGAAACCCTGCATGTGTCTTGCTCGGCGAAGCTCAGCGTGTCGAACACGGATATCATGATGGTGCTGGACACGACCGGCTCCATGGAACTGGTCAACCCCAAGGATTCGTCCAGCCGTATGGTGTCGATGCGTGAAGCCGTGAAAAAATTCTACACGACCATGGAAACCGTCAAATCTGATCTGACGCGGATCCGTTACGGTTTTGTGCCCTATTCGCAAACCGTGAATGTGGGCCATTTGCTGAAGCCGGACTGGATCAAGGATAAATGGTCCTACCAGTCCCGCACGCCGGACAAGACCAACACCGTCAAAGGCACAATCGGGATAAACTGGACGACGGACAGCTGGAGCGTCATTTCAGGTAGCTATGATGAAAACTACACGCTTCTGCCGCTGGAAAGCTGCGTGGAGCCGGGTGGTGGCACTTATACTGCGGTTGGATCACAACGGAACCGCACGGACGTGCCCTATGCCGGCCCGCCTGCGGGTACAAAGACCGAATATTGGCAAGACTATACCGAAAACGGCTATTATTACTGGCTGGATCAGACGCCGACCCAGTGCAAGGTGTGGAAGCGCACCTACTATAATTACAAGACAACCTATCATGTGATGGGCGTTCCTGTGCAATGGAGCGACTATACCGAATATCAGTGGAAATATAAGAAGGTTGAATATGATGTGTCCGGCCTGACGGTGGGCGGTACAATTCCGTCTCAGACCGGCTGGAATTTCTCGAACCGCGATATTCCCTGGAATGGATGCATTGAGGAACGGGCCACGGTCAAGAAATTGTCCTATTATCCCATTCCCAGTGACGCCTATGACATGCAGATTGATCTGGTGCCGACCGGCGACGCCAAGACGCAATGGGCGCCGTGGCTGCCCGATCTGATCTGGACGCGGGAAAGCATCAACTATCTGGACACCAAGGATTTCGTATCGATCTGGGATACGCAAAATCTGGCGACCTACAAGTCAGGCGCGCACGCCGTTTGCCCGCAAAAAGCGCAGAAACTGGCCGAGATTACGGGCGCAGAACTCGATTCCTATCTGTCTTCGCTGACGCCTTCGGGCAAGACTTACCATGATATCGGCATGGTGTGGGGCGCGCGGCTCTTGTCAGATAAGGGCCTGTTTGCATCAGAAAATGCAGGCAAGAATGTCAGCCGCCATCTGATCTTCATGACCGATGGTGATACCGATACAGCGATTGAGGATTATGACGCCTATGGCATCAGCGGGATTGATCGTCGCCGCGCCTCTGACCTGTTTTCCCTGCCAACCAAGTCCTTGGGCGACATTGAAGTTGCGATCCGTTTCTCGGCACTGTGCAAGGATGTGAAGGCGAAGAACATGACCGTGTGGGTCATCGCGTTTGGCACATCGCTCACCAAGATGTTGGAAGAGTGCGCCTCTCCCGGCAAGGCGTTCCAGGCCGCCAATGCGAGCGAGCTGAACGATGCCTTCGCCAAGATCGCATCCGATATTGCTCAGCTGCGGCTGGTGGATTGAGGAGGCCGTGATGGTGAACACAAAACTCCGCACACTCGCCCATCGCCTCAGGACGGATCGGCGCGGCGCGACTCTGGTTGAATTCGCGCTGATCTCTCCGGTGCTGATCAGCATCCTGTTGGGCGCAATGGACTTGTCGCGCTCGGTCTATCTCCGTTCGGTGCTGGAAGGCGAACTCCAGCACGCCGCCCGCAAGGCAACGATGGAAGCTGGCCAGTCTTCAGCCGGGCAGGCCGCGACCGACAAGATCATCACGGATCGCCTGAAGCAAATTTCAAAGGCCACCACGCTGAAATTCACCCGCGTCGCCTATCTCAGCTACAAAAAGGCAGAGGCGCGCAAGGAAGATTTCACCGATCTCAACAAGAACGGGAAATGCGATGCCGGAGAGCCGTTTGAAGACGTCAATGGCAATAGCAGCTGGGATTTGGACGCAGGCACTTCTGGTCAGGGCAATGCAAAAGATGCCGTGATCTACACCGTCACGGCCACAGTCCCGCACGTTTTCCCGGTGGGCGGCCTGTTCGGCTGGGATCCCAACATGAAGGTTGAAGCTGCCACCGTGTTGCGCAACCAACCCTATTCCGGCGCCTCAAAAGCCGTCGCAGGCACATGCAAATGAGGACCAAGGCGATGACCCAATCCCCCAGAAAACAAAGCCGCATCATCCGCACGCTGCGCAAGCTCGCGGTTTCGTGCCATGGCAACGCCATCCTTGAGTTCGCGCTCGTCTTGCCCATGATCGTTGCCGTCTCCGGCGGCGGCCTTGAGCTGGCCAACTATATGGTGTTGCGGCGCAAGATCAGCGACATTGCCTCGCAAGTGGCCGATAATGCCTCGCGCATGGGTGAAGGGTCCGGCCTCGCCGCCAAGCAGGTGCGCGAAATCGACGTGAATGACGTGTTCACCGGGGCGGCCATGCAGGCAAAGGATATCAATCTGCACCTCAATGGCCGGATCATCTTGTCGAGCCTGGAAACAAATGCGGACGGTGGCCAATGGATCCATTGGCAACGCTGCTATGGGCAGAAGAGCCACCCATCAACCTATGGCGATCAGGGCATCGGGGCCACCGGAAAAGGCTTTCCCGGCATGGGGCCGGCAGACAGCCGCGTGGCGGCTTTTGAAGACAATGCCGTGATGTTTGTCGAAGTGGCCTATACCTATGTTCCGATCATGCCGTTCAAGCTGCTGGAATTTGACGATATCGTTGAAATTTCGAGCTTCAACGTCCGCGATGCGCGTGATCTGGGCGCGCTGCTGAATCCCGCGCCTGAGGCAGAAATTTCGTCCTGTACTGGCGGGGCGGCCGCCGAAGCAGCAGCCGCGATGGCGATCTGACTTTCCGCATAATCCGAACTGCCAAGACTTGACCGGACACGCCATTCGCGAAAAGGATGGCGCATCCAGTCAAGACCTGCGGAGAGGATTCCCAAAATGACCAAATTGCACCCGGAAACGCTCGCCCTCCACGCCGGTTGGCGCGCGGACCCCGGCACGGGCTCCGTTGCCCCGCCGATTTTCCAGACAACCTCCTACCAGTTCCGCGATACCGACCATGCGGCGAACCTGTTTGCGCTGGCCGAACTCGGCAATATCTACACCCGTCTGGGCAACCCCACGACCGACATTCTTGAACAGCGGATTGCCGCTCTGGAAGGTGGCGCGGCGGCACTGGCGGTTTCGTCCGGTCAGGCGGCCTCCACCTTGGCAGTGCAGAATCTGGCGCGCGCAGGCGATAACATCGTCTCCGGCACCGATCTCTATGGCGGCACTTACAATTTGTTTGCGAACACGCTGCGCGACATGGGCATCGAAGTGCGCTTTGTCGATCCGGCAGACCCGCAGGCCTTCGTAGATGCCTCAGACGAGCGCACGCGCGCCTGGTATGTGGAAACGCTGCCAAACCCGAAACTGGTCGTTTGCCCCATGGCGGAGATTGCAGCACTTGGCCGCCCGATGGGCATTCCGCTGATCGTGGACAACACCGCTGCCCCCCTGATCGCGCGGCCCTTTGATCATGGTGCGGCCATCGTCGTCTATTCCACCACCAAATATATTGGCGGCCATGGCACCAGCATTGGCGGCATGATCGTGGATGGCGGTAATTTTGACTGGGAGGCTGTGCCCGAACGCCAGCCCAACATGAACACGCCCGATGCCTCTTATCATGGCGCGGTCTGGGCACAGGCGGCCAAACCACTCGGCCCGATTGCCTATGTGCTGCGCGCCCGCACCGTCCTTCTGCGCGATCTTGGCTCTTGCCTGTCCCCCTTCAACGCCTTCCAGATTATTCAGGGCGTGGAAACGCTGCCGCTGCGGATGCCGCGCCACTGCGCCAATGCGGAAGCCGTGGCGCAATTCCTTCAGGGGCGCGCGGGCGTCACCCGCGTGATCCACCCGTCGCTCCAGAGCGGAGAACAGCGCGCGCGCGCCGACAAGGTTCTGACTGGAGGCAATGGCGGCTTGCTGGGTTTTGAACTGGCGGGCGGTCGCGAAGCCGGGCAGAAGTTCATCAACGCGCTCAAGCTGTTCTACCATGTGGCCAACATTGGCGACGCGCGCAGTCTGGCGATCCACCCAGCCTCCACCACCCACTCCCAGATGACGCCGGAAGATCAGGCGGCGGCAGGCGTATCACCCGGCTATGTGCGTCTTTCGATCGGGCTGGAGCATATCGACGACATTCTTGCCGATCTGGCGCAGGCGCTGGACGCTGCGGGGTAACTCCGCAGTCTGATCCAACATCGCTCGTCCTGAGCTTGTCGAAGGACTGCCTTGCCTCTTGCCCTACGGCGAAGAAGTAAAGCAGTGCTTCGACAGGCTCAGCACGAACGGCAAGAATGAAACGACCTCCCCACCCAAAGGCAGGGAGGTCGAACATTCTCCAGACCAGCCAGGCGGGGAGGAGAAATTGCCCGGCTGGCCCGGATGGGCAGAGTAAAAGGCCCCCTACTCCGCCGGAACCGTTTCCAGCCGTTCGAGCACCTGCGTGGAAGCCGCCGTGTTCGAAATCGGAATGTGATAATTGCGGGTGATTTCCTTCACCGCGCCGCCAATCGCGCCGCGCGCGGCGAGCCAGTTGAGCACTTCCACGCCCTGACTGCCGGCCAGCTCAACAATATCAAGCGACGAATTCTTCGTGATGGCATCAGGGTCCGGCCCCATATTGTCCATACAGAAGGTGTCATACTCCTTGTTGATATGGCCCGCGCGCTCACCATCCAGCTGATGCGAAAGCCCGCCCGTGCCGACCACGACAACGCGTTCATCACCGCCCCAGCTTTCCAGCGCCTCGGCCACTGCGCGCCCGAGCGCGAGGCACCGCTTGGGTGAAGGCAGCGGGTGCTGCACCGTGTTGATGTTGATGGGGATCAGCTTGAACGTGCGATCATTGCCCTCATCCCAGCCCAGTTCGAACGGGATGGACGCGCCATGATCAATCTGCATCTGCTGGCAGGTCATCACGTCAAACTCGCTGTTCACCAGATGCTCGATGATGTGCCATGAAAGCTCAGGATAGCCCTCGAATGTCTTGTAGATGGGCAGGCCCCAGCCTTCATCGGCATTGGGATATTCCGCCGCTGCGCCCACTGCAAAGGTCGGCATCTTGTCGAGGAAGAAGTTGAGGCCATGATCGTTATAGAAAACCACGACCACATCGGGCTTCACTTCAGACGTCCATTTCTTGACCGGGGGATAGCCGTCAAAGAAGGGCTTCCAATAGGGATCCTGCTGTAGCCCTTTGGCAAGGGCACCGCCAATGGCGGGAACATGGCTGGTGAAAAAGCCGCCGATAATCTGTGCCATAATCTCTCTCCCGCTCAGGCTTGCGAACGCAGATGCGCTTTGAAATCCTCAACGCTCATGCCGGTTTGCTGCGCGCCGATATCTTGCATGTTGAGGCCGAAAATCCCGGCCAGCTTGGCGAGATAATAGGCGTTGCCGCCTGCCGCGATCATGGCGAGCACATTGCGCTGGCGCACCGCCTCACGCTGCTGCTCGTTCAGGCCGAACTTCGCGCAGAACGCGTCTTCATCATCAAGGAAGGCCTGACGGTTCTTCGCTTCATTGAAGGAATAGCACATTGCATTAAGGGCATAGCCCTTGCTCGCCGCTTCGCCATCAAAGACGGGGGTGCCGGGGATGACCCGTTTTGCAGTCTGGGTGGACGCCATGATTCGACTCCTCTCTGGTTCGATGTGAGGAACTGTATGCAACACATACAATTAATCTTTGATCTGGAACAAATTCCGTAAAGGAAAGTGGATCAGTTGGCGCGCACTGGCATGGGCGGCGGCGCAAGGGGAAGATCGTCTTCGAATCCCACAGGGCTGTCTGGAGCTTCAATCAACGTCACGTCGGCTGATTGGATCGTCCCGGCCCGCTCGAACCCTAACTTTACGCGGCTCCCCGGTGCCTTGCCCGCAATATAACGCCGCAACCCTACCCAGGTCGTAATGGGCACGCCGTCTACAGTCTTGAGGATGTCTCCCGGCTGCAGCCCGGCTTTGGTGGCAGGCTGGTCCGCAAACGCTGCCTGCACGGAGCACACGGCATCACGACAATCATAGGACAGGCCGATGAAACTGCGCTTCACCTTGCCATCGCGAATCAACGTATCAATGGTCGCGCGCAGCTCGCCTAATGGCACCCCCATGGTGCCGGAGGTCTGCCCATAGCCTTGACCGCCGAAGATGGCAGCGACAATCGCAACGACCTCGCCCTTCATGTTGACAGCAGGCCCGCCGCCCATCCCGCCATGGGGCAACAGATTGTCGAAGGCGACAAAATCGACCAGATTGGAAAAGCCTTCCCTATTGCCTTCGCCCTGGCCTGCGGTCCCCATCACCATGCCCTGGCTGGCGAAAAATGAATTCACCGGAATCATCTTGCCCACGATCAGCGCTGTTTCGCCAGCGCGCGGCGTCCGCATCGCCAGCGGCAGGGCAGGCAAACTCGCGCCTTCAAAATGAAGAACAGCAATGCCCGTTTCTGTATCTACGCCGACAAGCTTTGCCGGAAGTTCCTGCCCTGCAGGTGTAACAATGCTCAGGCGCTGCGAATAGCGCACGATATGGGCTGCGGTCAGCACATAGCCTTTAGCACTGTCATAGACAAAGCCGCTGCCCTCTTCAGACATAGATTTCCGCGGCCGCGGCGGAGTGCCTAACCGATCAAAGAATTTGGGATCGCGTTTGAGCAGCCTCTCCCGCTCCTTGTCGGTCATCCGCGCGTAGGGATCGGTCCGAGGCGGCGCATCCCGCTCACCCTTTATGTGAACGATTGAGCGCGATACCCGCTCGATCAGGTCAACCCGCGCGGCATCTGCTGGATAGGCCAGTGGAGCTGTCTGCGCGCGGGCGTGCCCCGCAAGGGCCGTCAGGATCAGCGCAACGGCCCCGAAAAGCCTCATTTAGGGGCCAGCACCATCAGCATCTGGCGGCCTTCCATGCGCGGATATTGCTCGACCTTGGCTTCTTCAACCATATCGTCCTGCACGCGCTGGAGCAGCTTCATGCCCAACTGACCATGCGCCAGTTCGCGGCCCCGAAAGCGCAGAGTCACCTTCACCTTGTCACCCTCTCCGATGAACTTGTGAATGTTCTTCATCTTCGTATCATAATCATGATCGTCGATGTTGGGACGCATCTTGATCTCTTTGATCTCCTGCGTCTTCTGAGTCTTGCGGGCAAGGTTGGCCTTTTTCTGGGCCTCATATTTGAACTTGCCAACGTCCAGAAACTTCGCGACCGGCGGATCGGCGTTGGGCGAGACTTCAACCAGATCGAGGCCCACATCCTCTGCCAGCGCCATCGCTTCCCGCGTATACATCACGCCCAGATTTTCGCCGTTTTCGTCAATCACCCGGACCTTCTGGGACTGGATGAATTCGTTGTAGCGCGGGCCGTTGAGAGTTGCGGGAGTGGGGCCGAGGTTCCGGCGGGGGGTCAGCGGTGGTATGGTCAATGCTCCTGAAATCAGCCGATATTTGGCCCGCCCCTTATCGCCTTTGCGCGCGCGCGGAAAGGGGGATTAAGCAACGCCTGTGCGATTTTGCCGCACCTGTGGCAGGAATGCGGCAACAAGGGCGTCAGCCATCCCGTCCCAGAAACAGAAAATCCCGGTCCCAGCTCTTAAGCGAGGCGCCCCCATCCACAAAAATTGTCTGTCCGGTGGTCGCGTGCGCATTGGCGAGCCACAGCACGGCATCGGCAATATCATCGGGCTCGGGCAAGCGTTTGAGCGGCATCGCCTCTTCCAACGCAACCATTTGCGCAGGGAGATAATCTTCGGTCGGGATGGTCAGGCCCGGTGCCACGGCATTGACGCGGACAGCAGGTGCCAGCGCCCGCGCCAGCGTTTCCGTGGCGGCAGAGAGCGTCAGCTTGGACAAGGTATAGCTCAACTGGTCTCCGCCAGGATGGCGGATGCGCTGATCGAGGATATTGACCACGCAGGCCTGATCCCCCTGCCCCATATGCCGCGCCAACTCCGTGGCCAAAATGACCGGCGCAGCGGCGTTCACAGCATGATGATGCGCCAGCGAGGCGGGCGTCACGCTGTCCGCATCGTCATATTCAAAGGCTGAAGCATTATTGACCAGCAGATCGGGCGGTCGACCAAAGTGCCGCGCAACATCATCCAGCATGGCTGTCAGCGCTTCACCTTCTGCCAAGTCGGCATAGAAGCCATGCCAATCCGCTCCGGTCGCCGTCAGCGTTGCCGCCAGATCACCCTCCGGCGTCTTGGGAGAGCGGCAGTGCAGCGCCAGCGCCCAACCCTCCATCGCCAACCGCGCCGCAATCGCCGCGCCCATCCGGCGGAAGCCGCCCGTGACGAGCGCCAGTTTCACTGCCGGTTCCTCACCAGCGTTATGCCTATATCTTCCCCGGACTCGGAAATGGCGAGCTTCACGATCTTCACCTCCACGCGCAGCACACGATCATCCTGAACGAACAGCGTTTCGGCAATATGATCAGCCAATGCCTCGATCAGCACGAAATGGACGCCTTCGGGGATTGCGGTCGTCATCGCCCGCTTGAGGTCCATGTAATTTTTCGAGGCGCTCAGCGGCGTATCGGGCGCGAAGTGCGGCGGGCACTTCAGGTCAACCTTGACCGAAATGCGCACCGGCTGAGACAGATGCGTCTCTTCATAATAGATGCCGGTCAGCACGGGCACTTCGAGGTTGCTGACTTCGAGCGTCAGCCGGTCTTGTTCAACTGTCATGGCGCGCCCTTAGCGCCAAATCAGGCGTTTGTCATGACGCTGCACGCATCAGCCGCTGCATCAGCCGGTCGCGTGTGTCGAGCACAAGCCGGGTGCGCCCTTCAAAGATATGCCGGTCCAGCGCTACGCCAGACGCCCGCAATGCCGCCAGGCTATCCTCCCACGCCAGCCCGGTGCCCGGCAAAGCGCCACCAAAACCGAGCGCAGAGAGCAGCAACGCCTCATAACGGGCCAGCGCCACAGCCCAGCCGCGCGCACTCGGGGCCGCTTCAATCGCATCCAGCAGCGCAGACAGCCCGGCATGGAGCGCGGGATAGGGATGATGCTCTGGCAATGCCGCCGCTGTCAGTGCGGTCGCCCATTCAATGCCCGATGCCGCCAGCGGTTCGCCAAAGAGCGGCGCACGGCTCTGTTCCAGCTCCACCGTCAGCGAAGGAAGCTGCTCCGCCGTTCGCGCGCGCCACGCGCCTTTGACGATGTTGCCCGGCATCAAAACGGGCCGGTTCGCACGAGACCGTCCGCCGCGCACATAGCCAGCGAGCAGACCATCATCCGGCGTTAACGCCCGCACGATAGCGCCTGCCTCTCCATGCGACCGAACCGCACACACAATGGCGGTAGCGGTTAACTGCAAGGATCAGGCCCCGCCCTTCTGCGTTTCCGCGCCCATCTTCTCCAGCTGCGCGCCCATCATCTGATGCAGCATGTTGACCGCCTTCAAAGGCCGTACCATCACCTTGAAGTTGATGATCTTGCCCTTGTCATTCCAGGTGATCATATCAATCCCGTCTATGGCGATGCCGTTGATCATATTGTTGAATTCAAGGATCGCGCCGGTTTCGTTGCGCCATTCGCCGACATAGGTGAAACCTTCGCCGCCCAGCACCTTGCCCGCGCTACCCAGATATTTGAGCGTGATCGCCTTGCCACGCTGAGGCGTGAACACGACCGGCGATTCGAACACGACATCATCGTCGAGCATGTCTTCCAGCGCCTTGGGATCATGCGATTTCATGTAGTCGTGCCATTGTTCGATGGGGTGTCCCATAACTCTCTCCTTTATCTTAATTCAGTTGCCGCGCCAGATACGCAGATTGAGTGCGGGTGGAGCGCCACGATCCTCAGCCGGGCAGGCGCGCCACTCCCCCTTGGTGCCGATGCACAACATCACTTCATCCAGCCAGCCGCCGCGATCGGTACGGACAGAAATCGCGCTTTCGGGAAGACCCCGATTGGCCTTGGCGAAGGCCAGCTTGAACTGGCGAACGGTTAAAGGTTTGCGAGATAGCGCATCCATGTTCGGGAAGGCGAGCTTGGTCCAGAAGCGGCGAGCCACTTCGAAATAGCGCTCGGGCGTGTCGGTCGCGCAGGTGCCATGTTTGGCCCATTCATGCTGCATCAGCGCGGCAGAGGGCGTCATGCAGAAGTTGCGCTGCAGTTCAGCCTCGGGAACCGGCGTTGCGGGCGCGCAAAATTGCGGATCGTTGCGGCCTGCTGCTTCCACCCAAAGCCCGTGCAGAATAAAGCCAAAGCGCCCATTCGCGCCACTGCACTGCGTCTTGTCACGCGGGCTGGTCAGCCGGTTGCGGCAATATTGCGGAGACCAGCTGATGGCGAGCAGGCTGCCGGTCGTCTCGACCATACCGACGTTCGACTCAGGCGACGGGCGCACCGGCGCGGACAGGCTTTGCGGCACCTTGCAGTTGAGCGCTTGGGCCTGTGCGAAGGCAGGAGCCAGCGCCAGCAGCCACACGAGGGCTCCGGCCTTGAGCCTGAGCCCGGTGCGAATAAAGCGCGACCTCATGTCACAAGTCTCCGGGTCAAGCCCTGAGCACGGTGAGAGCGGATCAAACACTCCCAAAATCCAGCCCGATGTCCGCCGCCGGAGCGCTCTGCGTCAGCCTGCCAACAGAGATGTATGTCACGCCTGTCTCAGCCCGCGCGCGGATTGTCTCCAGCGTCACGCCGCCGCTCGATTCCGTGGGAACGCGCCCGGCAACCAGCGCCACAGCTTCGCGCAACATATCCGGCCCCATATTATCGAGCAGCAGATGCGTCGCGCCCGCAGCAAGCCCCGGCTCGATCTGGTCGATCCGGTCCACTTCCAGAATGATCTGCGCCACGCCTGCATCGCGCGCGCGCTTCACCGCTTCGGCCACGCCGCCCGCCACAGCAACGTGATTATCCTTGATCATCGCCGCGTCCCACAGGCCCATGCGGTGGTTCGTCGCGCCGCCCATTCGCACCGCATATTTCTCCAGTACGCGTAGCCCAGGGATGGTCTTGCGGGTGTCGAGCAAGGTGCAGCCTGTGCCCGCAATCGCCTCCACATAGCTGCGCGTCATCGTGGCGAT
>CALMZE010000074.1 GCA_937870585.1 uncultured Sphingomonadales bacterium | reverse complement strand
TCACGCAGGGCAGCCGCGGCGTCTCCCCCCCAACCCTGACGATCTTCCAGATCACCCGGCCCCCCCTGCACCCGGAATTCAACGTCGACCGGCTTGCCCGCCGCATCGAGCGCGACCCCCGCTGAAATGACGCCGTTGAGCGCGAGCTTGCGCCGCTCGCTCATCGCGCCGCCATCGGCGGGGATGATGCGGTCTCCGTCCAGCACAAGTCGACCGGTGCGGTGATGCTCGACGATCTCCGGCCCGTTGGGCGCAATCCGCACCAGATCGCCATTGGACTGTACCAGCGTGCGCGGCACGCCCTGCGCAATGGCAAAGCGCGCCTGCTCCGCCATGTGCCGCCGCTCGCCATGAACGGGGATCAGCATTTGCGGACGAATCCATTTGTACATTGCGGCCAGTTCCGGCTGAGCGGGGTGGCCAGAGACGTGGATATGCACCTGCTTTTCGGTGACGGTGCGCACGTTGCGACGGGCGAGATTGTTCATCACACGCCCGATCGCCAGCTCATTGCCCGGAATCTGGCGCGAGGAGAAAATCACCGTATCGCCTTCATCCAGCTTGATCGGGTGCGTGCCCTCGGCAATCCGCGCCAGCGCCGCGCGAGCCTCGCCCTGCCCGCCCGTTGCCACGATCAGCAGCTTGTTACGCGGCACCGAGTCCACATCCATCATGTCGATCAGCGGCGGCAAATTCTTGAGGATGCCAGACGCCTGCCCCACTTCCACAATGCGTTGCAGCGAACGCCCGGCGAGGCACAGCTTGCGCCCTGCGGCCTTGGCCACGTCCGCGAGTGTCTGGATGCGCGCGGCGTTGGAGGCAAAGCTGGTCACCACCACGCGGCCCTTGGCGGCCACGACCGATTTGATCAAATCGGCTCGCACACTGCCTTCGCTGCCTGAGGCTTCAGGATTGAACGCGTTGGTCGAATCGCACACCATGGCGAGTACGCCGGATTTGCCGATGGCCTCCAGCTGTTCGGCGCTGCTGGGGGCGCCGATCACGGGTTCATCATCCAGCTTCCAGTCACCCGTGTGGAAGACCTTGCCGTGCGGCGTGTCGATCAGCACCGCGCTCATTTCCGGGATGGAGTGCGCGAGCGTGACGAACTTGCACTTGAAGACGCCCAGTTCAAACTCTGCTTCCATCGGCAGGATGTTGAGCTCGACCTGCTCCTCAATCCCCTCTTCCTCCAGCTTGCGCCGGATCATCTCTGCGGTGAAGCGCGTGGCGTAGAGCGGCACGCCCAGCTCCGCCGCGAAATAGGGCACCGCGCCGATATGATCCTCATGCGCATGGGTGAGGATGATGCCGAGCAGATCCTTTTTGCGATCCTCGATGAATTCCAGATCGGGGAAGACCAGATCAATGCCGGGATAATCGCTGTTGCCGAACGTCACCCCCAGATCGACCATGATCCATTTGCCCTGGCAGCCATAGAGGTTGGCGTTCATGCCAATCTCGTCCGATCCGCCAAGCGCGAGGAACAGCAATTCGTTGCCGGGTGTGGTCATGGGTGGGGTATGTCCTGAGCTATTTGAAGCTGCTTGTGCAGCTGTATTGAAATGCCCGTCATTGCGAGCGCAGCGAAGCAACCCAGCCTGCCCGAAGCTGGATTGCTTCGCTGCGCTCGCAATGACGGATTGATCATTGCACTTGGGAGTGACGGTGGAGCAACGCAAGGCCTTTCAGCGTCAGATCGGGCTCAATTGCATCGAACAAATGCGCATTCTGCTGAAACACCGCTGCGAGGCCGCCCGTGGCAATCACCTTGGCCGGGCGTGCAATCTCTGCCTTCATCCGCGCGATCAGGCCTTCCATCATGGAGACATAGCCCCAATAGATGCCGATCTGCATCTGGCTTTCAGTGTCGCGACCGATGACGGAGGGATCCGACAGCGCCTCAATGGCGATGCGCGGCAGCTTGGCGGCAGCGGAGACCAGCGCTTCCAGGGAAAGGTTCAGCCCCGGCGCGATCAGCCCGCCTTTATAGGCTCCGGTGAAATCGACATGATCGACCGTGGTGGCGGTGCCGAAGCTGATCATCACCTTGTCACCGGGATGGAGCGCGTGCGCCGCAATCGAGTTCACCGCGCGGTCTGCGCCGAGCGACGCGGGGTTGGCGACATCCAGATGCATCGGCCAAGTCGCGCGGCCCTTTCCGGCGATCACGGGATCAACTTTGAAATATTTGGTGGCAAGCATTTCCAGATTGTGCAGCGCGCGCGGCACGACCGTGGAGATGATCACGGCATTCACATCGGTGCGGGCAAAGCCTTCCAGCTCGATCAACTGGAACAGCCACACGGCATATTGGTCTGCCGTACGACGCGCATCGGTGTGAATGCGCCAGCGGGTGCGAATATCGCCATCCTTCACCAGCGCGAACTTCACATTGGTGTTGCCGACATCAATGGCAAGCAGCATCAAACTTCCTCAAACCAGAAAAACATCGCCCGCGTGAATGGCACGAATGCTGCCATCCGCCAAGCGCAAGCAGAGCGCGCCATCAGCCGAAAGCCCGTCATAGGTGCCCTCCAACTGCGTGCCGTCGGGCAGCGAGACGGTGAGCGGCGTGCCACGCGGATGCGCCAAGGCCTCCCAGCGGCGCGTCACAGCCCCCATCCCGTCCTTGCGCCAGACGGACAGCCAATGCGCGAAATGCGGCGCGAGATCACCCAGAAACGCAGTGGGAGAAAGCGGCGTCACGCCCTGTGCGGCCAAACTCGTCACTGCACGCGGCAGGCCTTCGGGATGGTGCGCCAGATTGACGCCTATACCGATCACGACCGCATCTTCTGTGCGCTCCAGCAGGATGCCGCACAGCTTGGCGGGGCCGATCAGAATGTCATTGGGCCATTTGATCGTGAAGGGAATGAGCGGGGCCTGCGCCATCAGCACTTCGCACAGTGCGACCGCCGTGACGAAAGCGAGCGACGGAGCGGGCGGATCATGCGGTTGCAGGCGCACCAGATGGCTGCCGTAGAAATTCCCGGCGGGAGACTCCCACGCGCGCCCCATGCGTCCCTTGCCACCAGACTGCCGGTCGGCACGCAGCCAAACCCCGTCTGGAGCCCCGGAGCGGGCGGCCTCCAGCAGATCGGCATTGGTGGAGCCGGTTTGGGGGACGGAGCGGATCATGGGTGTTGTAAACTTGTGCACACTGGTTCCGCCCCCGCTCCGTTCGTGCTGAGCTTGTCGAAGCACTGCACTTCTTCTGAACGTTGGCCGAGAAAAGACAGTCCTTCGACAAGCTCAGGACGAGCGGAGAAGATGGGACGCGCCCAGCCTCAGAACAGCGCCCCAGCCGCCGCCGCGCTCGCAGCACTCAGCACCGGGATCAGCAGATAGCCGCCGACCAGCAACACCGCGCTGACGGCCACAACGCCGCTTTCGGCATAGCTGTGGGCAGGCGCATAGGCGGGAGCAGGATCATCAAAATACATCGTCTTGATAATCTTGAGATAATAATAAGCCCCCACAACCGAACCCAGCGCCGCGATGATCGCCAGCGGGAAGAGCCCCGCCTTGGTCGCCGCGAAGAAGACGAGCAGTTTCGGCCAGAAACCCAGCAGCGGCGGAATACCCGCAAGGCTGAACATCAGGATCGCAAAGCCAGCCGCCAGCGCCTTGTTGTTGCGCGAGAGGCCTGCAAGGCTCGCAATATCTTCAACATAATGGCCATTCGCATCGCGCATGTGCAGCACGCAGGCAAAGCTGCCGAGCGTCATCACGACATAGACCGCCATGTAGGTCATCGTCGCCGAAACGCCATCGGGCGTGCCTGCAGCCAGACCAACCAGCGCAAAGCCGACATTGTTGATCGATGAATAAGCGAGCAGCCGCTTGATATTGGTCTGCCCCATCGCGCCGACCGCGCCGAGAATGACCGAGGCGAGCGCCATGAAGATCAGGATTTGCTGCCACTGCGCCGCCGCCGGACCAAGCGCACCGGTCGTCATCCGCGCCAGCATCGCCATGCCCGCCACCTTGGGCGCTGAGGCAAAGAAAGTCGTGACGGGCGTCGGCGCACCTTCATACACGTCGGGCGTCCACATATGGAACGGCACCGCAGAAATCTTGAAGGCGAGGCCCGCCATCACGAAGACGAGGCCGAACAGCTCGCCCATATTCACGCCGTCCGCCATCGCCTTGGCCAGACCTGCATAATGAGTGGTGCCGGAGAAGCCGTAGAGCAAGGACATGCCATAGAGGAGGATGCCTGAGGCGAGCGCGCCCAGCACAAAATATTTGAGGCCCGCTTCCGCCGCGCGCTCATCCTTGCGGATGAAGCTGGCGAGCACATAGGCCGAGAGGCTGTTGAGTTCGATACCGACATAGAGAGTCAGCAGATCAACCGCAGAGACCATCATCCCCATGCCCACCGTGGCGAGCAGGATCAGCACCGGATATTCCGCGCGAGGACGGTCTTCATGGCTGAAGAATTTGGGGCTGAGCAGCAGCGAGATCGCCGCTGCCACATAGATCAACAGCTTGGCATAGAGGCTGAAATCATCGGCCCGATAGAGGCCGTCAAAGGCTTCGCCTGCATGATGGAAGGACGCCATGCCAGCCGCAGCCAACAGCGCGATTGCAACCCAGCGGCACAGGCCTTCCGCCTTGTCTCCGGCAAAAGCGGCGACCAGCATAAGCGCGATGGCCCCAGCCGAAAGGATGACCTCTGGCAGAGTCAGCACGAAGGAGGACATGAAGGACATTAGTGGTGCGCTCCCTTCGCGGCTTCAGCGGGATGGCCGCCATGCGCGTCTTTTTTCACTTGCGGCTTGCCTGCCGTCAGATGGGCATCGCCCGCCGGGGCCGCCTTTTCGATCCGCGCGAGCAGCACGCCCACATCCTTGCGCATCGGGGCCATGAAGCTTTCCGGATAAACGCCCATCCAGATCGTTGCGAGCGCGATGGGGGCGAGCGCCAGCCATTCGCGGGCGTTGAGATCAGGCATGGCCGCCGCGTCTGCATTCTTGCTCTCACCAAAGGCCACGCGGCGATAGAGGTACAGCATATAGGCCGCACCAAGGATGATGCCGGTTGTAGCAACCGCAGCCACCCAGCTGTTCGCCTTGTACGCGCCAACCAGCGCGAGGAATTCACCCACGAAGTTGGCCAAGCCCGGCAGGCCGACACTCGCCATGGTGAAGAGCATGAAGAACAGCGCATAGTAAGGCATGTTGTTCGCAAGGCCGCCGTAGCGATCAATCTCGCGCGTGTGGAGGCGATCATAGATCACACCCACACACAGGAAGAGCGCGGCGGCAACCAGACCGTGCGCCAGCATCACCACCAGCGCACCTTCAATGCCCTGACGGTTGAAGGTGAACAGGCCGATGGTGACGAACGCCATGTGCGCGACAGATGAATAGGCGATCAACTTCTTCATGTCGCTCTGCACCAGCGCGACAAGCGAGGTGTAGACCACCGCGACCATCGAGAGGCCAAACACGATCCACACCAGATCAGCGCTCGCTTGCGGGAACATCGGCAGCGAGAAACGGACGAAGCCATAGCCGCCCATCTTCAGCAGCACGCCAGCCAGAATGACCGAGCCCGCCGTGGGCGCCTGAACGTGAGCGTCCGGCAGCCAGGTGTGCACCGGCCACATCGGCATCTTGACCGCAAACGAGGCGAAGAAGGCGAGCCACAGCCAATGCTGCGCCTCCACCGGGAAATCGGTGTTCATCAGCGTCGGGATGTCGGTCGTGCCGGCTTCATTGACCATCCACAGCATGGCGATAAGCATCAGCACCGAGCCGGCCAGAGTGTAGAGGAAGAATTTGTACGACGCGTAGATGCGGTCCGCCCCCCCCCAGATGCCGATGATCAGATACATCGGGATCAGACCGGCTTCGAAGAAAATGTAGAACAGCAGCAGATCCTGCGCGGAAAACACGCCGATCATCAGCGATTCCATCAGCAGGAAGGCCGCCATATATTCGGGCACGCGCTTTTCGATCGCGTCCCAGCTCGCCAAAATGCAGATCGGCATGAGGAAGACCGAGAGCACGATCAGCATCAGCGCGATGCCATCAATGCCCAGCGCCCAGCTGAACGCGCCGAAGATCGGGGCCTTCTCAACGAACTGCCACTGTGCGCCATCCATCTGGTATCCCGCCCAAAGCTGGACCCCCATGACAAACAGGACGAGCGTGGTGCCCAGCGCCAGCCAGCGCGCGGACTTATCGTTCAGGAAAACGGACACCACTGCCGCGATCAGCGGCAACAGCACCATGGTGGAAAGGATGGGGAAACCGCTCATCGTGTCATGGCCCAGGTTGCGAGTCCGGCAAGGCCCAGCAGCATCACCAGCGCGTAGCTATACAAATATCCGGTCTGGATGCGGGCCGCGACACGGCTGCCCAGTTGCGCGACAGCCGCCGCGCCATTGGGGCCGAACCGGTCGATCGTGCCCAGATCGCCGCCCTTCCACAGGATGCGGCCGAGCCACATCGAAGGCTTGACGAACAGCATGTCGTACAGCTCATCCCAATACCATTTGTTGAACAGGAAGAGGTAGAGCCCCCGGAAGGTCGCGGTGAAGCGGGCCGGGATCGTCCTATCCTTGATGTAAGCAAGCCATGCGAGCGCGAGGCCGAGCAGCATCACCACTGTCGCGGAGAGCTTCACCCACTGCGGAACACCATGCATTTCGTGCATCAGATGCGCATCGAATGCGAGGCTACCCTTCCAGAACACGGCACCATGTTCCGGATCGAGGAAGGCGGTGTGGAAACCGATCCCAGCAAACACCGCGCCCAGCGTCAGCACGCCCAGCGGCACCAGCATTGGCAGCGGGCTTTCATGCGGGTGATAGCCGAGCGTCGGATCATCATGGCCATGGTCATGGCCGTGATGATGATCGTCAGCCCCATGCCCATGATCGCCATGCGCATCATGCGCGGCGTGCTGGATATGCTCGCTCTGGCTCCAGCGCGGGGTGCCAAAGAAGGTGAGGAAGATCAGACGCCACGAATAGAAGCTGGTCAGCAAGGCCGCGAACACCGCAACGCCAAAGGCAAACTGCCCGGACTGGGTACCGCTGGCGAACGCCGCTTCGATGATTGCGTCTTTCGAATAGAAGCCCGCAAAGCCGAACAGTCCGGCAATGCCCACGCCCGTAATCGCCAGCGTGCCCGCCATCATCGCCCAATAGGTGAGCGGAATGTGCTTCCTAAGACCCCCATAGTAACGCATGTCCTGTTCATGGTGCATGGCATGGATCACCGAACCAGCGCCAAGGAACAGCAGAGCCTTGAAGAAGGCGTGCGTGAAGAGGTGGAACATCGCCGCGCCATAAGCGCCGACGCCTGCCGCAAAGAACATATAGCCCAGCTGCGAACAGGTCGAATAGGCGATGACGCGCTTGATGTCGGTCTGCGTCGTGCCAACCGTCGCGGCAAACAGCGCCGTTGCCGCACCCACATAGGTGACAACCGTCGTCGCCGTTTCGGAGAGTTCGAACAAGGGCGACAGGCGGCAGACCATGAACACGCCCGCCGTCACCATCGTGGCGGCATGGATCAGCGCGGAAACCGGCGTCGGGCCTTCCATCGCGTCGGGCAGCCAGGTGTGCAGGCCCAATTGCGCGGATTTGCCGCATGCGCCGATGAACAGCAGGATGCAGATCAACGTCAACGTATCGACGCGGTAGCCAAGGAAGCCGATGGTCGAGCCCGCGTGCGCCGGGGCAGCAGCCAGAATTTCCGGAATGGAGACCGTGCCAAACACCAGAAATGCCGCGAAAATGCCGAGCGAGAAGCCAAAGTCCCCCACGCGGTTGACGACAAAGGCCTTCATCGCAGCCGCATTGGCCGACGGCTTGTGATACCAGAAGCCGATCAGCAGGTATGAGGCGAGGCCGACGCCTTCCCAACCGAAGAACATCTGCACCAGACTGTCCGCCGTGACGAGCATGAGCATCGCAAAGGTGAAGAGCGACAGATAGGCGAAGAAGCGCGGCTGGCTCTCATCCTCGCTCATATAGCCCCAGCTATAGAGGTGGACGAGGCTCGACACGGTGGTGACAACCACCAGCATCACCGCCGTCAGCGTATCGACGCGGAGCGCCCAAGCCACATCCAGACCGTCAGACTTGATGAAGTCCAGCACCGGCACCACGAATTGCGCGGCGGCGGAATCATGCGCGCCAATGGTGCCCAGATTGAGGAAATAGAGGAAGATCGGCCAGCTGAGCGCGCACGAGATGAACAGCGCGCCGGTCGTCACCAGCTTTGCGCCAGTGTTGCCGAGCTTCCGGTTGCCCAAACCCGCGATGATTGCAGCGAGCAGCGGCAGGAAGACGATGAGCTTGATCGACGTCACAGTTCAAGCACCCCAATATCCACCTTCACCGTTCGGGCTGAGCTTGTCGAAGCCCTGCCTTGCCTTGATGCGGAGGTGTCCAGAAAAATACAGTCCTTCGACAAGCTCAGGACGAACGGAGCGGGGGACGGATTGAACACAACCATCACCCCTTCATCCGGTTGATGTCATCCACCGCAATCGTGCCCCGGCTGCGGAAATAGATGACCAGAATGGCGAGACCAATGGCCGCCTCGCCCGCCGCCACAGTCAGCACGAACATGGCGAAGACCTGCCCCACCAGATCGCCCAGATAGGCGCTGAACGCGACCAGATTGATGTTCACCGCGAGCAGGATGAGTTCGACCGACATCAGGATGACGATCACATTCTTGCGGTTGATGAAGATGCCCATCACGCCCAGCACGAACAGGATCGCGCTGACCGTGAGGTAATGTTGCAGCCCAATCACAGTTGCACCCCCTGCCCCGACGGGTGGTTGACCATGCGCACGGCATCTTCGGGACGCCGCTTCACCTGATCGCTGATATTCTGCGGACGTGTGCCGCCGCGTTCACGGTGGGTCAGCACGATGGCGCCGATCATGGCGACCAGCAGGACCAGACCCGCCGCTTCAAAGATGTAGAGATATTTGCTGTAGAGCAGCGCACCCATCGCTTCGATGTTGGTGCGATCCCCGGCCACGGCACCGATACGGCCCGCCAGATCAATCGAACCCGCGCTCCACGCGCCTTCCGCCACGATGATCTCTGCCGCCAGCACAGCGGCAATCAGGAAACCGAACACGCCATAGCGCGCGAGGCCGCTGCGCAGCTCTGCAAAGTCGATGTCGAGCATCATCACGACGAACAGGAAGAGCACCGCAACCGCGCCGACATAGACGATGACGAGCAGCATGGCGATAAATTCAGCGCCGACCAGCAGCATCAGCCCCGCCGCGTTGAAGAAGGCGACGATCAGCCACAGCACGGCATGGACCGGGTTGCGAGACAGGATGACAAGCCCGCCCGCTGCCAGCAGCAGCAGCGCGAACATGTAAAAGGCGA
>CALMZE010000073.1 GCA_937870585.1 uncultured Sphingomonadales bacterium | reverse complement strand
GGCAATGGCGGGTCCAGCCTTCAGGAAGATCTCGACTTCGATGTTCCTCGCCCCATCATCCTTTCAGACGGCGCACCGGGCCTGGCCGGATCCGCGACGGGTGCGAATTATGATGTCCGCATAACCGGCGGCAATGTGGCGATGACCGGCGTTGTTTCATTGCGCGAAGTCGTGACCGGGGGCCGTGGCGGATCATCAGCCAAATTGGGCGAAACGGGCGGCAATGCGACCGGCGGTACATTGGCGCTGACCATCGGCACCAACACCGGCATCAATTCCTTCACGGTGTCCAGCCGTGCCACGGGCGGTGGCGGTGGAGCGGGCGCCGATTCTGGTGCTGGCGGCATCGGCCAGGGCGGCACGACCACCATGGCGCTGACGAGCAAGACACTGACCTTCTCAACCGATGCGCTCATCGACATGGAAGCGCTCGGCGCTGGCGGCGAGGGCGGCTCCCTGTTGGCAGCGCCAGGCGTTCCAACGATTGGCGGCGCAGGCGGCAGAGGCTTGGGTGGGACGTCAAACCTCAATGTTGCGGTTGATCCCACATTCTCCACAGTCACAATCAACACGTCAGGCACAGGCGGCGCGGGTGGTGCGGGCTCGACCGGCGGCGTCGGCGGCGAAGGTCTGGGCGGCGGCGCAGCCGGTGGCATCGGCACCGGCGCGCTTCTCAACCATAGCGGCGGACCGCTCACCATCGGGACTGCGACACTAACCAGTGATGGAAGTGGCGGCGTCGGCGGCGAATCCAGTGCTGCGGCAGGAGCGCGCGGGGGCAACGGGCGCGGCGGGCAGGCGCAGCTTTTGACCAGCAATGCCGGGACGGCGCTGACAATCAATGGCGGCGGTGTCTCTGCACAGGGCACGGGCGGCGCTGGCGGCATTGCGGCGCTGGGCTTTAACGCGGGTCGCGGCGGAGACGCATTTGGCGGCAGCATCACCGTTTCAGCGGCAAGCAATTCGAGTCTTTCCTTCGCAGCGACAACCGGCATCAACGCATCGGCGCAAGGCGGCGCAGGTGCTACTGGCGCAGAAGGCATTCCCACTCAGCTCAATGGCGGCCAAGGCGGTCTCGGTGGCGATGCGACCGGTGGCTCAGTTTCATTGTTGGCAGACACGGCCACGCTGACACTCATCGGTGTCACGGCATCAGCCCGCGCGACCGGTGGCGCAGGCGGAACAGGCGGTGCTGGAGCGCGGGGCGAGGACTACGCTACGGCAGCGGCTGATGGCGGCAATGGGTCTAACGGTGCCGGGCTCGGTGCAGATGGCACTCCGGGCCTGACAGGATCGACCGGCGCTGCCGGCAAGACCGGTGGGACGGGCGGCGCAGGCGGCACGGGCGGCGGCGCAACAGGCGGCACGATCACCATGACCGCCCTTTCCGGCACAATGGACGCAGGCAATCTGACTTTGATCGCCAACTCCATTGCAGGGCTCGGCGGAACGGGGGGCGCGGGAGGCCAAGGTGGAACCGGCCAGACAGGTGGCAACGGCGGAAAAGGCGGAAACGGAGCGCCCTCGGCTGGATTTGCTGGCGATGGTGGTCGTGGCGGCGATGCCGGAAATGGCGGAAAAGGCGGTCAAGGCGGACGCGGCGGCGTAGGCGGAAATGCCGGAAGCAGCGCAGGCGGCACGATTGCTGTAACCGCGACCGGCGGCTCGATCACGACCAGTTCGCTGACAGCTCAGGCGGACGGGCTGGCCCCGAGCATCGCTGCGGGTGGGGCTGGCGGAGCGCCCGGAACTGGCGGAGCGGCAGGCAATCCTGGCGCGGGCGGGGCTGGCGGGCTAGCCTTTTTCCCGGGCGGCCCCCGCGCAGCTGGCGCAGCCGGCGGGCCCCGGTCGAGACAGGCGGCAATGGCGGCAACGTCACCCTGCTGGCGGAAAAGGACGCCGGCGGGAATTTCGGTTCGCTGGATCTCTCTGCTGTCATTCTGGACAGCAATGGTCTCGCCGGATCCGCGCCGACAGCCCGCTCTGGCGGCATCACGATTGCCAACCGCAACGGCGATATGACCGCCCCGGCGGTCAAATTCACTTCGCTGACAGCGCGCGCGCGCGGCGAAAGCGGGAATAATCCGGGCACAGGCATCGTTTTTGAAGCGAACAATGCCAACATATTGATCCCTGCCGGGGCAACGCTTTCCGCAGCGGAAGATATCACCATCAACGCAACCGGAACCGGTCGTGTTACAGGGGCGGGCCAATTCTCGCTGACCGCTGGCAATAATCTGACCATCAATCATACAGGTCGGTCTGGCACGGACCCGACCGTAACCGGCGGCAATGTCACCCTGTTGGCCACCAACAATTTCACCGCCAACCCGGGTACTTTGGTGCGTGCAGGCGGCACGCTGACAATCACGGCAGATAATGGCGCATTGAGCGCGGACGTGTTGCAGTCTGTCAACGCCATGACGCTTCAGGCGCGTCGCACGGTGACGCTCAACGGAGCTGTATCCACGCTCAATGCCGCCGGAGCGGACATCAGCATCGCTTCGGGCTATGATCTAGTTTCGATCACGCCCGATTATTACAATGAGGCGACGACGATCGCCGGTGCCGTCAATGCCACGGGCGCGCTCACCATCAACGCTGGTGGCAATTTCAATGCGAATGCCGGAGCCAGCCTGACTTCAGGTGGAACCACGCGCATCGCAAGCGGCAATAATATCAGCGCGGCGGACGGGGTGGATTTCTCCTCCGGTGCTGACATTGTGCTGCGCCCGGCCACGCTCAATCCGCTTGATCTGCCGCCTGCGCAGCTGGGTTCGATCATCCTGGGCAATGGCGCGCTGACCGCGCTCAATGGCACGATTGATCTGGAGGCCCATGCCATCAATGCGGCCACGACGCGTTTCACCGCCAACGCCCTGCTTTTCAACATCCTCAACGCTCCGCCGCCCGGTGTGGCCGGATCAGACGATGATGGCACGCTGACAGACCCGAATTGCGTCATTGGAAATCTATGCCTTGGTGAATTGAACGCCACCAATGATATCACCCTGACAGGCGGCAATCAGGTGCGGCTGGGCAGTTCGGTCAATGCCGGTGCGATCTCTATCTTTGCACGCGACGGGCTGACTGCGGCGGCAGGAACCACGCTCAAGGCGGACGGCACCCTGCTTCTCTCCGTCTCCAATGGCAGCCTCGATCTGCAGGGCGGCATTGATGCGGGGCCGCAACTGAGCGGAAGCACGATCAGCCTGTTCGGCAGCAGCGGCATCAATGGCGCTGGTGCGCGCCTGACGAGCAACACGATCAATCTGGGCGGCAGCAACATCACGCTGCAATCAATCCTGACGTCCAATACGCCCGGCACACTCGATGAATTCGGAACGGTGACAGACGGAGCCGCGCTGACAATTACAGGCGATTTCAATGTCGGGCGGCTCGTCGGCACTTTTGGTGATGCCAGTGCCAATCTGATCGTCAATGCGCGCGCTATCGGCGTTGATTTTGCGGCAGGCGGCGATGTGGTGTTTACTGGCACCGGCCTTGTGCGGCTGGATGCCTCCAGTGCCAGCCGGCTTGTGATGCGCGGGCGGACCTTTTCGTCTGCCGGGTCACTCATCATGCGCAACGGGGCAGACATTGAAGCAGACAGCATAAGCTTTGGAACGATCCGCCCCACTTCTCTCACGGCGGGGACCGCTGGCGGATCAATCCGTCTCAATGCTCTTGCCGGTGACATCACAGGCGGCGACATCGTCACGCGGTCGACAACGCTGGGCCTCATTTCTGCCACTGCCACCGGCAATATCACGCTTGGCAATCTGAGCGGGCGGTCCATCGAGGTTGCAGCGGGCGGAACTGCCGTCACAGGTGCGCTCACTGGCAGCGCCGCGCTCCCCAACTTCGTGCGTGGCGGCGGCGGTGTCACAGTGACAGACGTCAACGTGGCCGGGCCGATTGACCTGTCTTCGACCGGCGGAGACGTGTCCGTTACCACCCTCACCCGCTCGACATCTGTCACCATAGACGCAGCCAGTGCCGTGACCATCGGCACTGCCAATTTTGGCGGCGCACTGAGCGCCATCGGCAATTCGCTGACGGCGGGCAGCATAGACAATGGCGGCCTGTTCCAGACCAGCCTGACCGCCCGCACCGGGGCGATGGGTCTGGCAAGCGTCAATGCCGCAGCCTTGACGGTTTCGGCTGCGGGTGGCCCTCTCACCTATACCAGTCTGCAAGGTCAGGGTGATGTTGGCGTCTCGGCACGCTCGGCGACGGGTGGAGACATCAGGTCCGCAGCAGGTGGACTGACGCTCGGCCTGACCGATGCTTCCACGCTCGGCTCTGTACGCGCGCAAAATGCGTTGACCGCCACGCTCACGGGCGATCTCAGCTTTGATGAATTTGCCTCAGGCGGCCTGCTGAACATCACAGGGCGTGCGCTCAATGGCAATCTGGCCAGCCCCTCGCTCGGACGCCTGAGCGGCGATGATGGCGTCACTGTGCGCGCCACGTCCATACTTGTCGGCCCGGTTGCGTCTCTGCGCGGTTCGGTTTCGCTGTTCGCGACCGGTCCGATCACGACGGGCGCACTCTCTGCGGCCAATGACCTCAGTCTGGAAAGCGGCGCGGCGCTCACGCTCGACACGCTCACCGCAGGGGATGATGTGCGTGTGCTGGGCGGCGGAGACATCACGCTGGGGCTCGTCACCACTGCGGCAACCGGAACCGATGGCGAAGGCGATGGCCGCAATATCGACCTTTCGGGCAGAACCATCGCGCTCGGCGGGGCTAACTCAGCGGGCAATGCGCGCTTCACTGCGACAGCAGCCATCAACGCGACTGGCACAATCACCAGCGTGGGCGACACAGTAGCAAGCGGGACGGACCTGACCCTGCTCGACGTGACCGCAGGCGGCAATTTGTCCATGACCGGAAATACAGGAGGACGAATTGCCGCGCGCAACCTCTCGGGCGGCAATGGAATTGATCTGGCTGGTCAGGGCGGCGTCGCCCTAGTTCTCGCCCGTGCCACTGCGGGGAGCATAACCGTTCAAGGCAATGGCGGCGGCATTGACGGCCAATCCTTCATCGCGAACACAGGCGGGATTTCGCTCACAGCCACTGGCGGCGCGCTGAACGCAGGCCGGGTGCAGGCGCGGAACGGTCTGGTCTTCATTGACAATGATGGTGATGTGGCCGCTTCTGACGTATTTGGCCAGCAGATCAATATTGGCGCGCGCGGTTCTGCCAGAACCGGCGTTATCGGGGCGGGCAGCGATTTCACAATTGCGGTTACCGGAGATGCGAGTCTCGAAGCGGTCAACGCAGGTGGGTTTGCACGACTAGACGCAGGCGGCGCGCTTGCCCCCGGCATTGTCAATGCGGGGGGAGAGGTGGTCGCCAATGGCTCCACCATGACGATGGACGATGTTACCGCAGGCGGCCGAATATTGCTCCTTGCTGGCGCAGGCGGCTTGACCGGCGGTGCGCTCAGTGCCGGAGGTGCCGGCATCAGCATTGACAGTCTGGGAGACACAAGGCTGACCACGCTCACGGCTACGACAGGTGCAGTCGATGCGCGCGTGGATGGCGCCTTTACATCCGATTCCATTTTGGCCTCGGCTGGCACTATTCGCCTTGTAACCACGATTGGCAACGTCACGACGATCGGCCTGACCGGAACCGGAGTGACGGTCAACGCTGCGGGGAGCAGCCTGCTGGGCGATGTGCTGGCGACCTCGGGCGACATCAGTCTCACTTCACGCACAGGCCTTACCACCGGCTCAATTTCTGCGCCGCAGGGGAGCGCTATCCTTTCCAATGACAGTGGCCTGATTTCGACCGGATCTATTCTTGTCGCAGCGGATTTCACGCTGGATTCGGGTTCTGATCTGGATCTGGGATCAATCGCGGCAGGCGATGACATCCGCATCACCACCACTGGAACCGCGAATTACGGCACATTGACCAGTTCCGGCCTTGGCACCGACAGCGAGGCTGATGGCGGGAATATCGTGCTTACCAGCACGGGCACCTTGTTCGTTGATCATGCGGAGGCCGCGCGCGGGTTTACGGCTTCGGCAAGTCGGATCGAGACCGGGCCGAACACGATCATCACCGGCGGTGATATTACTCTGTCTGCACCCGGCGATATCCTGCTTGGCAACTCGCAGGCGGGCGGGTTCATCAACGCCCGTGCAGGCGGCGCGCTCAGCTTTGGCACCATGACATCAGGCGCGAGCAGTGCGCTGGTTTCTGGCACGACGCTGACCGGCACAAGCCTGACGGCCGGTGGCGACATCGCGCTGCGGGCCGGTGGCGATGTGACGGTGGGGGCTCTGGTGGCCAGTGGCACCTATGTCCCGGTCAGCCCGCCGGGGCCGGAGGGCAATATCTTCGTGATCAGCGGTGGCGTTGCAACGCTTGATGCGCTCACCGCGCGCGCCTCGATTGGCGTGCGCGCCAATGGCGTGGCAGGCGCAGGCCTTTGGAACGCAGGCGAAGATATTTACGCCCAGTCGCTCGATGCGGTGACCCTCGGCACACTCTCGGCAGGCGATGATATCCAGCTTGTCGCAGCCAATGGCATCAGCCTGACCGATGCAACCGCGCGCGGCGATGGCCGCGATGATCGCAGCGTCCAGTTCAACCCCGGCAGCATCAGCCCGGTTGCTGTCTTCCCGCCCAGCTTCTCTCTGGTCGCAACGCCTGCTTCAGGTTCAGACATCACCCTGACCACCGGAGCGACCGCCCCCGTTGCTGTCGCCAACCTGACCGCAGCGGATGATATCGCCATCACCGGCGGCGCTGTGACGCTGACCGGTCTGGCCCGCACGACGGGGACCGGGCTCAACGGCACGGGCAGCGATGTGACGGTCAACGCGGCCTCGGCCAATCTGGCAGGCGTGCAGGCCTTCACCGATCTGCGCGTGACGACGAACGGCAATCAGACGCTCGGCACGGCAACCGCAGGTGGCCTGATCGACCTCGCCTCCACGAACGGCGCGATCGACTATGCCGCCTTGACCGCAGGCACGAGCCTTGCGGCCAACGCCGCCAATGGCCCCATCACCGGCAGCGGTGCAGCGAGTGCGAGCACCAGTCTGACGATGAACGGCCAGTCGCTCGCTATCGCCAATGCCACCGCGCCCGGCGCGCTCTCGCTCACCGGCACGACCGGCGCGGTGACCGCAGGCGCGCTGACCGGCGGCAGCGTCTCTGCCAATGCAGCCAGCAGCCTGACGACCGCCGCAATCCAGGCGACGACGGGCAATGTCACCCTCTCTGCCGTGACCGGCATGACGACAGGCAACATCACCGCCACCAATGGCAGCGCGATCCTCTCCAACACAGCGGGTCTGCTCACCACCGGGCTGATCACGGTGCGGGATGACTTCACGCTCACCACCGGTTCGAACGTCAATCTGGCGGGCGTGACTGTAGGCGATGATATCCGCGTCACCACCACCGGCACGGCAGATTTTGGCACGCTGACGGCACTCGGCGGCGGCACAGACAGTGAAGCCGATGGCGCAAACATCGTGCTGACCAGCACCGGGGCGACGTTCGTCACCCATGCCGAAGCGCGGAACAACTTCACCGCCACCGCAGGCCGCTTCGAAACCGGCCCCGCGACCGTCATCACCGGCGGCAACATCACCATCAACGCACCCGGCGATATCCTGCTCGGAAACTCGCAGGCAGGCGGGTTTATTCAGGCGAACTCAACAGGCGGGGCAATCTCGTTCGGCACGATGACGTCTGGCGCGAGCAGCACGCTGGTGGCAGGCACGACGCTGACCGGCACAACGCTGACAGCAGGCGGGGCGATCTCCCTGCGCGCGGGCGGCAATGTGACGGCCATCAGCCTCGTCGCCAATGGCACTTATGCGCCGGTTCCGGATGCCAACGTCTTCGTGATCAGCGGTGGCACGGCAAATGTGCGGTCCATCAATGCAAACACCTCGATTGGCGTGCGCGCCAATGGTGTGACCTCAACGGGCGCGTGGGCGGCGGGTGAGGATATTGCCGTGCAATCGCTGGCCGGTGCTTCTCTGAACGCCGTGTCCAGTGGGGACGATATCGACATTCAGTCTGCCAACGGCATCTTGGCCAGCGGCCTGACTGCGCGTGGCGATGGCCGTGATGATCGCGCCGTGCAATTCAACCCCGGCGGCGGCGGTGCAGCCTTTGTTCCGCCCAGCTTCTCACTGGTCGCCGCCACTCCGGCGGGATCGGATATCAACCTGACCACCACTGCAACCGGCGCTGTGACGATCTCCACGCTGTCGGCAGCAGATGACATTGCCATCACTGGCGGCGCGATCCGCGTGCTTGGAAGCTTCCGGACACTGGGCCAGGGCCTGATCGGCAGTGGCAGCAATATCACCATTTCGGGCGAAACATCCCGGTTGTCGACTGTCAACGCCTTCACCGATCTGCGCATCACCACCAACGGCGATCAAAGCCTGAATACAGGCACGGCAGGTGGTCTGGTGGATCTCAGTTCCGCCAATGGTTCGGTGGGTCACAATACGCTAAATGCTGGAACCAGCATCACGATGACCGCGCTCAACGGAGCCGTGTCGGGTGGCGACAGTGCGGCCACTGCAGGCACAAGCTTGACTGCGCAAGGGCGCTCCATTGCCCTTGGCCACGCCAGCGCCACCGGAGCGCTGAGCCTGACCGCAACGGCAGGCGCTGCACAGAGCGGCGATCTGACAGGCGGATCCATTTTCGTGTCATCAACGGACTCGATCCAGGCGGGTCGTATCCGCGCAACGACGGGTGACGTGACTCTCTCCGCCGTCAATGGCCTGATCACGAATGATATCAATGCCACGGCAGGCAGTGCCATCCTGTCCAACGTCAATGGCTTGCTGAGCACTGGCACTGTCACGGTCGGAAATGATTTCACGCTCAACACGGGCTCCGATGTTGATCTGGCGGGCGTGGATGTGGGCGATGACATCCGCATCACCACCACTGGAACCGCGAATTACGGCACATTGACCAGTTCCGGCCTTGGCACCGACAGCGAGGCTGATGGCGGGAATATCGTGCTTACCAGCACGGGCACCTTGTTCGTTGATCATGCGGAGGCCGCGCGCGGGTTTACGGCTTCGGCAAGTCGGATCGAGACCGGGCCGAACACGATCATCACCGGCGGTGATATTACTCTGTCTGCACCCGGCGATATCCTGCTTGGCAACTCGCAGGCGGGCGGGTTCATCAACGCCCGTGCAGGCGGCGCGCTCAGCTTTGGCACCATGACATCAGGCGCGAGCAGTGCGCTGGTTTCTGGCACGACGCTGACCGGCACAAGCCTGACGGCCGGTGGCGACATCGCGCTGCGGGCCGGTGGCGATGTGACGGTGGGGGCTCTGGTGGCCAGTGGCACCTATGTCCCGGTCAGCCCGCCGGGGCCGGAGGGCAATATCTTCGTGATCAGCGGTGGCGTTGCAACGCTTGATGCGCTCACCGCGCGCGCCTCGATTGGCGTGCGCGCCAATGGCGTGGCAGGCGCAGGCCTTTGGAACGCAGGCGAAGATATTTACGCCCAGTCGCTCGATGCGGTGACCCTCGGCACACTCTCGGCAGGCGATGATATCCAGCTTGTCGCAGCCAATGGCATCAGCCTGACCGATGCAACCGCGCGCGGCGATGGCCGCGATGATCGCAGCGTCCAGTTCAACCCCGGCAGCATCAGCCCGGTTGCTGTCTTCCCGCCCAGCTTCTCTCTGGTCGCAACGCCTGCTTCAGGTTCAGACATCACCCTGACCACCGGAGCGACCGCCCCCGTTGCTGTCGCCAACCTGACCGCAGCGGATGATATCGCCATCACCGGCGGCGCTGTGACGCTGACCGGTCTGGCCCGCACGACGGGGACCGGGCTCAACGGCACGGGCAGCGATGTGACGGTCAACGCGGCCTCGGCCAATCTGGCAGGCGTGCAGGCCTTCACCGATCTGCGCGTGACGACGAACGGCAATCAGACGCTCGGCACGGCAACCGCAGGTGGCCTGATCGACCTCGCCTCCACGAACGGCGCGATCGACTATGCCGCCTTGACCGCAGGCACGAGCCTTGCGGCCAACGCCGCCAATGGCCCCATCACCGGCAGCGGTGCAGCGAGTGCGAGCACCAGTCTGACGATGAACGGCCAGTCGCTCGCTATCGCCAATGCCACCGCGCCCGGCGCGCTCTCGCTCACCGGCACGACCGGCGCGGTGACCGCAGGCGCGCTGACCGGCGGCAGCGTCTCTGCCAATGCAGCCAGCAGCCTGACGACCGCCGCAATCCAGGCGACGACGGGCAATGTCACCCTCTCTGCCGTGACCGGCATGACGACAGGCAACATCACCGCCACCAATGGCAGCGCGATCCTCTCCAACACAGCGGGTCTGCTCACCACCGGGCTGATCACGGTGCGGGATGACTTCACGCTCACCACCGGTTCGAACGTCAATCTGGCGGGCGTGACTGTAGGCGATGATATCCGCGTCACCACCACCGGCACGGCAGATTTTGGCACGCTGACGGCACTCGGCGGCGGCACAGACAGTGAAGCCGATGGCGCAAACATCGTGCTGACCAGCACCGGGGCGACGTTCGTCACCCATGCCGAAGCGCGGAACAACTTCACCGCCACCGCAGGCCGCTTCGAAACCGGCCCCGCGACCGTCATCACCGGCGGCAACATCACCATCAACGCACCCGGCGATATCCTGCTCGGAAACTCGCAGGCAGGCGGGTTTATTCAGGCGAACTCAACAGGCGGGGCAATCTCGTTCGGCACGATGACGTCTGGCGCGAGCAGCACGCTGGTGGCAGGCACGACGCTGACCGGCACAACGCTGACAGCGGGCACCTCCGTTTCTGGCATTGGTTCTGCCGGAATCAACATTGGAACCATCACGGCGGGACCATCCGTTTCGCTCCTCTCCAACACCAACGGCGTGACGCTGGGTTCGGTCACCACAACCGGCGATCTCGACATCACCGCCAATGGCGTAAACGGGTTGGCTGCCGGGATATTGCTCGCCAATGGCCATATCGGCGTGGACAGCACCGGCCCGGTCAGCATCAATTCCGCCACTGCGCGCGGCACCTATGCCTTGCCGCCGAGCGGCACGGCAGAGGGCTATATCTTCATCAACGCTGCGGGGCCTGTGAATCTGGGCACTGCCAACGCAGCGACCATGCTGGGCGTTTCGGGCAATGGCGTAACCGGAACCGGCGCGTGGATTGCGGGCGAGGATGTGCTGATCCTGTCCTCGGGCGCGGCCAGTCTCGACACGGTGACCGCAGGGGATGACCTTGAAGCACGCATTAATGGCGCAATGACCATCAATTTTGGCGAAGCAACCGGGCTGGCACGCGACAATCGGGCGATTGACTTGGTGGCAGGCCCATCCGGCACCAGCTTCGTAATTCTGGACCCGACAGCACCGAACGGAGCCGATATCAGGCTGACATCGACGACAGGCACCATCACCAGCAATGGCCTGACGGCAGGCGATGACATTGCCATATTGGCGTCTGCTGGCGCGGCCAATTTGAATGGCACCACCCGCACGCGCGGCATCGGCACGACTGGCGGCGCGAGCAATATCGACGTTTCAGCTTTGACGGCGAGCGTGAACGCAGCGGATGCTTTCACTGATCTCACCGTCCTGACCAATGGCAACCAGACGCTTGGCACCAGCCGCTCGGGTCGCGCACTCATTGGCACATCGGCGGCAGGCAGCGTCGGCTTTACCGCGCTGACTTCTGGCACCACAACGACTCTGACCGCTGCAACAGCTGTCAATGGCGGCACCGCGCAAGCGGGAACCGCCTTGACCATCAACGGCAATGGCGTGAGCACAGGCAATCTGTCTGGTCAGTCGGCAACCGTAGTTTCGGCCACGACCGCAAGCACGGGCACACTGACCACGACCGCAGGCGACTTGCTGGTGCGCGCAGCAAGCGGCATCACAGCCGGCGACACCAGTGTGACAGGCGGCAATGCGCGCTTCGCGAGCGGCGGCGCGCTGCTGATCGGCAATGTCTCCGTGACGGGCGACCTGCTGGCTGGGGAGCCGCTGCTGGGTGTTCCATCCACCAACGCGCTGACCATTGGCACAGTCAATGCGGGCGGTGCGGCTGGACTCTATGCCAGCAGCGTCACCGCTGGCGCTGTGACGGCTGGCACGCATGTTGACATCAACTCGGTCAACTCGCCAGCGGGTGGCCCGATCAGCACTGGCGCGATCAACGCCGGAACCTATGTCGAAATCCGCACGAACGATGCCAATGTGACGACGGGCGCTGTCGTTGCGGGCACTGATCTGGCGATTGATGCGCTAGGGGCTGGCAGCCTCGTCAGCACAGGCAATCTGACAGCGGGCGATGACCTGCTCGTCAGCGGCGCGACGGTCAATACGGGCGACCTGCTCTCGACGGGACTTGGCAGCGATGCCGCAATTGGCCTGCCTCTAAACTTCGGGGCAGCAGGCCCCGCCGGGCGTGTCATCCGCGTTTCGGCTGACACGGCAGCAACGCTGGGCAATATCACAACACCAGACCGGATCATTCTTTATTCCGCCAATGGCAGCATCACCGCTGGCGATGTGAGTGCGCCCCAAGCGATCATGGGCTTTGTGCGCGGCAATCTGTCGCTGGGTACGATTGCCACGGCTGGTCATTTCTATGTGGGTGACAGCAGCCAATATCTGCCAAACGCGGCAAACCTGTTCAGCACCTATGATCCCGCGCTGCTTGCTTCACTGACACCTGTGCGCACGTCTGGCTCTCTCACGGTCGGCGGTCCGCTTTCGGCGGGTGATGTCACAATTGCCGTTGGAACAGCCACAGCCCTGCCCGGCTTGACGCAGGCAACACGCCGCGTGCGCATTGATGTTGGCGGCGATCTGAACGTGGCTGGCGGCATCTCCGCCGGATCGGGCATTCTGCTCAATGCCGATGGCGCCATACAGGCGGGCAATCTGATCACGCTGTCGGGTGATGTTGGCGCAACGGCTACATCCGGAATTGCCGCCTCCAATGTCACCGCACCCGGATCAATCGATCTTGCGACGGTGAGCGGAGCCTTGACGTTTGGCGCGGCAGATGCGGGCAATGATCTGCGTCTCAATGCGCCCGGCGGAGCGATTACGGGCATTTCGGCGCGCGCGGGTGATGACATTGCCATCACAGGCGCGAGCGTTGTTCTGCCTGATGTCATCGCGCGTGGCCTTGATGGGTCTAGCGCGGTGTCGGTGAGCGGCACCAATGGCGTCACGATCCAGAGAACGGCCATCACTGGCACGCTTGGCCTGACTGCGACCAATGGTGCGGTGCTGGTGGCGACCGATCTGGCTGCATCCGGGCCGGTCTCTGCCCTTGGTCGTTCGGTCTCGCTCACCTCGCTTGGCGCGCTCAATATGGCGTCTGCTCAGGCGACTGCAGGCGATCTGACCGTCAACACCGGCGGCGCGCTGACCGTTGGCTCGGCAAGCGCAACCGGCGCTGTGGCCTTTGACGTGTCCGGTCTGCTGGGTATTCAGGGCACGGTCAGCGGGGCCAGCATTTCAGCCCGGTCTTTCGATATCGACATTGGCGCGGGCGGCCAGCTGGGCAGCATCGGCACCACCAGCACGCTTTCACTGCGCAACAGCGGCACCCGCCAGACGCATATTGGCGGTACGGGCGGAACGGGCACCTATGGCCTGAGCGATGCAGAGGCGCAGCGGCTTCATGCGGGCAGCATCACGCTGGTCGCGCCGCGCATCGGGGCGGCGGGCGGCATCGTGCCAGCGAGCATCTCCAGCCGCACACCCGATGTTGTGCTTGATACGCTGAACCTGTCAGCAGGCAGCGGCGCGACCGCCAATATCGGCAGCAGCGGCACGCTCCGCATCGAAACGCCGGGCAAGCTCAAGACGGTCGGCGCAGTCACGCTCAGCAATCTGGGCAGTGGCAACCGGTTCGAGATTGTCGCGTCCGACATGCTGGAGGTTGATCCGGCAACCGGCTCCATCCTGTTGCGCGATGGATCGAGCGGGCTTGCGGGCACGCTTTCGCTGCAATCCGATGATGTGGTCGCCGCCAGCAGCAGCGCCATCACAGACATCATCAACGCGCTTACGATGAAGGACATCAACGACCGGTTGGGACACAATGATGGCGCGGTGAATGATGGTGGCGTCTTCCAGTCCGATACGCTGAGCGTTTCGGTGCGCAACAGCTTCTATATCCAGAATAGCGGCGTCAACAGCGCCAATCCGCGGGCCTTTGCGGCGCGGCGCGGCTTCACCGTGGGTTCGGGTGGATTGCAGATCAACACGCTCAGCCCCACGGCGCGGATTGCCATCAATGGCCGTCAGCAGGATGGGCTGGGCGGGTTCATCACCGGCCTGCAACTCATCCCGCTGGCCCGTTTCAATGGCGGCGCGGCGGCATCTGGCCTGTTTGACATTGAATCGACGATCAACGGCTGCGGCATCATCAACCCCGCGCTCTGCAATGTCGGACTGACCGCCACCGATGTCGCCAAGGACACGATCACCCGCGCCCGCGAACAGGGTGACGGCACGGTCATCCAGATTTCGATCATCGACCTGAAGGGGGCCGATGATGTGAATGAAGAGCCGGTGATTGACGAGCCCGTGACCGGATCGGCCAATGATGATTTCTGGTCGATCGACGATGACCGCGAAGAGGAAGAGAGCGCCGCCCCGGCTGCGCCCTGACCTTTCCCGGTTGACGCCATGGCCCGAGCCGTGAAAGGGGAGCGGCATGTCTGCTCCCCTGATGCTGTTCAACAGCCTGACCCGCCAGCTCGAAGACTTCACCCCCTTTCATGAGGGCGAAGCGCGCGTTTATACCTGCGGGCCGACCGTCTACAACTTCCAGCATATCGGCAATATGCGAGCTTATGTGTTTGCGGACACGCTTGGCCGTGCGCTCAGCTTCAAGGGCTATAAGCTCAAACATGTCATCAACATCACCGATGTCGGGCATCTCACCAGCGACGCCGATGCGGGCGATGACAAGATGGAAAAGGCCGCGTCCGCGCAGGGCAAGAGCGCGTGGGACATCGCGAAATTCTATACCGACGCCTATTGGGAAGACATTAAGCGCCTCAACATCCGCCAGCCCTTCCAGTGGAGCATCGCCACGGATTATGTGGAACGGATGATCGCATTCGCCAAGAGCATTGCAGACAAGCATTGCTACGAACTGGAGAGCGGTCTCTATTTCGATACGTCTACCGTCGCCGATTATGGTCGCCTTGCGCGCGCCGCGACAGAGGCAGGCGAAGGCCGGATTGATGCGGTGGATGGCAAGCGCCATCAGGCCGATTTCGCCATCTGGCGCAAGACACCGCCGGGTGAAACGCGGCAGATGGAATGGGACAGCCCTTGGGGCAAAGGCGCGCCGGGCTGGCACCTTGAATGCTCGGTGATGAGCGAGGCGCTGCTGGGCATGCCATTTGACATCCACACCGGCGGCATCGACCATCGCGAAATCCACCACCCGAACGAAATCGCGCAGAACCAGGCCTATACCGGCTGCGATCACAGCGGCGCGCGCATCTGGATGCACAACAACTTCCTGATCGATCGCGGCGGGAAGATGAGCAAGAGCACCGGCGAGTTCCTGCGCTTGCAGGTGCTGGTGGACAAGGGCTTCCACCCGCTCGCCTATCGTCTGCTGTGCTTGCAGGCGCATTATCGGAGCGAGCTGGAGTTTAGCTGGGAGAATCTGGCAGCGGCGTTTACGCGGTTGAAGCGGATGGTGATGGGGGTGGAGGCCATTTTGCAGCGCCGGAGCAATATCAGAACATCAGAATCGCCTCCCGGAATCAAGACACTGTCGCTCATGCCCAGCTTAATGACTAGGTTTGAAAAGGCTGTCACTGACGACCTCAACACACCATCTGCGCTCACGCTTCTCGAAGAAATAATCTCAAACAAAGCAGTTATGCCCGATGAGGCATTGGAATCAGCCTTGAAATGGGATGAAGTATTGGGCCTGAGGCTTGGCTTTGTTTCTCGCGCCGATCTCCGCATCCGCCCCGCCAATGCGCAGATCACTGAAGAGGAAATCGAAGCCACCCTCGCCGCCCGCAAGGAAGCGCGCGCGGCCAAGGACTTCGCCCGCTCCGATGCGTTGCGCGATGAGCTCATCGCCAAGGGGGTGGAGGTGATGGACGGCGACCCGCTGGGGTGGGATTGGCGGATTGAAATCTAAGGCGGCCCCTCCGTCTCGCCTGCGGCGAGCCACCTCCCCCATTCAAGACATCGGGGAGGACAGGTTGAGCCATATCCTCCCCATCGTCTTGCGATGGGGAGGTGGCAGACGCGCAGCGTCTGACGGAGGGGCCGTTTGAGACGTCCGGAAAAGCCCGCCGCAACCGTCAAGCGCGCCAGACAATTGCGCAGAACGCTGTCCAAGCCTGAAGCCATGCTCTGGTCACTTTTGCGCACCGCGCCCGGCGGCTTCAAATTCCGCCGCCAGCACCCAGCCGGTCCTTATGTGCTCGATTTCTACTGCGCCAAAGCCGCACTGGCCATTGAGATAGATGGATACGCCCATGATACCGGGGACAGGCCCGAACACGACCTCAGACGCGATCTATGGTTGCGCGAACACCGGATCGAAACATTGCGCATCCCAGCCCGCGCCGTTCTTGATGATGCTGTTCAGGTGGCAGACGGTATTATGCGATTGATTGCGGCGCGGCTGGAGGCGTTCGCCACGACCCCTCCGTCAGCCTTTCAGGCTGCCACCTCCCCATCGTTAAACGATGGGGAGGATAATTGCCGCTGAATCCTCCCCATCGACTTGCGATGGGGAGGTGGCATCGCGTAGCGATGACGGAGGGGCAATAGCGCGACAAGGACCATCCCATGACCAAAACCGTCACCCTCCTCTCCGCCGTTTCGCGCCCGCATGTCGAGCCGTTGCTGCCCGATTGGGTGGAGCCGCGCTTTTACGGTACCACGCAGGAGCTGTTCGATCTGGCACCCGAGGCCGAGATTGGGTGGTTTGACACCTATAAAAAGCCCGACATGGCCGAAGCGGTGCGACTGGCGACGCGGCTCGAATGGCTCAATTCCATTTATGCCGGGGTGGACGGGATGCCGCTCGAACTCATGGCGGAGCGCGGCGTGATGTTCACCAATGGTGCAGGGATCAACGCGCTGACCATTGCCGAATATGCGGTGATGGCCATGCTGATCATGGCGAAGGGTTATCGCGATGTGGTGCTCGCCGCGCAGCAGAGGGAATGGCTGCGCGATTCGCCGGGCAAGGTCGAACTGGCGGGCAGCAAGGCGCTCATCCTTGGGCGCGGTGCGATTGGCGAACTGATTGAAGAGCGGCTGCGCCCCTTTGGCGTGGAGGTGATGTCGGTGCGGCGCACGCCCTCCCCCGACACGCTGACGCCGGATCAGTGGCGCGGGCGGCTGAGCGAGTTTGACTGGGTGATCATCGCCGTGCCTGCCACGCCCGAAACTGAGCATATGATCGGCGCAGAGGAGCTGGCCGCCATGAAGCCGAGCGCCGCCATTCTCAATTTCGCGCGCGGATCGGTAATTGATCAGGAGGCTCTGGTTTCCGCGCTGCAAGCAGGCACTATCGGGCAGGCATGGCTCGATGTGACAACGCCCGAGCCGCTGCCCGCAGACCATGTGCTGTGGAGCCTGCCCAACGCCCATATTTCCATGCATCTCTCTGGCCGCGCGCAGGACAAGATGTTCGCGCGGGCTGTGGCCCGCTTTATCGACAATCTGGAGCGCTACAGGAAAGGCGAACAGCTTCAGCCGCTCGTCAACCTAGCGCTTGGCTATTGAGGGAAGCGCGGTTACACCCTGTCCTTGGCGGGGGGACTCAGAACAACAACGCACCCCGTTTGCCGATGGTCGCCGGCCTGGAATTCAGGAGCCTGCCGCAGATGCAGGCCGAACGAGGAGACGACCCATGGCCACCAAAGCTTCAGACCTGTTTATCCAATGCCTCGAAGAAGAGGGCTGCGAGTATATTTTCGGCGTGCCCGGTGAGGAAAATCTGGACTTTCTCGATTCGCTCTCGCGCTCAACCAAGATCAGGCTGGTGCTGACGCGCCACGAACAGGGCGCGGGCTTCATGGCGTCTACCTATGGTCGTCATACGGGCAAAGCGGGCGTCTGCATCGCGACATTGGGTCCGGGCGCGACCAATTTCGTGACGGCGGCGGCCTATGCCACGCTCGGCGGGATGCCGATGCTGATGATCACCGGACAGAAGCCGATCAAGAAATCCAAGCAGGGCCGCTTCCAGATCCTCGACGTGGTGTCGATGATGCAGCCCATCACCAAATATACCCACCAGATGCAGAGCTCGGACAATATCCCCAGCCGTGTGCGTGAAGCCTTCCGCTTGGCCGAAGAGGAAAAGCCCGGCGCAACGCACATCGAACTGCCCGAGGATATTGCCGACGAACATACCGATTCGCAGCCGCTCCAGCGCAGCCGCACCCGACGCCCCAATGCCGACGCGAAATCGGTCCACGCAGCGGTTGATCTGCTGCAATCCGCCAAATCGCCAGTGTTGGTGATTGGCGCGGGCGCAAACCGCACCATGACGAGCAAGATGCTGCGCGAATTCGTGGATGCGACCGGCATCCCGTTCCTCACCACGCAGCTGGGCAAGGGCGTGATTACCGAACGGCACCCGCTGTTCCTCGGTTGCGCCGCGCTTTCAGCAGGGGATTTCGTACATCGCGCGGTGGAATCGGCTGATGTCATCGTCAATGTCGGGCATGATGTGATTGAGAAGCCGCCCTTCTTCATGAAGCCCGGCGGTGCGCCGGTCATCCATGTCTCGACCAAGACGGCGGAGGTTGATCCCGTCTATTTCCCGGAAGTGGAAGTGATCGGAGATATTGCCAACGCCATCTGGCAGATGAAGGAGATCATCCGCCCCAATCCGGCGTGGAATTTTGATTTCATGTTGAGCGCGCGCAAGGCGGAAGTGGCGCATACCGCACCGCTAGCTGATGACACACGTTTCCCCATCTATCCCCCGCATCTGGTGCAGGCGATCCGGGGGGCGATGCCCGAAGATGGCATTATCTGTCTGGATAATGGCGTGTACAAAATCTGGTTCGCACGCGGCTATGAAGCCTATCACGCCAACACTGTTCTGCTGGACAATGCGCTCGCCACCATGGGCGCGGGGCTGCCTTCGGCCATGATGTCAGCCATGATCTACCCGGAACGCAAGGTGATGGCGGTCTGCGGCGATGGCGGCTTCATGATGAACAGTCAGGAGATGGAAACCGCGGTTCGGGAGAAATTGAACCTCACCGTGCTGATCCTCAACGATAACAGCTATGGCATGATCCGCTGGAAGCAGGCCAATATGGGCTTCAAGGATTGGGGCCTGCAATATGGCAACCCTGATTTCGTCAAATATGCGGAAAGCTATGGGGCCAATGGCTATCGCGTGGAAAGTGCGGCACATCTGAAGGAACTGCTGGCGCACTGCAACAGCACGCCCGGAGTCCACCTGATTGACTGCCCAGTGGATTATTCGGACAATGACCGTATCCTCAATCGCGAAATCAAGGAACTGAGCGCGAAGCTTTGACCCATGCGTCGCCCCCGCGCAGGCGGGGGCCGGGTTGAAGATACGCGCCAAACTGACAAAGCGGCCCCCGCCTGCGCGGGGGCGACGGAACCAAAGATGACCCAACTTAAATCCACCTACCCGCTCTACCTCAACAATAAGGCCGCCCAGCCCAACACCGATCTCGCCGTGACGGACAAGTTCACTGGCGAAGTGGCGTTCCGGGTGGCGCTGGCTGACGCGAAGACCATTGATGAGGGCATTGCAGGCAATGTCCGCGCGGCGGAGCCGATGGCGCGCATGGCGGCCTATGAGCGGCAGGATGTGCTGATGCATTGCGTCGGACGCTTCAAGGAGCGGTTTGACGAACTGGCCCTTGCCCTGTGCGTCGAGGCGGGCAAGCCGATCAAGGATGCCGAGGGCGAAGTGGGCCGCCTGATCGACACCTTCCGCATTGCCGCCGAGGAATCGGTGCGGATGACGGGAGAGGTTCAGCCGCTCGACATTTCCCCGCGCGCCAAGGGCTATATGGGCATCTGGAAGCGGGTGCCGATTGGCCCCTGTTCCTTCATTTCGCCATTCAACTTCCCGCTCAATCTCGCGGCGCACAAGATTGCGCCTGCCATTGCGGTCGGCTGCCCGTTCGTCATGAAGCCCGCCAGCCGCACGCCACTTGGCGCGATCATCATGGGTGAGGTGCTGGCAGAGACGAACCTGCCCGAAGGGGCCTTCTCCATCTTGCCCGCAAGTCGGGATGGCGCAGACTTGTTCACCACCGATGACCGGCTGAAGCTGCTCTCCTTCACTGGCTCGCCCGACGTAGGCTGGGATTTGAAGGCACGCTGCGGCAAGAAGAAGGTCGTGCTTGAACTCGGCGGCAATGCGGCTGTCATCATCGATGAAGACGCTGATCTGGATGACGCGCTGGAACGGGTGATCTTCGGGGCCTTCTACCAGTCCGGCCAGAGCTGCATCGGCGTGCAGCGGATCATCATCCATGACAGCGTGTATGACCGCTTCCGCGACATGCTGGTGGCGCGGGCGGCGGCTCTAATCGCGGGCGATCCCAAGGACCGGGCGACGTTCATCGGCCCGATGATCGATGTGAAGGAAGCGGCACGACTCGATGGCTGGATTCAGGAAGCGCAGGCGCTCGGCGGCAAGCTGCTGTGCGGTGGCAAGCGCGAAGGCGCGATGCTGGAGGCAACCTTGCTGGAAAACGTGCCGCGCACGGCCAGCGCGGTTGCAGAAGAAGCGTTCGGTCCACTCGCCATCCTCTCCCGCTTTTCACACATCAAGGATGCTTTTGCCGAAGTGAATGATTCGAAGTTCGGGTTGCAGGCGGGCATCTTCACGCGCGATGTTTTCAAGGTGCTGGAGGCCTGGGATCATCTCGATGTCGGCGGCGTCGTGATCAACGATGTGCCCAGCTACCGCGTGGACAACATGCCCTATGGCGGCGTGAAGGATAGCGGACTGGGCCGCGAAGGCATCCGCTTTGCGATGGAAGACATGACCGAAATCCGCAATCTCGTTATCCGTCGCAAGCCGCTGGACTAATCCGGGGCTTGTTTTGGAATGAGGAACGGATAAGGTCTGCCACACAACAAATCCGAACCATCGGGTCGCATCGCGTAAGGCAAGAAACTGAGGCGGGGGACGCCTCTTTGGGGTGGAACAGCGGTGCGATATTTCTCGATCCAAGCGAAAGGCTGGATTCAGTGGGGCGCGTTCGGCCTGTGCGCGCTGATGGCGCTCGCTGCCGTGTCGATCGGCTTTTCGATTGACCAGACCCCTGCGAAGGCCGCGCTTCCCGATGATGCGACTCATCTGGGAGTCGCTTCGTGCAGCGGCTCCACCTGCCACGGCCGCTCCGAAGCCGATGGAAAGATCGTCCGCCAGGATGAGATCATGCGCTGGCAGGAAGCATCAAGCCCCACCGGCGCGCACAGCCGCGCCTTTGCTATTCTCTCTGAACCGCGCAGTCAGCAGATTGCGCGGCGGCTTGGCATCGGCAATGCGTCCACGGCTCCGATGTGCCTGGGCTGTCACGCCGAAAACGCGGCCTCGCGCGGCCCGCGCTATCAGCAAAGCGACGGCATAGGGTGCGAGGCCTGCCATGGCGGTGCGGCCAACTGGATCGAACCGCACAAGCTCGGCAATCATGGCAACAGCGTCCGCGCCGGACTCGTCCCGCTGGAAAATGCAAAGGTGCGGGCGAGCGTCTGCCTCGATTGCCATTTTGGCTCCGCAGATGGTGGGCAGTTCGTCAATCACCGCATCATGGGCGCGGGCCACCCTCGCATTTCGTTCGAGCTGGACCTGTTTTCGACGCTGATGCAGCATCATAATGAGGATGCAGACTATGCGCAGCGCAAGGGGCTGACGAGCAATGTCCGCGTGTGGGCCGTGGGTCAGGCGATGGCCGTGGAGCGTTCGCTGTCGCTCTTTGCCAATCCGTCCCTGGGCAGCGAAGGCGCGTTCCCGGAATTTTATTTCTTTGATTGCCACAGCTGCCACCGGCGCATTTATGACAGCCAGGGCTTCTCGCCGACGACGCTCGACAATCCGGGGCGTCCCATTCCGGTCGGAATGCCGCCCTATAATGACGAGAATATGATCATGCTCTCGGCAGCGGCACGGGTTGCGGCCCCTGCCCTCGCCCAGCGGTTTGAAGCTGACAGTCGCGCGTTCCACGGGGCCATTGCCAAAGACCGAGCGAGCGCCGTGGCCGCTGCCAACCGCCTGCGCACATCCGCGGCCAATCTGGCCTCCACCTTCCAGTCGGCCAGCTTCAGCCGCGCGCAGATTTTCGCGATCATCGAGACGATCAGCAGCGAAGCGATCAATCCGCGCCTAACGGATTATGAAGGCTCTGCCCAAGCCGTGATGGCGGTTGATACACTCCTCAACGCGCTGGTGAATGGCGGCATGGTGAATGGCGCGTCTGCGGCGGCAATCCGGGGTGAAATCAATCGCGCCTATGCCGCCGTGCGTGATCCCAATGACTACAGGCCCGGCCAGTTCCGTCAGGCGCTGGGCTCTGCCGCCCGAACGATAAGGACTTTGCGTTGATGCGTATCGCTGCTTCCCTAGCCATGGCGTCCATGGCCTCGCTTGCGCTTGCCGGATGCGGTGGCGGAGGAGGTGGCAGCGCGGGTGGTGGCGGAACCACGACTCCTGTCACGCCGACACCCATGCCAACAACATCCTACAGCGTGCCCGCGCAGGAATCGCTGAGCGTCGCGGACGTGCAGCAAATCATGGCGCAGGCCGTTGCCGAAGCGCAGGCGCGCGGCTTGCCTTCGGCCATCGCAGTGACCGACCGTGTGGGCAATGTGCTCGGTGTGTTCGTGATGAACGGGGCCAATCTCGCGCTCTCTATCCCCAATGTCGCGACGCCCATTGCGGGCACGCTTCCGGGCACAAGCCTGCCCGCGCCAGCAGGCTTGGCCGGAGCCATCGCCAAGGCCGTGACGGGAGCCTATTTGTCCAGCGGGGGCAACGCCTTTTCCACGCGCACCGCCAGTTACATCGTCCAGCAGCATTTCCCGCCGCAATCCAACGCAGCGAACATCCCGAGCGGACCGCTTTACGGTGTGCAGTTCAGCCAGCTTCCCTGCTCTGATCTGGCGCAACGCTTTGGCAGTGGCGGCGCAGCGGCGCTCATCGGCCCCAAACGCTCGCCACTCGGTCTTTCGGCAGATGCAGGCGGATTCCCGCTCTACAAGAATGGCGTGGTGGTGGGCGGCATTGGCGTAATGGGCGATGGCGTTTACGGCTTCGATCCCGATTCCGCCAATGTCGATGCGGACAATGAGGAGTTCATCGCGCTTGCGGGAACGCGCGGCTTTGATGCCCCCGATGATGTGAAGGCAGACAAGATTCAGGCCGTCGTCCAGCTGCGTTACAGCGATGCGACGACCGCCGGATTGAAAGCCCCAGGCGCGGCTCCTGCCTTTGCCACGATCAACGGCAGCGTCGGCAACCTCGTGGCCGTTCCAGCCTATTCCGCCGCGACGATTATCGCGGGTTCGGCCTATGGTGCAGAAGGGTCCGGCATTCGCGCGTCCACTGCGGCGGAGTTTTCAAACCGCGATGCATTCGTCCTCACCAATGGCTCTGGCACCAACCGCTACCCGGTCCGCGCAGGCACTGATGGCGGCGCTGTCGCGCAACCGCTGACTCAGGCCGAAGCGCAGGCGCTTCTCGAAGAAGCCTTCAAGATCATGACGCGCGCGCGCGCGCAAATCCGGCGTCCGCTCGACAGCCGGGCGCAGGTCTCGATCAGTCTGGTTGATACGCACGGCTCAGTCCTCGGGCTCGTCCGGTCTCCCGATGCGCCCATCTTTGGCGTGGACGTGTCTTTGCAAAAGGCGCGGACGGCAGCCTTCTTCTCCAACGCCAAGGCTGCCTCTGATCTGGCAGGCAATCCGGATGCCAAGGTGCAGAACCGCCTGGCGCTCGCCAAGACCTTCTTTGGCGACAATGCCATATTCACCGGCAAGACCGCATGGAGCAACCGCGCCATTGGCAACATCGCCCGCCCCTATTTCCCGGATGGAGAAATTGGTCGTGGTGCGGGGCCATTCTCGCCTGAAATTGCCAGCTTCAACCCGTTTCACACCGGGCTGCAATCCGAACTCGTGTTCAACAATATCGTGACGCATGTCGGCGCGTTGCTGAGTGGCACGCCGGACACGCCCGCCCGGTGCACACAGACGCCAGACGTCGTAGCCGGGCAAAACCGGCTGCAGAACGGCATCCAGATTTTCCCCGGCTCTGTGCCAGTCTATCGCGGATCGGTTCTGGTCGGGGCCTTGGGCGTTTCGGGCGATGGCATTGATCAGGATGACATGATTGCGTTCCTAGGCACCAACAATGGCGGCTCTCGCGTCGGCGGGCTTGGCAATGCGTCGTCTGCCAGCCGGTCAGACCAGATCATCGTGTCTATCAGCGGTGGCGGCACCGCGCGGCTGCGCTTTGTGGGCTGCCCGTTCGCGCCCTTCCTCGACACGTCAGACCAGAACGTCTGTCAGGGCCTCTGATCGTGCCAATTGCGCCCCTTTTTCCCTTGATGGCGGCCTTGGGTGGACAGCCACAGGTTGCGCCACCAGAGCCAACGGCCATCCTGGTGTTTCAGGCGCGTGCCCAAAAGCGCCGCGCCATTCTTTCGCTCAACAGCGTCAGCCAGTTTTCGGAGATGGAGGACGCAGCACAGGAACAAGCGCCTGCTGAACCGCCGCCTGCGGCCTCCACTCTGCCTGAAGCGAGCGGTCTGGACGCGGACGACGCGCTGATCGATGGGCGCCGCCGTCCCGGCATTCAGGATGAACTGCCCGAACGCGTCACCCAGACCAACCCCGGTGCGCTGCGGCCGCCGCCGCCCGAAGCCTTCCCAGCGGACCCGGATTTCCCTCTGCCTGATCGCTGGAGACTGTCCCAAGCTTTGGGCGTCGCCAAGCCCGAACGCTTTTGGGATCCCTATAACCAGAACCAGTTCAAGGGAGACCGCCCGCTCTGCATCCGCAGTTCCGAGGAGATTGACGAAGAAGAAATGGCCCGCCGCCGCGCGGAACAGGGCCTGCCCAAGTGCAAAACGCCCAAGTTTCTGGGCCTGAAGGAACATGACTGGTTTCTGGCACTCACCGGCGTTTCGGATACCGTGTTCGAGCCGCGCAGCTTCCCCATTCCGGTGGGTGATCAGACGACAGCCAATCCCGGCAGCAATGATGTGTTTGGGCGCAGCCATTCGATTGTCGCGGCGCAAACCTTCCTGTTTGGCGGATCGTTGATCAAGGGTGAGACGACCTTCATGCCGCCGCACGTCGAATATCGCGTGCTGCTGGGTCTCAATGCGTCTTATGTCGATGTGCCCGAACGCCGGGTGCTCAATGTCCGCTCATCCAAGAAGAGCCACCGCCTCGATCACTTCCTCGGCGTGCAGGAGTTCTTCGTCGATTATCACCTGCGCAACGTCAGCGACCGCTTCGATTTTGACTCGGTGCGTGTCGGCATCCAGCCGTTTCAGGCCGATTTCCGGGGCTTCCTGTTCAACGATCTGCAACTCGGCATCCGTTTCTTCGGCAATCGCGACAACAACCGTTGGCAATATAACCTCGCCGGATTTTGGCGGCTGGAGAAGGACACCAATTCAGGGCTGAACTCTGTCGTGCAAAGCCCGCGCAAGGATTGGGTGATGTTCGCCAATGTGTATCGGCAGGATTTTCCGCTCGTCGGGCTGACCAGTCAGGTTTCGGCGACGCTCAACATCAACCGCGAACGCAACAAGCTGCACTTTGATGATAATGGCTTCCCGGCTCGCCCTGCCTTGCTCGGCAATGCGCGCGGGCGGAATTACGATGTGGCGTGGCTCGGCTATTCAATGGACGGCCATTTCGGTCGTCTCAACTTCTCCGGCAGCGCCTATTATGCGCTGGGTGAGGACCGCAACAGCATCTTCACCAACCGCAAGGCGAAGATCCGCTCCTTCTTTGCCGCCGTTGAACCCAGCATGGATTTTGACTGGGTGCGCGTCCGCCTTTCTGGCCTGTACGCCACCGGGGACAGCGACCCGTTTGATAACAAGGAAACGGGTTTCGATGCGGTGTTTGAGAACCCGATCTTTGCGGGAGCGGACACCAGCTACTGGATCCGCCAGACGATCCCCTTTGCTGGCGGTGGCGCTGCGATTGGCGTCAACACACGCAACGGCATCCTCAACAATCTGCGCACCTCCAAGGAGGAGGGGCAGGCCAATTTCAACAATCCCGGCACGATCCTTCTGGGCGCCGGTGCCGATTTTGATCTGAAGCCCACGCTGCGTGTTTCGACCAACCTCAACCATTTGTGGTTTGAAAATACGGCCACGCTGCAAGCCCTGCGCAACGAAGGCAGCATTCCGAAATCCATCGGATGGGATGCGTCTGTTTCAGTGATCTGGCGGCCCAAGGCGATCCAGAATGTCGTGTTCCGCCTGTCTGGCGCGCTGTTCGACCCCGGCAAGGGTTTTGGCGATCTCTTTGCCAGCGCCGGGCGAGACAAGCGCTTTTATTCCATCCTGTTCAACACGATCCTGAGTTATTGATGATGCGCTGGCTGCCCTCCTCCCTGTCGCGCCGTTCTGCCGGGCTGCTCTTTGCAGCGCTTTTGGGCTTGGGCACTGCGGGGAGCATCCTCACCGCGTCCGAGGGCGAGAAGCCCCAGCATCACGATTATAGCGCCGTATTCGCGCCCCCTGCCCCCTATGAGCAAAGCCCCGACGAAGCCGAAGCCAAGAGCGGCGGCTGCAAATCCTGCCACGCCGCAAGCGACGAGGCAGACATGCACACCAGCCCTGCCGTTGTGTTGGGCTGCACCGATTGTCATGGTGGCAATGCGAAGATCGCGCTGACTGATCAGCGGTTGAAGCCCGGCGACCCGAGCTATACCGATCTGCTCCGCAAGGCGCATGTTCTCCCGCGCTATCCCGGTGAATGGCATTGGCCGAGTTCCGCCAATCCCAAGCACGCATTTACGCTGCTCAACAAGGAAGCACCGGAATTCATCCGCTTCGTCAACCCGTCCGACTATCGCGTGGCGAGGGAAAGTTGCGGCGCGTGCCACCTCAACATCATTGAGGCAGCGGAACGCTCGATCATGTCGACCGGGGCGATGCTGTGGGGCGGTGCGGGCTATAATAACGGGATCGTGCCGCTCAAGAATTACGCGCTGGGTGAGGCCTATACGCGCACGGGCGAGGCCGCTTGCGTCATCTCTCCGGGAGACCGGACGCCAGCGGACCCGTCCAAGAAGAGCTTTGTCTCACCCTGCCCGCCCGCCAAATTGTCACCGGAGGAAATCGCCAAAGGCGCACAGCCCGTCCTTTATCCGCTTCCGACGTGGCACACGATCCGCCCGGCCGACATTTTCCGCGTGTTCGAACGCGGCGGGCGCACGATCAACACGCAGTTTGCCGAAGTCGGCCTGCCCAACCCCACAGGCTCGATCCAACGGCTGGAAGAGCCGGGGCGGCCTGACCTGAAGCAATCAAATCGCGGCCCGGCCACCGGCCTGCGCGTCGCCATTCCCGTTATCAACATCCACAAGACGCGGCTCAACGATCCGTTCATGTGGTTCATGGGCACCAATGACCAGCCGGGCGATTATCGCTCTTCAGGCTGTGCGGGCTGCCATGTCGTCTATGCCAATGACCGGGAGCCGCGCCATAGCCTCACCTGGGCACAATATGGCCGCGATGGTCAGACCGCGACCGCAGACCCGACCATCGCCACGCTGATGGAAGGCGCACGCAAGGGGCACGGCGAACATGGCGAAGATCATGCGGACGCCAAGCCTCACGCGGCCCCTCATGCAACGGGCCATGCGGCTGCAGGCGAACTGACCTTCGCCGAAGGAACCGATGATCGCCCCGAAGAACGCGGCCACCCGGTCAAGCATAGCTTCACCAAGGCGATCCCCACCGCGCAATGCATGAACTGCCACATGCACCAGCCCAACATCTTCCTGAACACCTATCTGGGCTACACCATGTGGGACTATGAGTCCGACGCGCCCTTCCTGTGGCCTGGGCCTGAAAACAAGGCTCCCAAGCCCAGCTGGATGAGCGAGAAGGAGTATCAGGAAAAGTTCAAGAAGCAGCGTTACCCGACCGCTGCCGAAGTCCGCAAAGCCAATGACCGCAACCCCGAAGCGGCGGCAGCGCGCGGCCTGTGGTCAGATGTGGAAATGCTCCGCCACGTCTATGATCTGAACCCTGCGCTCAAAGATACGCAGTTTGCAGACTATCACGGTCATGGCTGGAACTTCCGCGCCATCCTGAAACGCGACCGGCAGGGCAATCTGCTCGATGCGGAAGGCAATGTCGCCAATCCGGACCCGAAGAATATCGTCGATCCCGATGATCCCGAAAAATGGCGCAAGGCGGGTGAAGGCAAGTTTGTGCCCCCCGGCACCAACCCTGGCAAGTCCGTCCATATGATGGATATCCACGCCGAAAAGGGCCTGCAATGCGCCGATTGCCACTTCGCGCAGGACAGCCATGGCAATGGCTATATATACACCGAAGTCGCCAATGCGGTGGAGATTGGGTGCAAGGATTGCCACGGCACCGCCGATGACTATCCCAACCTCATGACCTCCGGCCCCGCCGCGCGGCCCAATGGCACCAATTTGTCGCTGCTGCGCAATGCTGACGGAAAACGCCGGTTCGAATGGTATTATGATGCGAGCGGCAACCGCGTTCTGGTGCAACGCTCCATCGTCGATCCAAACCTTGAATGGAAAGTCAGCCTCGTCAAGGACAGCGTGGATCGCGCCAGCCCCAATTTCAACATCAAGGCGGCCCGCGCCAAGCTGATGGGGCTCGCCGGCGGCAAGATCGCTTGGGGGCCGGGTGTCGCCAAGGAAAACCGCTCGCACGGTGATGACAGCATGACCTGCTTCACCTGCCATTTGAGCTGGACGACCTCATGTGGCGGCTGCCATTTGCCAATCGAAGCCAACTGGAAGACCAAGCGGCATCATTATGATGACACCGAAACGCGCAATTATGCGACTTACAACCCGCAGGTGGCGCGCGATGAAATGTTCCATCTCGGTCGCCATGGCTTCACCAAAACGGGCAAGGAGACCGACGAGAATGGCAAGGCCAAGGGTCTGATTGCGCCGATCCGGTCTACCTCTGCGCTGGTGCTGTCCTCCACCAATGTGAACCGTGAGCGCATCTATATCCAGCAGCCGCCTATCTCGGCAGCGGGCTATTCCAGTCAGGCGTTCGCGCCGCATTTCCCGCATACGGTCCGCACCAATGAGACCAAGACCTGCACCGATTGCCACCTGTCTGAGAAGGAAGACAATAACGCGCTGATGGCGCAAACTCTGCTGCTCGGCACCAACTATGTGAACTTCCTTGGCCTCCACGCCTGGACAGGGCTTGAAGGCGGCATTCAGGCGACACGCGTGACAGAGTGGGAAGAGCCACAAGCGGTCATTGGTTCCTACCTCCACCGCTATGCCTATCCCGATTGGTACAAGGCCCATGTTGAACAGAACAAGCGCGAGTTGATCAACTGGACGCGTGGCAAAATCTTTGACAAAAATGCCAGCGGCGAAACGCAGCATACCGAGCAATTCTACAAGATCACACAAGGTACGGCGGGGGCTGCCAGTTGCGTGCAGCTGCGCGGCGAATATCTGTTCGTGGCAGAGGGCAAAGGCGGCTTCCGCGCCTATGACGTGGCCTCGATTGCGAACAAGGGCGTATCCGAACGGATCATCACTGCGCCCTTCTCTCCGCTGGGTCATGACACGCAGGTCAAGTCGAGCAATGCCACCTGCGTCGCGCTCGCTACGACCCAACCGATCAGCTACGCGCGCAACAAGTACATCACCGAAAATCTGCCTCAGAATATGGAGCAGAAAATGCACGAGATTTATCGCTATGCGGTGGTCTCTGACAGCGTTGAAGGGCTGATCCTAGTCGATATCGACACGCTGGCCGATGGCGAGTTCCGCAACAATTTCTTCAAGCGCGCAGTGACGTTCAACCCGGACAACGCCTTGAAAGGCGCGCGGCATGTGACGCTCGCGGGCAGCATTGCCTATGTCACGACCGATTTTGGACTGGCCGTGGTCGACTTGACCGATCCGCTCAAGCCTGTGCTGACCGCGCAAATGCCACTCACCGATGCCCGCGCATCGGCCGTGCAGTTCCGCTATGTCTGGGTGACCGATGCGGAAGGGCTCAAGCTGTTCGACATTACGGACATGCGCCAGCCGATCGCGCGGCCTGAGGCCACCGTGCCGCTGGCCAATGCGCGCAAGCTCTATCTCGCCCGCACCTATGCCTATGTGGCGGGCAAGCAGGAAGGGCTGGTCATCATCAACATCACCAAGCCGCTGGCTCCAACGATTTTGGTCAAGGAGACGTTCGGCGGCACGATGAACGATGTGGAGGATGTCGTGATCGCATCCACCAATGCGTCCGCAATTGGCTATGTCGCCGATGGCCGCAACGGCATGAAGGTGCTCCAGATCACGTCCCCTGAAAGTCAGCGCAACTTCTATGGCTTTGCGCCTGAACCGCGCCCGCAACTGATCGCATGGGCCACAACGCCAAGTGCGGCACTCTCCGTCTCCAAAGGGCTGGACCGGGATCGCGGTGTGGATGAGACCGGCGGTCAGATGGCGATTTTTGGTCGCGTCGGATCGCGGCCCTTTACGCGCCCCGAGATGGAGCGGCTGGTCAAACTGAAAGGCACAGGCGCGCTCTACAAGGGCAGCGAT
>CALMZE010000072.1 GCA_937870585.1 uncultured Sphingomonadales bacterium | reverse complement strand
AAGAACAGCTTCGAAAGGTCAGCATCATGAAGAACACCGTCACTCTCGTCGGCTTTGTCGGCAACACCCCGGAAATCCGCACCGCTCAGTCGGGAGCCGCAATCACAAGCCTCTCACTCGCCACGACCAGAAGCTTCAAGGACAGCGAAGGCAACCGCCAAACCGAGACCGAATGGCACCGGATCACCTGCTTCAATGGCGTCGGCAGGAGCGTTGCCGAGCATGTCACCAAGGGCGCGATGGTCATGGTCACGGGCCGGATCCACTACTCACGCTGGACCGACAGCGAAGGCCAGACCCGCTATGGCTGCGAGATCATCGCCGAGCAGGTCGACTTCCTCGCCAAGGCCAAGGAATCCAGCAGCGGAGAACCGAAGAAGCGGCGCTCGAAGTAGCGCCGCAGTCACCGGACAACTTGCTTCAGAAAGCCCGGATCGGCGATTGCCGATCCGGGCTTTCTGCATGCTAATCGGCCCAGGAAAACACCGCTCGCAAGCGCGGAATGTGCGACCTCCGCAAGGCGGAGTTCGCGCGTCCAAAATGGCTATTTGCTTCCGTAGAGCGGAACATCGCTCAACTTTACCAACTGCCCGGGGTTTCTCTCAGACGCCAGATAGGCTAGGTGTCCTGCGGGATTGACGCTCATTTTCCCGGAAAACACGAGCAGCAATTTCTAGAACAATACGTGTCCAAGTTGGGAACAGATTCAGGCACACCGTACGCGACAAATCGCGGCTGGAAATGGCGGAATTTCACGGCTTTGCGCCGATGGCAGCTTCTCAATCAGATCTGACTGGCGACAAAAATCTAACCCGCATTTGATTGGCGATGCTGGGAGCGCGGCAGAAATGCTCGGTTTTTGCCGCGCGTCGTGAGAACTTGCGGCCAATCAGATTCAAGCCTTCAATAGTGGAGTGAAGGGGGTGATATGGCTATTCGGGATTGGCTTGAGCGAATGACCGGCAACGGAAGCAGAGGTAGCCGCACAGGGGGGCACGAGCCGCCGCGACAACCGTTGCACGAGGTAACGGCACGTTCCGGCAGAGATCAGGTTATTGCCTATGCAGTGCGGCTTTCCGGTCTTGCTCTCGATCAGCCGGATGTGCACGCGTTCTATCGGAAAACCTTTGCCAATCATCCCGACCAATTTGTCACATACAATGATCTTCGAAAGCATGGCGACTTGATTGACAAGGATGCGCTCAAAGCTCTTGGTCTTCGCGCCAATGCAAAGCTGTCTGGGCAGTTCCTCGCCACATTGAACGAAAGTGGGCGCGGTGATCCGATGGGGGCCGCTTGTGTCATTGGCCTGACAATTTCGACGGCACTTTGCTCTTGGCGCGACTTGCAAAAGGCAAGTGCCGCGAAAACCGAAACGGTGAAATTCCGGGCATCGAATATGGCGGCTGGCCCTTGCGAATGTGCAGCCTCCATTGACGGCGCGCGCCTTTCAATCGCTCAGGCCAAAGTGCTTCCATACGAAGCCTGCCCACATCCCGACCAGTGCGGTTGCAGCTATCAAGCGTGGTTTGAGTTCATGGAAGGACTTGAATTGGACTAAATCCGAAATTGTGCCCGCATATACTTTACGCGCGCGCTTTTGTTCCGCTCATACTTTCCGGTCCGGCTTCGCCATGGGTTCCAATTGCACAATTGTGATGCATAAGACCCGCTATGCGAAACGTCCTCTTGCTCATTTTGGCGCTCGGCCTGCCATCCGGTGCGCTGGCTGACAATGACCCGTTCGCCAGAGCGCGCGCGGACATCAGCACATTTTGCAAAGGCGGACGGTCATGCATCGCAAAGCAGAGGGACGAACTCGGCCATTTCGTTACGATGATGGCGGCATTCAGTGATCCCGGCCATGCGAATGCCCGGCGTTGCATGATCGCAGGTAAACGCGGTCGGCACATCGACTGGACTGTTGCCACCCCTTGCCTGAGGGCCGCTGTTAGGGGACGGCAGATCGGAAGATAGGAGCGATCAGGGTGACTCTGGGCCGCAATCCGCCTTGCGCGCCTTTGGCCCGATATTCTGCGAAGTGCTGCACCGCTTGCCAATGATGCGCCCGCCCGGCTCCAGCCGCTCCAGGCCGAATTGTGACGCGGCCTCAGGGCTTGCCCCTTTCAGGTGATAGGCAAAGACCGTCTCAAGATTGACGGCGTGAAGATCGGGATTGCCTATTTCAATGCCCAGCCGCCCGCCTATCGGTTTGCTGTGGATCACGCGGCGCTTGTAAACCCTACCCGATATTCTTTTGATCCAGCCCAGTTGAAGCTTTCTCAGGACCGAAACGAGATCGGCAGGCACATGCGCCAACAGGTGACAGTGCCCGCCCTTCCTGTCGCCATTTTCATGCACCCAAAGCCAAGCTGTTTCGCTGCCATGCCGGGCCAGAGCCTTAGCCATGAGATCGGTAAATCGCCCGGTGGCCTTCGCCATATCCTCTAAGGGCACACCAGCCGCCTGCCAGTGAATTGTTATCATCCGGGTGAAGGGCAGCCCGATTTGTCGGGAATGGCGCTCAGCGGCCCTCAGATTGGCAATCTGGGCCATTGTCAGTGCATGGCTCTCCCGGTCGGCACGGTTGCGCGCGCCGCCTCTGCCCGTGCTGCTAATGGAAAGGGCTGACACACCTAAATTAGAGTAATTATCGCAAACGCCGTGCCAGTTCTGACAAGCGCCTGATTTGCGGAGGTTTGCGGCTGGAGCGGTGCGATTGAAACTTCACCGAAAGTCGCCCCCCGGTGAAGTTTCAAAGCTGCATGCCGCCGGACGCATTTGCACGGTAGGGCGATGCCAGAACAGATCATCCGGCAATCCAGACAATGGCCTGCTTGCCGGTTGCATTCGGCCTGCGGTGCCCGCTGTCGCGGATAAGCCCCTTGCGCCTCAGTTCGCTGGTGCGCGGCTGGATTGTCGAACGGTCCAGATCAAGCCGTGCCGCCAGTTCATCGGCGGTAAGGCCATGCCCGCCCGTTCCGCGGCTTGCCGCCAGCGCCATGGGCGGGGCCCGCCCCAGCTTGGGCACGAGGGCATTGGCAGCGGCAATGGAAGTATCCGCCCGCCGGTGCCCCGGTGCATCGGGAAACGTGCTCATTGCGCGCCTCCCTCTGCTAGCGTGGGCAAGCCAGCGCGGTCCAGCAGCTTGGCCAGCCATTCGGCCTGGGCTTCACTCATAGGCGCTGGATCAACAGCGAGCTGGCCAAGGAATTGCCCGGCCTTGCGGCTGAGCCGATAATCGCCTGCAAGCAAGGCGAGTGCGGCTTGCCGGTGACTGGAAAAGGGACGGTCAGTCATTGCGCCCCTCCCATGATCGTTTGCGCCCGCCGGGCCGGTGAATTAAGGGAGAGGTGCAACCAGCCGCCAAGTTGATTGCGCGAAGCCCCGGCCCGCCAGCCGGGGTTTTGCTTGTTATGGGGCATGGCTCATTCTCCCGCCTGAAAAGTCGGGAGGTTCGCCAGATAGGTCTGGAGATCGGCGAACGAGATCAGCGTGCGCCGCCCGGCCTTCCGCGCGGTGAGATCGCCGCGCTTCAGAGCCTCATAAATCGCGGTGCGCGACATGCCGGTTGCCTTCACGGCTTCCGGGATGGTGACAGCCAAAGGTGAATTCATGGTGCTGTGTCCCGCAAGGTCCGCGCGGGATTGCCCGGACGTTGCGGGATGACCAATTAGACAGGCAAGAAAATCGCGGCAAAATCTGCGTGTGCGAATTAGCCTGCCGGTTTCTTGGTGGGCCTGCCGCGCTTTCTGACTCCAGTCATTACGCGGCGCGCATGTTCATTGCCTACACCTTCGAAGCCCCGTCTCGATCTGATGCGCTTCGCCACCTCGTCGCGAGTCAGCCCTTCCTCGTCCATCATTGCCAGTGCCGTTTTCAGAATTTCATCGTCCTCCGGCAAAGGTGCGGGCGATTGGAGCACGCGCCCCGGCCACTTTTCTCCCGGCGACTTTTGCCAACACATGACGAATGCCCAGCATTCTTGGGCTGTCAGAGTTCCGACACTTCTGAATTTGAGCGCCAAATCCAGCGGCAGGAGATTGGTTGATCCGCCGCCGTGAAGGTGGAACGTCTCTTTGAAGAATTCCTGCGCCTCTCCCCCCTCCCGCATGAAACGGGCCAGCGCCTCAAGATGCGCCTTGCGGGCATTCTCCACCTTCTCTTGATGCTCTTTCGGAGTGACATCGCGAGGGTAGGGAATGCCTAAACTGAGTTTCCTGTCCCTCACCAGGCGCGCCACTTCGTCAAACCGGTCCTCGACCGGGGCAGTCACAGCGCCAACTCCCCCAGCGCCTTGACCGCTGCATCGCTCGCAAGGTGCCCATAATGGCGCTCGATCATTTCGGCGCTGGTGCCTGAAATTTGCGCGATGGTGAGAAGGGGAAGCCCGGCGCTCACAAGATCGGTAATCGTGCTGTGGCGCAGAGTGTAGGCAGTCGCATCGCCCGGCAAGCCAGCCGCTTTCACGGCAGCGGCAATCGGGTGTTTCCACGTTTCCTTGTCCCAAGCCTTCCCGTTGGCGCGCATGAATAGCGGCGCGCCGGGCAGCTTGTTCTTGGCTTGCGCGGTAAGCAGTTTCGCCGCCTCAGCTGGCAACTGAATGCGCCGGGGTTTGCCAGTTTTGTCCTTGCCGATGGTCAATTCGGCGGTGCGCCTGTCGAAGTCACCAGCGGTGAGCCCGGCCAATGCGCCGGGCCGCAACGGCAACAGGCAGAGCGCGCGGACGAAAGGCGCGGCTTCTGCATCGGTCGTCGCCACCAGCTTCCGGCGCTGGCTGCGATCAAGGTAGAGGGTGCGCCGCCCGTTGGCATTGGGGACGGCTTTCAGCGCCTCTTGCCATGCTGCTTCGCTATTCGGCGCGCCGGGAGACAGAACCTTGGCCAGCGCCGCGCGCAAGACGGCCATATCGCGATTGACGGTGGAAGCCGCGCGCTTGCGGTGGATTGCCTCGCCTTCCTTGCGACGGCTGACGAGTGCCGGTTGCGCCTCCAGCCGCTCGCGCCATTCCTTCACATGGCGACGGCGCAGCTTGGCCAGCTTCACCTTGGAAATGGCATCGGCATAGACATAGCGCCGGAAGCGGTGCCCAGCCTCAGGGCGGGTTTTGGCATATTCCCGGCAGGCATCGGCCACGGTTTCAATCTTGGCGCGCACTTCGCCGCCAGATTCCACCAATTCCGCCATTGCCTCGGCAGCTTTTTTGGCTGCGGCGAACATTTCATTGCCTGTCAGCGTTCCGAAGTCGCCAAGGGACTTCACGCGATACTTGCCCGCGTCCTCGTCATAGGCGCGCGCAATCCATGTTCCCTTGGTCCCCCGCTTGGAAGGTCGATAGCCCAAGAAACAGCCCGCCCGAAGTCGCTGCCAGTGCGGTTCCCGCTGAGCCTTGAGCCGATCCCGCTCGCCAACTTTGCTCAGGTCCAATGCCATGCCAGCCGCCTCTTTTCGTTCCGTATGGAAAACGTATGGAATACATTAGGGGACGGTTCGGGACAAGCATGGATAGAAAATGGCTGATTTACGGCGATTTATACATCCGGTTGCATCCGCACATGACCGCATTCCCTGCACTCCGAAGGCAGAGGCCACAGGTTCGAATCCTGTCGGGTGCGCCATTTTTTCAATGACTTAGCGATGATGTGACCCCCTCAAGGGACACCCCACCCCGAAAAAGGGGCTTTAAAGTGGTCATTTGGGACGCGCTCTAACACGCCACGCAGGGCTGTAGGGCCGAGCAACTTCAAGCAACCCGATGGGCTGACCGTCTTTAACGCGTCCCTGATGAGGCGGGAAATGGCTGGCTCAGCCGCACAATCCCAATAGAGGGGGACGGTGATTGTCGCGACGTTGGCGCAGCGATGGCCGCTGCGCGACGCTCAGCACTTCGAAAATGAGGCTGAGCGATTGCGAAGGCGGACCCTCTGAGAGCGTGGCCCTTTCCGATCATTGGCCCGACTTGTCTTTGCAGATGTCATTGTTCAAGCTTGGCGTCCGACATTTCGGGTGAGGGCTGCGCATGGTGCATATGGGTGATGCGATCTCTTCAACCCTCGCGGTAATACAGCCCTACAACGACCGAGAGGATGACCCATGAATTTTGAGATAAAGCCCCTGAATGGCGGCATCGGCAAGGAGATTGCGGGCCTTGACCTGGCTGGCGGTATCGATTCGGAAACAGCGGCTGCGCTGAAAGCGACCTGGCTGGAGCACGGCGTTCTGGTGTTTCGCGGCATTGGAACATCGCCGGAATTGCAACTGGAACTGAGCCGGTGCTTTGGAGAATTGGAGCCGCATCCGATCGAGAAGTTCCGGCTGGCAGGATACCCCGAACTGATCCTGCTTTCCAACGAGAATGGCCCGGTTGGGCCGGTCTATGATTTTGACGGGGTGGATACCGTACAGCGCATCCCCTGGCATACCGATCTGGCCTTCACCACCACGCCCAACGCTGGCGCACTTTTGCGGATGGTCCGCAAGGTTGAGACCGGCGGGCAAACCGGCTGGCTGGACACATGCGCAGCCTATGATGATCTGGACGACGCCACCAAGGAGGAAATTGCCGAGCTTGAGGCCGTCTATCTGTTCCGCACCGGCGTTGAGGAGATGCGCTTCAACCAGCAGGGAGGCCGCCGCGTTTCGCCCAAGAACGACAATTATCCCTATTTTCCTCCGGTTGCCAATCCGCTCGTCTGGACTCATCCGGAGAATGGCAGGAAGCTGCTCAATGTCAGCACGCTCAACATTGATTACATCATCGGGCAACGAAACGAAGCGGGTGACGCCCTGATCCGGCGATTGATCGCGCACGCCCTTCAGCCGAAATTCCAATATATCCATGATTGGGAAAACAACGACATGGTGTTGTGGGACAATCGGCGGACGATGCACGCGGCGTTCGGCCATCCGGTCGATCAGATCAGGATCGTTCACCGCACGACCATCAAGGGCAATGTCCCCATGGGGCGTGTGTATGAGGATGCAGACAGCGCGGAGGCCGTGGCATGACCGCGTTTGATACTGTTATCCGGGGTGGAACCGTGGTCGATGGCACAGGCGCGGCTCCAGTGGTGGCGGACATTGGCATTGTTGATGGCATGATTGCAGCCATTGGCCCGTCACTCGGTGCGGGCCGCCAGGATATTGACGCGCGCGGCAAGCTGGTAACGCCGGGCTTTGTCGATATTCACACCCATTATGATGGGCAGGTGACGTGGGAAAACCGGCTGTCGCCCTCTTCCTATCATGGCGTGACGACGGCGGTCATCGGCAATTGCGGTGTCGGCTTTGCGCCTTGCAAACCCAGCGCAGAGGCGCGCGATGCCATGGTGCGGCTGATGGAAGGCGTGGAAGATATTCCCCATCCCGTCCTGACCGAGGGGCTGCCCTGGACGTGGGAGAGTTTCCCCGACTATCTCGCATTTTTGGCTAGCCGTCCCTATGATATGGACATTGTATCACTGGTGCCGCACGCGCCTTTGCGGGTCTATGTGATGGGGGAACGCGGTGCCGATCGTGAGGTGGCCACGCCTGCTGACATTGCCGAAATGTGCCGCTTGCTGGGCGAGGCGATTGACCATGGCGCGGCGGGCATCGCCACCTCGCGCAGCCTGTTTCACCGGTCCAGCGATGGCAAGGCCATTCCGACCTATCAGGCGGCGCAGGAAGAATTGCTCGCCTTCGCAAGGGTGTTGCGGGAGAAGGGCAGGGGCGTCTTCCAGATTGTCGAAGACATTCATCTGCCCGATGCCTCGCTTGCGGCCATGCGCGAACTGGCGCAGGAATCGGGTCGTCCGCTGACCTTCTCGATCGGCACGGGCAATGTCGCGCCATTTCAGTATCCGCGCTTGCTGGAGGAACTCGCCGCAGCGAATGCGGCGGGGCTGGTCATGAAGGGGCAAGTTCTGCCGCGCGGGATTGGCATGATCCTGGGCTTCGAACTGACGCTCAATCCCTTCTACACCACCAAGAGCTATCTTGAGCTGGTGCATTTGCCGCTGGCCGAGCGGCTGGACTGTCTGCGTCAGCCCGATGTTCGTGCCCGCATTCTGGCAGAGCCGGTCGATCCGGATCCGGCACTCGTGCTTGGGCGTGCCGTGCGGGACTTCGAGTTCATGTTCGTGCTGGGCGACGAGCCTGATTATGAGCAGCCGCCCGAACGGAGCATTGCGGGGCGCGCCAGAGCGATGGGTATCACGCCGGAGGAACTGGCCTATGATCTGATGCTGGAAGGCGCAGGCGGCGGCAAACTCTATCTGGCGATGGCCAATTTCGCCAATGGCAATCTCGACGCCATCTCCGACATTCTCGCGCATCCCGATGTGGTGATGGGGCTGGGCGATGGCGGCGCGCATGTTGGCACGATTTGCGATGGCAGCTATTCGACCTTTGCCCTCTCTTACTGGGCCAGAGATCGGGCGCGCGGACTCAAGACCGTGGAGGATATGGTCCACCGCATGACGCAGGCGACAGCGGCGGTGATGGGTCTCGATGATCGCGGCGTGATTGCGCCCGGCTTGAGGGCCGATATCAACGTCATTGATCATGCCGCGCTCTCCATGGGGCACCCGCAGGTCTGCTATGACCTGCCTGCTGGAGGAAAGCGGTTGATCCAGCGGGCCAGTGGCTATGATCTGACGATGGTCAAAGGTGAGATTGTCTACCGTAACGGTGAACCGACGGGCAGTCTGCCCGGATCGCTGGTTACGTCTTGCTGACTGTAGAGCGGGCTGACATTAGGTCGACCAACCCGGTGCTCCGGCCTTGAGCCGGAGCCCTGCGGCGCTCTCAATCTCAATACGCCAGACGCCCACAAGGCTCCGGCACAAGGCCGGAGCACGGGGTGATTCCATTGAATGTCATCCCGCTCTAGAAAGCCTCGTGCGGAAGGGGGGCTGGAACCCTACGCCTCTTCCGCAGGGGTTAGCGTGGCCGCAGAACTGAGCAGCATCCTGACCAGCTCGCCCTGACGGTTCGTGCCGGTCTTGTTGAAGATCGCCTGCAATTGTGATCGCGTCGTGTGCTTGCTGACACAGAGTTGCATGGCCGCCTCGTCAACACTGTGGCCTTCGGCGAGCAACTGCGCCAGCCGGGCTTCGGCGGGCGTCAGGTTGAAGAGATGTTCAATGTTGGACGTGGGCAAGCGCAGGCGCCGCGCCGGATCGCGCAGCACGATGACTGCCGTTCTGCGCAGCGGGGCCGAAATCGGGCCGAACGGAGGGCCGGGCCGGATGATCGCTGTCACGGGCAGCGGATTATCATCCCGCAACAACGCCATCGTAGCATAGCAATCGGTTTGGAGTGTTGCGCTTTGCTCGGCGGCCTTGGTGCGGACGTGTGCAGCCAGCAGCTTCTGATCACTTTGGCGGCTTGCGCAAAGTCGCCCGTCCCGGACGCCTAACAGGCCCGTTTCGGCCATGATCGCATGGGCCACGGAATTGACGGTAAGAACCCCGCACTGTGCATCCACCAGCGCAACGCCGACACCGCTTGTTTCCAGAACATATTCGGCAATCAGCCGCCTGCGCTCGCTGTCTCCAATAACGAGATACACGCCGACAATCTTTTCGAGCAACGGCTGAAGCGCGCTGAGGAGTTCGCGCCAATCCTCCACCAGTTCCTGCTCCGGTGCGTGAGGAACGGTGACAAGCCAGATCGACCGGTCTTGCTCCAGCGGCAGTCGCAACACCGCCGTTTTGTCCCAGATGGCCAATGGTCCCTGCACCGCCGGAAGCAGCTGCGGCTCTCCGAAAGGAATGTCCTTGAGAATGGGGGCATCTACAAGGTCGGCAAACCGCCCCACCACGTCAACAGGAGCCAGAACGGCCCCCGTATCGGGCGTGATTCCGGATGCGGAGATGATGAATGCCGATGCGCCGCCCTCCAGCCTGCTGGCCAGCTGCTCCAGAAAACTGTGCCACATGGGACGCTCGCCAAGCCCCGAAAACAGCAGCTCCGCAAGCTTTGATTGCCCGGTGAGGCGCTCATTCATCATGGCGTCCGGGGATGCTGCAAAGCGCTTTGAGCCTGCCATTCCGTCCTCCCTTTTGGCGCGAGCCTAACCCGTTTCTTCCGCACTGGACAACTCGATTGGCACGCCTTCTGTCTTGCGGAGTGTACACGCATTAAATGACCTATGAAACAGCGCATAGTGCGGAATTTTTGAAATTTCGGGCCTTGTTTTCGTAATTTCTGACTGATGTATTTGCGCATCATGCATTTGCATGATGCTGCCACCCTTCCATTTCTCTACGCATTCACCGAGCACCACTTCAGCCCATATGTCACCCCCCGACCCTATTCGAGGCGGCGCGTTTGGCAGGAAGCGGATCAGCTCAGAAGGAGAAATGCTACGAGTGGATTCTTGATCCGCATCTGCGGAACGGTTTTCCTCAAATATCGGTCACATTGATCCATAGTTTTCTTAAATAATATCATGTTTTCATAGGAGGATTTTTGATGCGCTTGTTGTGCAACTTTAAAATTTTGATGCTTGCATCGTCTTCATTGATCATTGCTTCATCTCCGGCATTTGCGCAATAAAATCCTCAGAAACCGGATGATGCGGGCTTGGAAGAGATTGTCGTGACCGCCAACAAGCGCGACGAAAACCTCCAGCAAACCCCTGTTGCGATCTCCGCTCTTTCCTCAAAGCAGCTCGAATTGCAGGGCCTGTCGGAAACCAAGGATCTGAGCGCCATTGCACCCAATGTGTCTGTCGTTGGCGCGACGACAAATGCCACGGCTTCGGTTGTGACCATACGCGGCATCCCGACAGCGGCAGATGAGACGATGGGCTATGATTCGCCAATCGGTATCTATGTCGATGGGATCTATATGGCCCGTTCGGCTGCATCTTCGTTTGAAGTGGCGGACATTGAGCGGGTCGAAGTCCTGCGTGGTCCCCAAGGCACCTTGTTTGGCCGCAATACAACGGGCGGAGCGGTCAATTTCGTCACGCGCCTCCCGACCGAAGATGCCAGCCTGAACGTGCGTTTGGGGGCGGGCAATTTTGGCCAGTATCAGGCGCGCGGCATCCTCAACACCGGCATTCTGGGTGAGCGTTTGCGTATGTCGCTGGGCTTCCTGCACAGGCAGCGCAATGGAACGGTGGACAATCTCTTGGAGCCGCAAAAGAACCGTGATCCCGGCGCTTCAGAAACCAATAGCGTGCGCTGGGCCGCAGTGGTTGATTTGAGCGACGCGATTTCGCTGACCAACATCTTCGATTATACCCGCATCACGGGTCTCTCCGGGGCGTTCCAGCTGGCGGCTTTGGGAGATGGCACCGTGCTCGCGCCCATCACTGTAGGTGGCGCAACCTTCAACCGCGTACAGCCTGCCAATGTGCGCGGCTATCTTGCTTCTGCAACCGCGCTGAATCCGGGATGTGGAACGCCCTTGTCGCAAGTGTCTTCATCGCGGCTGAGCCAGATCTGCAACAACGCCGCAGCGCCCTCCACAGACAAGCTTTGGGGCAACATGACCCGGCTGACTGCAGATTTGGGGGAGCGTGACCGTGCGCTCCACCACGTCACTCCGCTGGTGGCGAAACTCGATTGGCGGGAATGATATTGATGGTCTTGGTCTGATCCGTGGCCCGATGTTCACCTCAGCCACAACGTTGAACGGGATGCCCGAATCCACGCTGGCCCTGTTGATGGCAGCGCCGAATGCTGCATTCCTGGCGGCACAGCCTGTTCCCACAACAACCCAAGGCCTGTTTGAAACGGTGAATTTCCGGCGGCAGAAGCAATTCAGCCAGGAAGTTGAAATCATCTCTGACAGCGGCGGCAGTTTCGAATGGGTGCTGGGTGGCTTCTTCTTCAAGGAGAGCGGTTACGAACGCAATCCGCAGAGCTTCCTCTTCGTTCTCGACACGAACCAGACCGTGTTCAACACAACTAATTTTGGTGCGCTCGCTCCCTTGTTGCAGGCTGGGAATCCCGCCCGTTACCGGGGTGTGCCGCAATCCTCTACGATCGGGTATCGGTCATGGAGCGAATCCAAAGCGATTTACGGACAAGGGGCTTATCGTTTTGGCGGTCCTGAGGGCGCCCTCGGCTTCACTCTCGGGATGCGCTACAGCTGGGACAAGAAGCATCTGGCGGTGTTCCAGAATGGCGCTGCCCCCTACACCAATCCCGTCCAGATTGGACTGAACGACCAGCGCAAGAGCTTTTCGGCACCCACTGGCCATCTGACGCTCGATTATCGCGCATCGGATGACATCAACGTTTATGCGCGGGTCGCGCGGGGCTATCGGTCTGGCGGCTTTAATGCCCGGCAGCCGACGAGCCTGGCCAATAATATCGGCCTGATCCCCTTCGATGAAGAAACGATCACATCCTATGAAGTCGGTTTCAAGACCGAGTTCGCAAAGCGCCTGCGCCTCAACGGGGCCGTGTTCTACAACGAATATAAGGATCAGCTCGTTTCCCTGCCGATTCCCATCACGGGAGGCGGGTCATTCGGCAACGCGGTCATCAATGCGGGACAGACCAATTATTGGGGTGTTGAGCTGGAAGGGCGCCTTGCAGCCACCGACAAGCTGACATTTGATGGCTCCTTTGGCTATGTGAAAAATTCGCCGAAGGACTTCCCGCAAGCGACGACAACAGGGGCAAACGCCAATGCGGCCTCTCTGTTCAATCCGGGTTATGCGCCGAAATATACCGTCAATGTCGGAGCCACCTATGTGCAGCCACTGGGCGGCGACGCAAAGCTGACGGCGCGTGTGGGGTATAACTACACCTCTTCCTTCTGGATGTTTGGAAACCCGATCACCTCTCCCTTTGGTATTCCAACCAAAGGCGATGCGCGCGGGCTGGTTGATGCCCAACTTCGCCTTGACGGCCTCGGCATTGGCAACTCCGATGGACTGGGTGTGACGCTGTGGGCCAAGAACCTCACGAACAAGGCCTATGTCATCCGTTCTGTGGATCTGGGACAACTGGGCTATTCGACCACCATTTACGGTGAGCCGCGCACCTATGGGCTGACTTTCGACGTCAAATTCTGACGCCTGAAGGGATGCGAAGGGGGGAGGCCAGCCCGCCTCCCTTCGCAGTCCAACACCAGGGTTGAGAGAGTGATCAGCCAATGCAGACCAAGTCTCCGCACGACACATGCCTTGCGGTCACGCTCGCGTTGACGGGGATTCCCGCTTCGGTCGGCGTGGTGTGTTTGGGGCCTGTCTTGCCACTGATTGAGGCCAGCTACGCCCATCGCCCTGACCTTTTGCCGCTGGTCAAATATATTTCGGTGAGCATCGGATTGGGCATGGTCATCGGTGCCCCTATCGCGGGCTCTCTCTCCGACAAGATCGGACGGCGGGTTACGCTGATTGTGGCGACACTCGCCTTTTGCCTCTTCGGAACCGCCGGCTATTTCGTCAGCCATGTGCCAATGATGATCGCCCTACGGGCGGTGGCTGGGGCCGGGGCCGCTGCAATTCTCACCATGGGTGTCGCCCTGATGGGAGAGCATTTCGAGCAAGGCCGGAGAGACCGGTTAATTGGTCTCAACGCGATGTGCAGCAGCCTGGCAGCTATTGCAGTCGTCTCACTGTCCGGGTTCCTGGGGAGCTTTGCGCCCAAACTGCCCTTCTTCTTGCACCTGATACCGCTGCCATTGGTGTTGCTTGGCATGGCCTATGTCCCGGCCCGGACGGCGGGGCGGAAGACCGGTGCCGTCCCTCAAGACAGGCATTCAGGGATGCCATGGACAATGATCCTCTTCGCATTGGGCAGTGGCGTCATCATCTTCGCCATGCCTGTCTATCTGCCCTTTTTCATGCGCGATGCGGGTCATGCCAATCCGGTGACCAGTGCGAGCGTTCTGGCGTTGATGTCGATAAGCGCAGCACTCTATGCTGCGTTTTACGGACCGGCCCGGACCCGCCTTTCCATCGGGTCGACCTTTGCTGTCTGTCTTGCGCTTTTTGTTTTGGGCTGTCTGATCCTTCTATTCTCCAAGCGCATTGAGGCTTTTTTCGCCGCGTCCGTGTTACTGGGATTCGGAATGGCGTGGGTGGCCCCCAACCTCATGTCCGCCGCGAACCTCCTTTCAACGCCGGACAACCGGGGACGTATCGTTGGACTGGTCAAAGGGGCCAATCTTTCGGGATCGTTCGTTGCAGTCCTGTTGTTCGACGCACTTTACCGGGCACTGGGGGCCAGCGTGGCCATTATTGCCATGGCCCTTTTTGCTGCCATGCTGGGCACATTCTCGTTCCTTACCCTTCAAGATCTGGGCGGCAGGGTCTCAACGTGATTGACGCGTGCCAGAGCCTTTGCCACGCGGTCCGGCCACGTAAGGGCCATCCTTCATCTGCCAGCACTGATGTCGCAACGTGTCATGACGGGCTCTAGGCTGCCACCTGCGGGACACTATACGGCCTGCCGTTTGAGCGCAGCGGCCGATGCCGCGTTTCAACGGGAGAAGGCCTGACATGAACCAACCGACGATGACCGCGCAGCCCGGCCCAAGCCGCGACCCTTGGTTGCTACTGATTCCCCTCTCTTTAGCGGGTTTCGTGATGATCGGGGCCATGCTGACCTCGCTGTCCGTCTATGGCGCGGGGATGCAGGCTGTCTTCGGCTGGAGCGAGACCGAACTCGGCGCAGGCCCGGTGGCGCTGCTGCTGGGCATGAGCATCGGCAACCTGTTGGTGGGACCGGCGATGCAGCGGTTGGGCGTGCGGGGCACGTTCGCAGGGGGCTGTGCGCTGGCAGTTGTCGGCTGGCTGGGCGCGGGTTCGATCACCACGCTGGGGCAATTTGCGCTGGCCATGGGATTTGCAGGACTGGGTGCGGGCATCGCCACAATCGTGCCCGGCATCGCCTTGTTGACCAGCACGTTCCACAAGCGTCCCGGGCTGGCCATCGCTCTGTTCATTGCGAGTTGCTCTCTGGCCGCTACGACGATGCCGATCGTCACCGGCCATCTCATTGAAGGCGTGGGCTGGCGCGACACGTTCCGCATGGTTGCAGGTGCTGCGGCCTGCCTCGTCCCGCTGTTGTTCCTGCTCCTGCCTGTCAGGTTGCCAACAGCCGATACAGACACTCCTGCTGGCGAAGGCCATGACGGCGGGTTGGCGCGCGCCGCCGCATTGCGGCTGCCAACCTTCTGGTTGCTGACCGCTGTGCGGACTGTCAGCCAGCTCTGCATGAACGGGGTGATGTTCAACACCATCGCCTTTCTGGGAAAGCATGGCGTTGAGCATGACACCGCGATCCAGCTTTACAGCCTGACCAATTTCATGAGCCTGCCCGGCTTGCTGATGGGCGGCCACGTGTCTGACCGGGTGAGCGCGCGCAAGATGCTGAGTGTGATCATTGGCTTGCAGGCCATCGGCACCCTGGCCTTGTTGGGCGTGGGGCTGGATAGCGCCACCGGATTGGCCGCAACAATCACCTTTGTTGGCCTGTGGGGCGGGGTAGCAGGTCTGCCTACGCAATCGGGCTCACTGCTGCTTGCCGAACTGGTCGGTCGCCGCAGCTATGGCACCTTGTTGGGGATCGTGTTCACGATCAATGGCTTCCTCAGTGCCTTGGCACCCGGCTTGACCGGCTGGCTGCACGATCTTGGGGGCAGCTATACCCTGCCCTTCACCCTGTTCACCGCGATGCTGCTGGTTACTGCCTTGGCCTGCCTGCTGATCGTCCCCGGCCCAGCCCGCCAGCCAATCCAATGAACCCATCTTCCAGGAACGCCCCAATGCCAGCGAAAGCCGAATTCGAACACGGCGCAGTGCCTGTTGAACTGAGTGGCTGGACGATGCCGCAGGGCATGGCCCGAGAATGGCCAACGCTTGAAGCCGATGAAGACACCAATATTGTCGTGGTGGGTGCAGGCTTGGCCGGCGCATCGCTGGCCCTGCATCTGGCAGAAGCCGGCGTGGCGGTGACCGTGCTTGAAGCGCGTCAGCCTGGTTGGGGGGCATCGGGTCGCAATGCCGGGCATGTGCTGCCGATCCTGCGGGATATTAAGGCGCTGGCGCACTTTCCCGATGAAGGGCGGGCCTTCATAGACCTGTTCCGCCAGAACCTGACGATTCCCTTTGATCTGTCGGCCAAGCACGGGATCGATTGCGATGCGGTGCGTTCGGGCTATATCCATGGGATGCGCAGCGCGCGCGCGCAGGCCACCTTCATGGCTCAGCACGCCTATCTGGAACGCGCCGGAATCCAGCGTCCCGTGCCGCTTTCGCCGGATGAGATGCGCCACCGGCTGGGGACCGATGCCTATCCGCACGGGGTGCTGTTTGAAGATGGCGGGCGGGTCAATCCCTACCTCTTCACCACCGGGATGATTGCAGCGGCAGCACGGCTTGGGGCGCAGGTCTATGGCCAAAGCGAAGTGCTTACGCTTGAGCCTCTGGGCGCGCGCTGGCGGGTGCGCACAGCCAGGGGCAGCGTTGTTGCTGACCGCGTGGTGTTCTGCACCAATGCTTATCCCGGCGCGGTCGTTCCGTCCTTGCGCCGGGCGTTCTATCCGCTCACGGCCTACGCCCTCACAACCCGGCCACTGCCGCGAGACGCGCTGGACCAGGTGCTGCCCGGCGGCGGAACATTTGCTCAGGCGCCGGTCGACCTGAACCCGATGGTGCGCGACCGGCATGACCGGCTGATTCTTTCATCAATCCCGCGGGTTGGCGGCGCACACAATGCGGACTGGCACTTCCGCTCGCAATTGCGATGGCTGCACCGGACGTGGCCGGTGACACGGGGATTGCAGATTGAACGCGAAAGCTACTGGACCGGCCGCGTCGCGATGCGTGATCGCCAGTTCCCCGGCGTGTTCGAACTCCATAGCGGAGTTTATGGACTGATGTACTTCAACGCGTGGGGCAATGTGATGGCACCGCTGATGGGCAAGCTGCTGGCCGAGTCCCTGACCTCTAGCGACCTGAACGCCCTGCCATTCCCGCTGGAACAGGTTGAACCGGTGTCCATGCCCCGCAAGCAGGAACTGCTGATCCGGCGCCTGCTGATCCCAGCGGCCAGAGTTGCGCAGCGTTTGGGAATGGTCTGATCTGAGGCCTTGCTTGCACGCAGCGTCCGCACCCTGTCATTCTCATCATGACACATAGGATGGACACTGCTGACCCGCGCGCTCAGCCTCGCCACAGCGCGCGGCATATCCATCAACAGCGCCTTCTCAAGACGATCATTGAATCAACCCATCATACCGAAAGCAAGCGGTTTAACAGGTCCTGAGCCTAAACAGTATAACTGAGCGCGGCGTAAAATTTGAGGGCATGTCCTTCAATGACTTCAGCGCAATCCGTACCGTTGATGATCGCGCGCGCTGCCCGCCATTTTTCCGTTGGCCCGGAAAAGTATTGAGAAAATCTTCGGCCGGTGAAAGTTCCGTTCTCCATACCGTAAAACATGATTTTTGCGGCCAGCCGGGGTTCCAGCGCGCGATCAGCGGCAGCTTCCGAACTCGTCAGATCCACGCCGAAGACCGTACCCATCTTGCGGTAATTGACGCGCCAGGTGAGCTGAACAAAGCCACGGCCATGAAAGAGCGGCCCATCACCCGGATTGACATTTTCCATGCTGCGCGCACGGGCAGGATTTCGACCTGTCACGTCATAGTTGCGACGAAAATACTCCTTGCCGCCCTTCTCATGAATCGGTTGCATGGTGGCCCCCGTTTCGTGAAACGTCGTGCCTAAGGCATAGGCCAGCCAGCGGTCATCTTTCTGTGCGTGATGCTGTTCCCATTCATTCAAAATGACGGTCAGTCCATCAACCTGACCTTGTGACAGCTTGCCAGTAAACAAGGTACTTCTCACCTGCCGAAAGAAAAATGTTCTATTGATTGCCACAAAATCCCTCCGCATTTCAAATCACAAGCGCCGAAATCGCCTGATTCATATCAGGACATGACGAACATCAAATGTCGTGACTATTATTTAAGCATGAATGACAAGATGTATCAACAAAATGTGCGGATCAGACGACCCCAAAGGCCAGCATGGCATCGGCGACTTTCTTGAAGCCTGCAATGTTTGCGCCCTTCACATAGTCGCAATAGCCGCCACCTTGTTGGCCATATTCCACGCAGCGTTCGTGAATGCCGCCCATGATGTCGATCAGCAGGCGCTGCAGTTCATCTTCTTTCCAGCTTATCCGCGCTGAATTCTGGCTCATTTCAAGGCCGGAGACAGCAACCCCGCCCGCATTGGCGGCCTTGCCCGGCGCGAACAGGATGCGGGCATCGCGGAAGACATGGACGCCTTCCAGATCGGTCGGCATGTTCGCGCCTTCGGAAACAGCCTTGCAGCCATTGGCGACGAGCATTTTCGCGTCAGCGCCGAGCAGTTCATTCTGAGTGGCGCAGGGCAGGGCCACGTCGCACGGGACGCCCCAGGGCGTCTTTTCGGCATGAAAGGTTGAGCCCGGAAAGGCATCGACATATTCGCTGATCCGCCCACGCCCGACCGTCTTGAGTTGTTTGACCCAGTTGATCTTCTCCAGCGTCATGCCGTCCGGATCATGAACAAAGCCGTCTGAATCAGAGAGAGTGACCACCTTGCCGCCCAGCATCGTCACCTTTTCCGCTGCGTGCGTGGCGACATTGCCGGAGCCGGAGATAACGGCAACCTTGCCCTCCAGATCTTCGCCGCGCGTCTTGAGCATGTTGAGCAGGAAATAAGTGGCACCATAACCGGTCGCCTCGGTGCGGATCAGTGATCCACCATATTCCAGCCCCTTGCCCGTCAGCACGCCGGTGAATTCGTTGGTCAGACGCTTATACTGGCCGAACATATAGCCGATTTCGCGGGCGCCCACGCCAATGTCTCCGGCGGGTACGTCCACGTCCGCGCCGATGTGGCGGTAGAGCTCGTTCATGAAGCTCTGGCAGAAGCGCATCACCTCGCGGTCGCTCTTGCCCTTGGGGTTGAAGTTGGAGCCACCCTTGCCGCCGCCCATAGGCAGGCCGGTCAGGGCATTCTTGAACGTCTGTTCAAAGGCGAGGAATTTCAGCGTGCCTTCGGTGACCGAAGGGTGAAAGCGGATGCCGCCTTTGTAGGGACCGATGCTGTTGTTGTTCTGCACGCGCCACCCGCGCTGCACGCGGATATTGCCTTTATCGTCTTCCCAGCAGACACGGAATGAAATGACACGGTCCGGCTCCGCGATGCGCCGCAAAATCTGCGCGCTGTGGTAAGCCTCCTTGTCCTGAATGAAGTCGAAAATATCCTCGGCGACTTCCTGCACGGCCTGCACGAATTCCGGTTGCCCTGGATTGCGCTTCTTGACGCCCTCTACGAAGCCATTGAGATCGACATGATCGGATACCGCCATCTGCACACTCCCCCTCTTGTTCCAAGTGTTGAACAGGTTGTGATCGTTGTGCGGCCCACACGGCACCTTTGTCCCGACTGCGAGTCGCAAGCCGGGTTGGCGCTCTATTGCGAAAGACTAGCAGTTTGAAGGCGCGTGGCCAGCCCCAATTCAAAGGGCGGCGATCAAGGCCTTAATTGGGATTATCGGTGGTGCCGCCGCTCTGGCCAACCGAGCCGACCTGACCGATATTGCCGAACAGTTCATCCAGAAGGCTGCGATCCTTGCCCAGAGTGGGCGTCTTGCCCTTTTTGGGATCGATGTTCACCACGCGGTCGAGCCCGGCTTTGTCCACCGACGCAACATTGCCCACGGCGTCGAAGCGAACGCGCAACACGGTCTGCACTGCCGGCTTCGGCTTGTTAAAGGCATAAGCGCGCGTCTGACGAGAGACATAATACCAGTCGTTCGCGTCAAACTGTCCGCCAAAGCTGGGGCGTCCGAGCGTTTTTTCCACCGAAGTGCGGTTGTCCACGCCGGGCTGAATCGAATCGACCAGAATCGCGTCCGACACATAGCCCTGATAGCCACGCACACGGCTGCATCCCGAACTGGCGAGCGCGCACGCCATAAGCGCAGCGATGGCGGAAATTCTTCCGGCTTGGCGAAACATCAGCAGCACTCCACAAAAATCGTCGACGGGACTTCCCCCCCCCAATATGAGGTCAGGCACGGCAACTCAAGCAGGGATGGACAGTCGCGCCATGGTAATCGCCAAATTGAAGCAGATGTGGGGCGGAGCGCCCGGCGGCACGATGCGCCCGCTCTATCACGCGCTGGTGCAGATGGCGCGCAATCCGGCCTGGTATCGCGATGCGCTGGTGCCAGACACGCTGGATGGGCGGTTCGAAATGGTGGCGCTTGCGGTCGCGGCAACCATGCATCGGTTCGAGCGCGAGGGAGAGGCCGCAGCCGAACCGGTCGCGCGGCTGACCGAATGTTTTGTGGAAGATATGGAAGCGCAGATCCGCGAGGTCGGCATTGGCGATGTGGTGGTCTCCAAACATATGGGCAAGATGATGAGCGCGCTGGGCGGGCGCTTGGTAGGCCTGCAAAAGGCGCAAGACAGTGCAGCGCGCGCGGCCCTGCTGACACGTACGGCGTGGAGTGGTGAGGCTCCGTCTGACAGTGCTGTTGCGCACGGTGTCAGCCTGCTCGAAACCATGATTGCGCGACTGGACCGGACGGCGTTTGAGGCGCTGCTGAAGGGAGATGTAGCCGCATGACCCAGCCCGAATTTTCGCATCTGCTGCGCCATGATCGCACGTCTGACAAACCGCAACCGCTGCATCTGGCGGCAGATGAGGCATCGCGGGCCGCACTGGCCAAGCGCTTTGGTCTGCTCTCGCTCGATCGGCTGGAGGCCGATCTGAAGTGTTGGCGCGACGGGCAGGATCTCCACATGGAAGGCGAAATGTGCGCGACTCTCACACAGGCGTGTGTCGTCTCGGGTCAGCCGGTCGCTGCGCAATTGAAGGAGCCGCTCATCGTCCGTTTCGCGCGCGATGCCGAAAAGGAAGGCGATGAGATCGAACTCGATGCGGATGATTGCGACACGCTGCCCTATGACGGCCTGGCCGCCGATGCAGGCGAGGCTGTGGCGCAGACACTGGCGCTTTCGCTCAACCCCTTTCCCCGAGCGCCCAATGCTGATGTGGCGCTCAAACAGGCGGGTGTGCTGAGCGAGGAAGACGCTGGCGCATTCGGCGCGTTGGCCGGGCTGCGCGATCAGCTCGCGCGCAAATAGACGTCCAGCATATCGGGGCCAAGCGTTCTGCGATCAGCCAGGCGCCATTGGCCATGCGCACTATCCAGCGCGTGAAGGCCGAGATCGGCGAGGCAAGCCTTGCCGCCGCCAAGCAGAATGGGCGCACGATAGAGGAGGAGACGGTCCACCAGACCGGCGCGCAGAAAGGCCGCCGCCGCCTCTGCTCCGCCTTCCACCATCAGCCAGTCTACGCCGGGCAGGTCAGACACCGCTTCGGGCGCGACCAACCCTTCCCAGCCTTCAGGTGGGCTCGCACGGCTCAACACCGCACGGCGCGGGCTTTGCGCTTCCAGTCCCGGCAGGCGCACATCGAGGCGCGGCGCATCGGCTTCAAATGTGCCGCGCCCCACCACGATCATGTTCGCACGCGCGCGTTCCAGATGGCCATGCGCGCGCGCTTCCGGCCCCGTGATCCACTGTGACACACCGTTCGCCAGCGCGATGCAGCCATCGAGAGAGGTTGCGAGCTTGAGCGTGATGAAGGGCCGCCCCAAGCGCTGCCGCATCAGCCAACCCGCCATCGCGCGCATGGCGAAATCGGCACCATCGCCGACTGAGACAGCGATGCCTGCATCGCGGAGACGGGCAAAGCCTGCACCTGCCGTGCGTGGATCGGGGTCTTCCAGTGCCGCAACCACCTGCGCCACGCCGGCTGCTATCAGCGTATCAGCGCAACTGGGGCCACGCGGGCTTTGGTGGGCACAGGGTTCGAGCGTGACGAAGGCTGTCGCGCCGCGTGTGGCTGCTCCCGCTTGGACCAGCGCCATCGCTTCGGCATGGGGGCGTCCGCCCGGCTGCGTCCAGCCACGCCCGACCACGCGGCCATCCTTGACCAGAACGCATCCGACATTGGGATTGGGGGATGTGCGCGCCCGGCCGCGCTCCGACAAAGCGGCGGCCATCTGCATCCAGCGGCTGCTATTTTTGCTCAACGTCCATTCCGAACAGATCGGCCAGTTTGCGATATTCAGCGCGGCGTACTTCGGCGGCCTTTGCTTCCTCGGCTTCGGCCTGCTTGCGGATCACTTCATCCTTCGCCTGTTGCGCCTTGATCTCCGCCAAGCTTCGATTGGCTTTATAGGAAGTGATGTAATACACCTCCGGCTCCTGATACTCCGCCTTCATCTTTTCCATGATGAAAGCTGCCGCAATGATGCCTGGCACCGCAATCGCGCCGATCAGTGCATACCAGTTGATGCTGGAGTTGACGAACAAGGCCTTCAGGTCACCCAGCACGGTGCCTTCATATTCTGAGCGGTTGCGGCGTTTGAGAAACGAAATCATGGGGCAAGAATAAGGCCTGCCAGGCCTTCGCGCCAGAGGGGAAAGTCAGACTCCCGCACGAACCGCGTCGAGAAGCTTGGGGCCTGCGATGAACACCACCCCGGTGCAGCAGGCGAAGAGCGCAAGCCCGGCCTTGCCCGGGTACATGGCCATATAATGTTGCCCCCGCTCCACAGCGCCGACCGCTATCGCATAGCAAACCAGCCAAGCTTCAAGCGGTGTTTTGATTGTGAACAGTCTTTTGATTCGCTTTCCCATGCAAATCTTAATGCAAGCATCGGGCCAATGGCGCAATCGCGTCATTCCGGATGAACGACCATGGTTAAGTGTCAATTAATCCGACGCTGTGTTGATGGGGGCGGAACAGGGAATTGCCCTTGGCGAAGCGACGCTGCCCGGTTAAAGCAGGCGACAGAACCAGCTGTGTTGCATTACTATAACAGCTGTGGCACGGAGTTTGACGTGAGCGAACATGATTTTTCCCGGCTGCGCGCGGCCATGGTCTCCAACCAGCTGCGCACCAATGCCGTCACCGACACCGCTGTTCTGGCCGCGCTTGACGCGGTGGAGCGCGATCGTTTTGTCCCTGCAGACCGCGCGGCACTGGCTTATGTTGATGTGCCCGTGCCGCTGGCATACGGCCGCAGCCTGAACGCTCCGCTGGTGACAGCCCGCTTGATTCAGGATGCTCATGTGCAAGCTGGCAGCACCGTTCTGCTGGTGGGAGCCGCAACCGGCTATGCCGCTGCATTGCTTGCCAAGCTGGGCTGCACGGTCACCGCGCTGGAAAGCGATGCAGCGCTCGCTGCCACTGCGCGCGCCAATCTGGACGGCACGGACGTTGCGGTCGTTGAAGGCGCGATGGACAGCGGCCATGCCGCAGGCGCACCTTATGATGTGATTATGATCGATGGTGCGGTGGACGCTGTGCCTGCGGCCTTGTGGGATCAAGTGAAAGAAGGTGGCCGCATCGTCTCTGCTTGGAATGATCGTGGCGTATCCCGCCTTGTGCGCGGCATGAAGACGGGCGGATCGACAGCGATGATCCCCTTCCTCGAAGCCGAAGCCGTCGCACTGCCCGGCTTTGCCGCGCCGCAGGGCTTCCGGTTTTGAGGCGTATCCTTCGCCTCGCTGGCCTGCCCATCTTTGCGCTGCTGGCATCGACCGCGCCTGCGTCTGCTGAAACGTTGCGCGAGGCGCTTGAGGCCGCTTACCAGACCAATCCCACGCTGGCCGGTGCCCGGGCCGGGCAGCGTGCTACCGATGAAACGGTGCCGATTGCGCGCGCCAATGGCCTGCCTGATTTCGGGATTACCGGGGCCTATAATGAAAATGTGAACAACGGCGCGCAGTCGGTCGGCTATGATCGCCTGCTCAATGGCCGTGCTTCGCTGTCTGTGCCGCTTTATACCGGCGGCGCTGTACGCAACTCGCTGCGGGCCGCCCAGTCGCGGGTGAAAGCCGGCCAAGATAATCTGCGCGGTGTTGAATCGGATGTCTTCACCGCCGTTGTCGCAGTTTACATGGATGTGTTGCGCGATACCGCGATTGTGGGCCTCAACCGCAATCAGGTTGACGTGCTCAAGACCAATCTGGAGGCGACGCGCGACCGGTTTGAGGTGGGCGATCTGACCCGCACCGACGTCGCCCAGTCCGAAGCGCGCCTCGCCATTGCGGAGAGCCAGTTGCAAGGCGCTGAAGCGCAGCTGATCGCCAGCAAGGAACGCTATGTGCAGCTCGTTGGCCATGCGCCGACGGCCTTGTCCCAGCCGCCTGAGCTGCCCAACCTGCCTGCCGATTCGGATACGGCGGTTTCGATCGCGCTCGAACAAAATCCCGATCTGGCGGCGGTCAAGAAGCTGGTTGATGCGTCGAAATATGATGTCGGCACCGCTCGCTCGTCTCGGCTGCCCAAGGTGCAGGCAGTGGCGGATGACAGCTACAGCCATTTCCTCGATTCGCTGGGCGGTGGTGTACCGCCGCAGAGCCGCAACGCCATCACGGCGGGTGTGCAGCTGAGCATCCCGATCTTTCAGGGTGGCGCGGCCGGTGCGCAGATCCGCCAGGCGCAGGCGCGCTCGGGTCAGGTGATGGAACAGATGATCGAGGCAGAACGCGGCGTGATCGCGCAGACACGCTCGGCCTATGCCAGCTGGCGTGCGGCACGCGCGGTGATTGCTTCGTCTGAAAAAGCGGTGTCTGCCAACACGCTGTCTCTGGAAGGCGTGCGCGCGGAAAACAGCGTCGGCAATCGCTCCATTCTGGACATTTTGAATGCGGAGCAGGAATTGCTCAACGCCAAGGTGCAGCTCGTCTCCGCACAGCGCAGCGCCTATGTCGCGGGTTTCTCGCTCCTTTCTGCCATGGGTCGGGCCGAAGCGCGTGATCTGGGGCTGGATGGCGGGGCGCTCTATGATCCCAATGTCAATTTTGAACGGGTACGCAGCAAAATCTGGGACTGGTCAAATGATCCGGAACCCAAGGTTCAATCGACCCGCACCGTTGACACACCGGCGCAAAACCCCGACATAGCCCCCTGAAACAGGGTTAACAGGGACGGCGACTGGTGACTGAAATCAGCGGCGAGACAACGATGGAAGACATTCTGGCCTCGATCAAGAAGATCATCGCCGAAGATGGAGAGGCTGTTTCCTCTCCGCGCCCGTTCCGCAAGGACCTCCGCGCAGCCCCCCCCCGGCGCGACGATGTGCTCGATCTGACCACGCGCGTCGCCGATGATGCGGAGCCGCAGGTTGCGCCGATCGTTTCGGCAGAAGCCGTTTCAGCCAGCCGCCATGCGCTCGAAGCGCTCAATTCCGCTGTTACCGCGCCTGCTCCGGTGGCCTCACTCTCTCGGGGGATTTCAGTGGAAGATCTGGCGAGCGAATTGCTGCGCCCGATGCTCAAGGATTGGCTCGACGCCCATCTGCCCGAGATTGTCGAGCGGCTGGTGGCCAAGGAAGTCGCGCGGATCACCGGACGCGAGTAAGTTGGGGCCGCGCACCTTTCGCGCTGGCGTTCAAACAACCTCTCAGACAAAAATGGGGGCTGACATCGCTACCAGCCCCCACTTCGTCCGCGTCGCTTCCGCGCTTTCCGGTTGCCCGGATTGCCCTCAGCGCCACCGGCGGGTGTACAGGTCGTTGATTGGCCTAAGCCGGACACTGCACTGGGCTTGAGGGGTGTTGGACCAGCTCCGGCTTGGGATCACTCCCCGGCTTGGCTCGATCCGCCTCTTGCCCGATGGTTTTGCCTGTGCTTCACGGCCTAAAGGCTGATCCGAACGCGCTCTACCATCACCGAAACCTAAGCTTTTCTGCAGGTTTCCCTGCGTCTTCGCTTCTGTTCTGATGAGCCAAGGCTCTCATGAAGTCCTGAGTCGCGCCAGCGGAATCGGGCCATCTCTGCCTGTGGATAGCGAGGATAACGGGGATAATCAGGCCGAATCGTCGCTCTTCATCTTCTGCGCATAGCCCTGCGCCACAACGGCAGACATGCGCGTGAACAAAGCTTCGGGATCGCTGCGGCGCATCTGGACGATTTCGGCCTCCATACCTTGCGCCATCACCAGTTCGCGTTGGCCTGCTGAAATCGCGGCGAGGATGGTCTGCGCAGATTGTTCGATCGAAATGCCGTTTTCGATCACGGCATCGCTGACCCCGCGCCGCGATCCGTCGGCGAGCAGGGCATTGCGTGAGACGTTGGTCTTCACCGAGCCGGGCGCGACGACATGCACCTGAACACCCAGATGCTCATTTTCCGCGCGCACCGAATCATGATAGCCGACCAGCCCGAACTTCGCCGCGCTATAGGCTGAACGCATTGGTGAGCCGACCAGTCCCGCCACGCTTGATACCGCCACGATCCGCCCGCTGCCCGCGGCCACCATGCGCGGCAAATTGGCTTGTGTGAGCGCAATCGGCGCGAGCAGGTCCACCGCGATCATCCGCTCATACACGCTGAAATCGGTTTCGATGGCCAGACTGCGCTGCGAAATGCCGGCATTGTTGACGAGCGCATCAACGCGGCCCTTCCAGCCCCAGGCCTGTTCGGTGATGCCGGGCAGGGCGGCATATTCGGTCGCTTCGAAGGGCAGCACCAGCGCATCGCCGCACGCCGCCGCCACCCGTTCCAGTTCGGCCACGTTGCGGCCAGACAGGATGAGCGACGCCCCCTGTTTCGCCAACTCAACCGCAAGGCCTTCCCCAATGCCAGACGATGCCCCTGTGATCCACCAGACCTGACCTGCAAACATATCGCTCTCCTGATCGTCTCTCGATTCCCGGCCCCACATGGCGCATGACACAGGCAATGCAAAGCCCCGCACTTCCTCCTGCGCTCGCGCAATGGCTTGATGGCCGGGGCTGGGCCTTGCGCAGCCATCAGCGCGCGATGCTGAAGGCTGCCGCGCGGGGCGAGGATGCGTTGCTGATCGCAGCGACCGGTGCGGGCAAGACGCTGGCGGGCTTTCTGCCTGTGCTGGCTGATCTGGCGGCAAACCCGGTTGAGGGGCTCCATACGCTCTATGTGTCGCCGCTCAAGGCGCTCGCTGTTGATGTGCGGCGCAATCTGCTGGCTCCGATTGAGGAAGCGGACCTGCCCATCCGTGTCGAGACCCGCACCGGAGACACGCCGTCTGACCGCAAGGCGCGGCAGCGCGTCAACCCGCCCCACATCCTGCTGACCACGCCCGAATCGCTCAGCCTGCTCTTGACCTATCCCGATGCGCGCTTCCTCTTTGAGGGACTGAAAACGGTGATCGTCGATGAAGTCCATGCCTTTGCCAGCACCAAGCGCGGTGACCTCCTGAGCCTCGCGCTGGCAAGGCTGGAGCGGCTGGCGCCGGGCTTCCGCCGCGTTGCCCTCTCTGCCACTGTTGCGGTGCCGGAAGATTATGCGCGCTGGCTCGCGCCATCCGGCAAAGCCCATACCGTGACATTGGTGCAAGGCGAGGCCGGGGCAGACCCTGATCTTGCCATTCTTCTGCCCGAAGGCCGCGTGCCCTGGTCTGGCCATTCAGGGCGCTATGCCATTCCGCAGGTGATGGCGGAGATTGAAACGCACCGCACCACGCTCGTCTTTTGCAACACGCGCGGGCTCGCCGAGCTCATCTTTCAGGAATTATGGACTGCCAATGATCTGAAGCTGCCAATTGGTATCCATCATGGCAGTCTGGATATTGCTGCGCGCCGCAAGGTTGAGGAAGCGATGGCTGCCGGAAAATTGCGCGGCCTTGTTTGCACGTCCAGCCTCGATCTCGGGGTAGATTGGGGCAATGTCGATTGCGTGATCCAGATGGGCGCGCCCAAGGGCTCGGCGCGGCTGCTCCAGCGGATCGGGCGAGCCAATCACCGGCTGGACGAGTCGAGCGAGGCGATTCTTGTGCCCGGCAACCGCTTTGAATATCTCGAAGCGCAAGCCGCGCTCGATGCGATTGACGCAGGCCAGATTGACAGCGAGCCGTTTCGCGACGGCGCGCTCGATGTGCTCGCCCAGCACATCATGGGGCTGGCCTGCGCCGAACCGTTCATGGCGGCAGATCTTCTGTCAGAAATCCGCACTGCCACGCCCTATGCTGATCTGACTGCGGAAACGCTTGACCGGCTGCTCAACCTGATCGCCACCGGCGGTTATGCCCTGCGCGCCTATGACCGGTTTCAGCGGCTGGTCGAGGAAAAGCCCGGCGCATGGCGGCTGACGCATCCGCGCTTGGCGCAGGCACATCGGCTCAATGCGGGCGTGATCGTTGATACGCCGATGGTCGATATCCGCTTCAAGAATGGCCGAAAGCTGGGTGCAGTCGATGAATATTTCGGTGGCACGCTCGCGCCCGGCGATTGCTTCTATTTCTCTGGCCTCAATCTGGAGGTGGAGCGCGTGGACGCACTGGAAATCACCGTGCGCGCCTCCACCCGCGCAGCGCGCATCCCGAGCTATATGGGCGCGCGGATGCCGCTCACCACGCATCTGGCGGAGCGGGTGCGCGGCTTTCTGGCTGAACCGGAGAGCTGGGCGCGGCTTCCGGAAGATGTCCGCTTCTGGCTGGAAGTGCAGGCCCGCGTCTCGGTCTTGCCGCGCACCGATCAGCTTCTGATTGAAACATTCCCGCGCAATGGGCTGCATTATCTGCTGGTCTACAGCTTTGAAGGCTGGAACGCCCACCAGTCGCTGGCCATGTTGCTCACCAAAAGGATGGAGCGTGCCGGGCTGCAACCGGTGGGTTTTGTCGCGTCCGACTATGCCTTTGCCATCTGGAGTCTGGTGCCGGTCGAAGATCCCGGCGCGTTGCTGTCTCCCGACATCATGGCGCATGAGTTCAGCGAATGGGTCGCCAATTCTGCGCTCTTGCGCCGGGCCTTTCGCGAAGTGGCAGTCATATCCGGGCTGGTCGAACGGCAAGTGCCGGGCAAGCGCAAATCCGGGCGGCAGGTGACCTTTTCGACCGACCTGATCTATGATGTGCTGCGCAGATACGAGCCCGATCATGTGCTGCTCGAAGCCGCATGGGCCGATGCCCGAACGCGCCTGACCGATGCCGGGCGGCTGGTGCGGCTGCTCGACCGCGCGCAGGCGACGATGCTCCACAAGTCGCTCGATCAGGTCTCACCGCTCGCCGTGCCAGTGCTGGTGCTGATCGGGCGGGAGAGCATTGCAGGCGGTGCAGCGGAAGACGCGCTGATCATGGAGGCCGAAGCGCTGGCCGCCGAAGCCATGCGGCTGGCTTGATCTGGCAACGCGTGATACACTGCCCGAAAGGGATGAAAATCGGCGGGAAGAGGAGAGCCAGCCATGAATCGCGTCCTGTTAGCCGGAAGCCTGTTTGCGCTTCTATCCGCACCTCTGGCGGCCAAGACAATCCAGTCAGACGAAATGGCCGAAGTGGCGAACAGTGCTCAGATTATCGACACGCAAACGGGCAGCGGCGGTCGGCTGACCGTGCCTGTGATGGTCAACGGGCAAGGGCCGTTCCACTTTATCATTGATACCGGCGCAGATCGCTCGGTCATCTCACGCGAACTGGCAGGCAAGCTGGCGCTGCCTGATGGTCGCAAGTCTAAGCTGGTCTCCATTGGCGGCACACATGATGTTCGCACGGTCAAGATTGACCGGCTAAGCGTCTCCGGCACCGAAATGCGCCATGTCACCGCTCCTGCGCTGCCTGCGCGCTATGTCGGGGCAGACGGGATTTTGGGCATAGACAGTCTGAAGAATCAGCGCGTCGTGTTCGATTTTGTGCAGCAGACAATGCGGGTGGAACCCGCCAACACGGAAGCGGTGAAGAAGGAGAAGGACCCCGCGGGCACGATTGTCGTCACCGCCAAGAACAAGCTCGGCCAACTGGTGCTGGTGGATGCTGATGCACAAGGTGAAGAGATTCGCGTGATCGTGGATACAGGCGGCCAGAATTCGGTCGGCAACAGCCCCTTGCGCAAGGTGATGCTGCGCCAGTCGCCTGCGTCCAGCTTCCGCCCGGTTGAACTGGTCAGCGTGGTCGGAGAACGCGTCCCGGCAGACTATGCGATGGTCGGGCGGATGCGGATCGGCGGCATCCGCATCAGCAATGCCGCCATTGCCTTTGCGGATGCCCATCCGTTTGCCAAATTCGGCCTGTCGCGCCGCCCGGCCATGCTTCTCGGCATGGAAAGCCTGCGGGCCTTCCGGCGCGTCTCAATCGATTTCGCCAACCGGCGTGTCAAATTCCTCATGCCGCAAGAAGGCGATGGCAACTGATCAGAAGGGAAGAATTTTCGACGTTTCCGAGAATTTCAGATAGCCCGCATTCACGCCTGCGCGCAGCCCGACGCCCAGTCGGATCGGGATGACGACCACATTGCCGCGCCGCAAATAGGTGGCAGAGAGGCCACCGACATAATAAACGCGCCCTTCGACCTGCGGATAGCGGCGATAGATTTCCTGGCTGTCATAGAGGTTGTAAACGAGCGCGAAGACCTTTGCTGCATCACCTCCCAGATCGAACCCGATGGACGGGCCTGTCCAGTAAACCGGCCGTTGCCCCTCCACTACATGGCTCATCGTGCCTGATCCGTAGCGCAGGCCCACGCCAATCGCGCCCGCCGCCTCGCGCCCCGCAATATAGGCGTTAGGCTCTCCCTGATCGGCCAGAACCGTCTCGATCATCTTGGCAATGCCCTTCGCGCCCTTGCCGAATACGCCTTCGGCTCCGGCAATCAGATCGTCGCGACGATAGGTCTGCCCGGCCGGCGCAGTCGGCGTCTGGGATTCCGCTGGCGTATCCATGGGGCCAACATCCTGCGTAGAGGATGTCACCGATTCGTCAGACGAACCCAGGCCGGGTGCGGCCTCCATCGATTGGGCCTGAACGGACCCACTTGCCAGAACGGAAACCAGCATCAGAGCGGCAGCGCCCAGCGCGCGAAGGGTCAACATGGCAATCTCCAGCGAGGCATCAGAACGGGCACTCATCGCCCATTCTGGTTGAACCCTGTCTGAATCAAGG